>CALBYC010000218.1 GCA_937890135.1 uncultured Parabacteroides sp.
CCTCAATGGACGGTGAAATTTCGAAGGGCTATTGCTGCAAAAAAAGGAGCGTTTTTTTGCAGCCATTTCGCTTTTTTATGTGTCAGGTATAGGCATGCTGCCAAATCATTCATGTAAAGGATTGACCAGTTGGCGCATGTTTTAGGTGATGTATGGTGCGTGCACCCCGTAATGAATCTCTAATACGGAAGAAACAGGTTGAGGAGTTGGTAAAAGCAGGCTGACTCTATCTCCATAAAGTTGAAAAATTGGTCTCACCATCTCTCACCCGCCATTCTTTTTTAGTTCAATAGATTGAGCGACAGATTGTTGCTTTGAGGTGAGAGGTAGGTGAGAGATACGGGAAAAGGTGAGAGATACCCCTTTAACGTTCTATGTTCCAGTCTGTTTTGCTCTCACCTCGCATCGGGTGGAAGATGCTGCGCTGGAATCGCATAGGCACGAAAAAAAAGGATATGCGATGCGCTTATCCTCTTTTCAGGTAGCCCGTGGGGGAATCGAACCCCCCTTTCAAGAATGAAAATCTTGCGTCCTAACCGATAGACGAACGGGCCATCTTTCAAAGGCTTTTAAAGCCTTTATATCCGTAAGTATGATTACTTAGCCAGCTTGTTAACGTGTTTGGCCAACTTTGATTTCAAGTTGCCAGCTTTGTTCTTATGGATAACGTTCTTTTTGGCCAACTTGTCCAACATAGAACATACTTTCGGGAACAAAGCCTGAGCTTCGTTCGAATCTTCCGTAGCACGCAGAACACGCATTGCATTACGAGCTGTCTTCGCATAATATCTATTGCGCAGACGCCTTGCGTTAGTCTGTCTGATTCTTTTAATTGATGACTTATGATTTGCCATTTCTCAGAAATACTTCTTAATTTTTTAATCCTGTTTATTGTAGCCCGTGGGGGAATCGAACCCCCCTTTCAAGAATGAAAATCTTGCGTCCTAACCGATAGACGAACGGGCCATCCTCGTTTTTTGTCCTGTCCGAGCAATTCCGGAAGATACTTCTTCCCGATTGCGAGTGCAAAGATAAGACTTCTCTTCAAACTGGCAAAACTTTTTAAACGATAATTTGCATGTAATATTCATTTTAACTTCTGTTTAGAAGTAAACCTTGTATATTTGAGCATTAAACAAGAATAGCGTATGTTGGAGAAGACACGGGGAATCGTTTTGCGTGCGATTCCTTATGAAGATAATCGTTTTATCGTACATATATATACGGAACGTTTCGGCCGTGTGTCGTACATGGTTTTCGGGAGCGGCAAAAAAGGAAGTAAGGTGCCCCGTTCCCTGTTCATGCCTCTGTCGGCATTGGACATGGATGTCGAACATAGCCACCGTTGCGATATCCAGCGGATAAAGGAGGCCCATCTCTGTTTCCCGTTGGCGGAGACGGCTTCCAACCCCGTGAAAAACATGCTGGCTCTTTTCTTGTCCGAAGTGCTCTTCCGTGTGGTGAGGGACACGCAACCGGACGACCGGCTTTTCCGTTTTTTGTATGATTCGGTCGTGGCGCTGGAGAATTTGGAGAGCGGCATAGCAAACTTCCATTTGGTTTTCCTGCTCCACTTGTTATATTATATAGGTATATATCCCAACGTGGAAAGTCATTCGGCCGGCACATCCTGCTTTGACATGCAGAACAGCGTTTTCGTGTCGGAGCAACCGGTCCATGCCCATTATTTGGATGCGCGAGAAAGTGCCGTCATGCTCCGATTGCTGAAGATGACGTATGAAAACATGTCGCTCTATTCCTTTTCGCGGAAGGACCGGATACGGATTATAGAACGGATGCTGGAATATTACCGCTTGCATTTGCCGGATTTCCCGGAAATCCGTTCGCTTGCCGTGATGCAAACATTGTTCGATTGATTTTGAAATTTGATAAAAAGGTGTTACTTTTGCAGCACGTTTGAGTTGCCCTTGTAGTTCAACGGATAGAATAGAAGTTTCCTAAACTTTAGATAGGGGTTCGATTCCCCTCGAGGGTACTGCCTGCGGGCAATACAAACATTTCTTGAATGCCAAACAGTCCCGATGGTCGTGAAAAATCATCGGGACTGTTTGCTTGAAAGGTGGCGGTCATTTGTTTGCCGGGTCGGCATCGTTTTTTTGTCCCGTCCCGGCTGTCTGGGCTGCGCCATCGTATTTTCCCTTGGACAGGATTTGTTGTAATTCCTCCCCGGTCACATTCACTTGGATGTTGCCATTGTGTGCCACGGATATTTTCCCCCGTTCTTCCGACACGATGATGACGATGGCATCCGTCTCCAGTGACATCCCCAGCCCCGATCGATGGCGCAATCCCATTTCTTTCGGCAGGTTGGCCGTCTGTGCAACCGGCAAGATGCATCCAGCCGCGCGAATCCTGTTGTTCGCAATGATCATGGCCCCGTCGTGCAACGGGCTGTTCTTGAAAAATATATTTTCAATCAAGCGCGCGTTCACGTCCGCATTGAACATTTCTCCGGTGTGCTCGTAAGTTGCCAGATCCATTTCCTGTTGTATGCAAATCAAAGCGCCCGTCTTCTTTTTCGCCATGTTCATGCAGGCCAGCACGACCGGCGCGACGAAGCTCTGCTCGGATTCGTTCTCCGCATTATGCTTGCCGAACAGTTTGGTCAGGAATTTCCATCCTTTGTGCGACCCGAAAGCGATGAGGAAACGGCGTATGTCGTCTTGGAACAGGATGATTAACACCAGCACGCCGACATTTATCATCTTGTCGAGGATGGCTCCCATCAGCCGCATCTCCAGTATCTGCGATACCACGATCCAGACGATGAGGAAAGAAACGACCCCGTTGAATATGGCCAGCGTGCCGGAGCTTTTCATCAGTTTATAGGTCTGGTAAAGGAAATAGGCCACCAGCAAGACATCAATCAAGTCCTTTATACCGAAATGCATCCACATGACTATTGGTTTTTATTTATTTGATTAACGATTCTCACAGCCTCCACGGCCTCCTTGACGTCGTGCACCCTCAATATGTCGGCCCCATGCAACAAGGCGAATGTGTTCAGTACGGTCGTCCCGTTCAAGCTCTCCTCCGGGGTGTTTCCCAGCAACTTGTAAATCATGCTTTTCCTGGAGATGCCGACCAGGACGGGCAGCTTGAACAGGCGGAAGTCGGCCAGGTGGCTCATCAATTCGTAGTTTTGTTCCAATGTCTTGCTGAACCCGAACCCCGGATCCAAAATGACATCATTGACTCCTAACTGGAACAATTCATCCACTTTCTCGGAAAAATACGTCAGGATGTCCGCTGTCAAGTGATTGTAGTCCGTATGCCGTTGCATGGTTTTGGGATTGCCGCGCATGTGCATCAATATGTATGGGACTTTCAATGCCGCTATGGTCGGGAACATGTCTTTGTCCAGCTGCCCTCCCGAAATGTCGTTGACGATGGCGGCGCCATACGTCTCTACGGCCATGCGGGCGACAGAAGCCCGGAATGTGTCGACGGACACTTTCGTCTCCGGGTAATCCCGCTTGATTACTTCAAGGGCAAGTTTCAAACGCTCCGATTCTTCCGCCTCGGATACATCTGCGGCATCCGGCCGGGAAGAGTATCCCCCGATGTCCACCATGTCCCCGCCTTCTCCCAGGATGGTCTCGATGCGTCCTGCTATTTCCGCCTCGTTCTGTTTCCTGCTCCCGGCATAAAACGAATCCGGGGTGACATTCAGGATTCCCATGACCAACGGGCGGTCGAAAGAAACAAGCTCTCCTTTTATGTTAATAGTCATCTCATTCATCTTCATGATTCATTACAAAGATGCAAACATACAAAAAAAATGGATTATATAGGTGGATTTTCCTCTTTGATGATGCTTCCTCTGACAGGAAGGAACAACCCCGTGTCAGTTTTTTTTACCAGGGACGAGCGGGAGTAGGCATCATGGCAATAGACGATCCGCTGCTTGCCGAGCACGGCAAGTTCCAATAGCTTGCTTTTTGCCTCGTACGAGCGTAAAGGCTCTACGTCGTAAGCGGAAATCCAAGCCGGAGACACATGGGCTATCAAGGGGATGACATCTCCGGCGAAGACGATCGTCTCGTTGCCGGTCTGGATGCAAGGTGCGATTTGCCCGGGCGTATGTCCGTCATAGAGCATCAGCCTGACATCCGGCGCCAACGACAGGTCTGTTTCCAACAACGACAATTGCCCCGTGTTTGCTACCGGGCGCATGTCCTCGTCGAAAAAAGAGCCTTTCTCCAAAGCGTTTGGATGGCAGAAATTCTCCCATTGTTTTCTGCTGACCCAGTGCCGGGCATGGGGGAAGGTCATGGATGGGCCGTCGCCATGCTCGTGGGTGCAACCCCCGCAATGGTCGAAATGCAGATGGGTAAGCACGACATCCGTTATCTCTTCAGGCCGAATGCCTTTTTCCGCCAAGGCGGCCCTTATGCCTTTCAGCCCGAAGAACCGGTAATAGGAGAGGCGTTCCGGATGTTTATGCCCGCATCCCGTGTCCACCCATATCTTTTGTCCCGAGTCGGATAGAATCAATAGCGACTTCATTGCCAGGACACAACCATTGCCGGCATTGGAAGGGTATTTCCGGCACCAGGCGCTTTTGGGGACAGTTCCGAACATTGCCCCTCCGTCGGCGTAAAAATAGCCGGTTACGATGATATCTGTTCTTGCCATACGAAATCCAGTTGCTGATAAATCCACCGCAAAGATGCAAATTAATCGGCAGAGGATGCTCTATTTTTCCTTAATTCCCTTGTACTTTGAAGGGAAAGTCGTATTTTTGCAGCAAAATCTATTCACTTCGGCTAATTATACATAAAGAAAAAAATATGATTAATTCACAAGACATTAAAAAAGGTACTTGTATCCGTTTAGACGGGAAACTTTATTTTTGCGTTGACTTCCTGCATGTTAAACCTGGTAAAGGAAACACTATCATGCGTACGACTTTGAAAGATGTCGTAAAAGGGGGTGTGATTGAACGCCGTTTCAACATTGGTGAAAAATTGGAGGATGTGCGTGTGGAGCGTCGCCCATACCAATATACTTACCGTGAAGGTGAACATTATCATTTCATGAACCAGGAAACTTTTGAAGATGTCATCATCGACAAGGAACTGATCAATGGCGTTGACTTCATGAAAGAGGGGGAAGTGGTTGATGTCGTATCCGATGCTTCTACTGAAACAATCCTGTTTGCAGACATGCCTGTCAAAGTCCAGTTGGCTGTAACTTATACCGAGCCGGGCATCAAAGGGGATACTGCGACAAACACATTGAAACCTGCGACGGTAGAAACAGGAGCGGAAGTCCGCGTTCCTTTGTTCATCAACGAAGGCGAAATCATCGAAATCAACACGCAGGACGGTTCTTACGTAGGCCGTGTCCGTTAATATATATTCCGGAAATCAGATAGGGAGAGTGCGTTTTTCACGTGCTCTCTTTGTTTTTGAGAAAAAGACCTTAGTTATGAAACAAAATCTTTCCATCAAAGAATGGGCGGAGGACGACCGCCCCCGTGAAAAAGCCGTCCAAAAAGGCATCGCTTCATTAAGCACTGTCGAGCTGCTTGCCATCTTGCTCGGTTCGGGCAGTGGCGACGAGTCCGCCATACAGCTTGCCCAGCGTATCTTGAATTCCGTCAGCAACAACTTGAACGAACTGGCCAAATTGTCATTGTCCGACTTGATAGCCAATTTCAAGGGAGTGGGAGTAGCCAAGGGCGTTACCATTCAGGCGGCGATAGAACTGGGGAAACGGCGGGCTGTGTCGGATACGTTGGCCCGGAACATGGTGCGTGGCAGCCGGGACGTGTACGACATTTTCCTTCCTTTCGTCATGGATTTGCCCCATGAAGAATTATGGATGGCGTGTGTGAACCATTCCAACCAGATTGTGGATAAACAGCGGATAAGTCAGGGTGGAATATCCGAAACTGCCGCGGATATCCGGTTGATACTCAAGAAGGCCATTTCCGCTTTGGCTACCGGCATTGTCCTTTGCCACAACCATCCATCCGGGAGCATCCGTCCGAGCCGGGCGGATGATGATTTGACGAAACGGGTCGGGCAAGCGGCGAAGATCATGAATATTCGCCTGTTGGATCATTTGATTATCGGCGGCAAAAAATATTACAGCTATGCCGATGAGGGGAAACTGGACTAATCTTCCGGCTCAAATTGGTCTAAGGACAGATTATCCCCGTCCCAGACAATATATGAAAAGTATTGCATCCAGTCTCCGGCAATGAGTATTCGGGAAGTCCGGCTCAGCATGAGGTCAAGCATGATATGCCGATGTCCGAAAATAAAGAAATGAATGTCCGGATGGGTTTTGAGGTAAGATTTGGCGAATTGAACGAGATATTCGGATGACTCGCCTTGATATGCTGTTTCCGTGGCTTTCTTCAGCCCCTTTTTCCGGCTGTTAAGAGACCAGCCCAGTGCAAACCCGAATGTCCAGCGGGGATGAATGGCGCTGTATAATATCTGGCAGATGCGGTTTCGGAAAATCCAGCGGATGAGTTGGAAGGAACGGCTGCGGTTGTCCACCTCGTCGCCGTGAGCCAAGAAGAAGCGTTTGCCCAGCAGGTCGACGGTCAGAGGTTCACGGTGGATGGTGGCACCGATTTCCGCGGGCAGGTAATCGAACATCCAGACATCATGGTTCCCGATGAAAAAATGGATTTCTATGCCGCTGTCCGATAGTTCGGCAAGCTTGCCCAAAAAACGGGTGAATCCTTTTGGCACGACATATTTGTATTCATACCAGTAGTCGAACATGTCGCCTAAGAACCACACCGCTTTGGCATCGGCTTTGATGCTGTCCAGCCATCGGACGAGTTTGCGTTCGACGGCTAACGGGTCCTTATGGGACCTCGCTCCCAAATGGGCATCGGAGGCGAAATAGATTTTAGTCCTTCCGTCCATGCTCATAGGAACCCTAATTCCAGTTTAGCCTCTTCCGACATCATGTCTTTGTTCCATTCCGGCTCAAACACCAAGTTCACTTCCACGTTCTTCACGCCTTCGATGGAACCGACTTTCATACGGATATCTTCCAACAGGAAATCTGAAGCAGGGCAATTGGGGGCCGTCAAAGTCATGTCTATGGTCACGTTCTTTTCATCATCCACGTCAATTTTATATATCAGTCCCAAGTCGTATACGTTCACTGGAATTTCCGGGTCGTATACGGTCTTCAGCATTGCCACGATAGCTTCTTCTGTTTGGAGAAATTCGTTTTCCATATTTCCTTTACGATGATAATTTGATTGCTGCTTGCAAAGGTATAAATTTTACAATAAATCCACGATGTTTTCAAGGGACATGCCATGCGAACCCTTTACCAGCACCCGATATCCCTCCAGTTTGTGCTGTTTGAGATAATCGGCCAATTCTTCAGTTGTGCCAAAGGCCATATAGCCATCCGCCACTTTCTTGAAATGATCTCCGCAAAGTAAAACCTTGTCGAATTTGTCTTGTTTTAGCAATTCTATGATGTGCTGGTGCAAGTCGTCGCTCGTAGGTCCCAGTTCTTTCATATCTCCTAAAATGACAGCTTTCTTGCCACCTTCGATGGCGGCGAAATTGTCCAAAGCCGCTTTCATGCTGGTCGGATTGGCATTGTAAGCATCAAGGATGACCTCATTGCACTCTGTCTTTATCAATTGCGAACGATGGTTGGTCGGTTCATAAGCCGCAATGGCACGGCTGATGCGTTCTGCGGGGATTTTGAAATAACGCCCAACAGCGGCGGCGGCCAGCACGTTGTCTAAATTGTACCTGCCAATCAGATGGGTCTCGACTGTGTGTATTTTCCCCTGCTGCTTCCAGTCGAAAGTCAGGTAGGGGTCGCAGGATACCACATGCCCGACAGTGAATGCCGATTCATCCTCGCCATAAGTAATTTGTTCCAATCCTTTGGCCATGCCTTGCAAGTCTTTGTTCTCCTTTTTGATGAATATTTTACCATGCGTGTGGCGAAGATAATCATACAGTTCCCCTTTTGTCTTGACCACGCCTTCGAAAGAGCCGAACCCTTCCAGATGCGCTTGCCCCACGTTGGTGATTAACCCATAGTTGGGAGCTGCTATTTCTGCCAATTCCTTGATGTCCCCAGGATGGCTTGCCCCCATTTCTATGACAGCCAGCTCGTGGTCGATGTTTAGCTTCAACAGGGTAAGTGGAACGCCGATGTGGTTGTTTAGATTACCTTCGGTTGCTAAAACATTGTATTTGGTAGAAAGGACTGCCGCCAACAATTCTTTTGTCGTCGTTTTCCCGTTCGTGCCTGTGATCCCGATGACAGGCGTGCCTATCGCCTTGCGGTGGCGATGAGCTAATTGCTGCAAAGCCACAAGGCTGTCCTCTACCAAGATAGTCCGGTCGGAAGTCACATAATCCGGATTGTCGACTATGGCGTATGCGGCACCGTTGTTCAGTGCGGCTTCAGCAAATTTATTCCCGTCAAACCGTTCTCCCCGGATGGCGAAGAACAGAGAATTCTTCGGACAATTCCGGCTATCAATCGACACACAATGGTGATGAATGAAAAGTTCGTACAAATCAGTAATATTCATTGCTTCTTTTTATTTTGGTGCGCAAAATTATAAATAATATTTGTAAGTTTGCAGAAGTAATTTAGAACAAAAGAAGAAAACGTATGAAAATTGCACTTGTAGGATATGGTAAAATGGGCAAGGCCATCGAACAGATTGCCCTAAGCAGAGGTCATGAAATCGTTTCAATCATTGATATCAACAATCCGCAAGACTTCAAGTCTGACGCATTCAAAAGTGCGGATGTGGCAATTGAATTTACCACGCCGGCTACGGCTTATGACAATTACATGAAATGTTTCGCCGCCGGAGTGCCGGTAGTATCCGGGACGACAGGCTGGTTGGAACATTTGGATGAGATAAAGCGGATGTGCAAAGAAGAGGGCAAGACATTTTTCTATGCCTCGAACTTCAGCGTGGGGGTGAATATATTCTTTGCGGTCAATAAATACCTGGCCAGAATCATGAACAACTTCCCCTCGTACGATGTCCGCATGACCGAAGTCCATCATGTGCATAAGCTGGACGCTCCGAGCGGCACTGCCATTACTTTGGCGGAAGGCATATTGGAAAACATCGACCGTAAGGAACGGTGGACTTTGGAAACGGCAGAAAAGCCGACGGATTTACCCATCCATGCCATCCGCGAAGGAGAAGTCCCCGGCATACATGAAATCGTTTATGAATCGGACGCCGACACCATCAGCATAAAACATGAAGCCAAAAGCCGGGCAGGATTCGCACTGGGAGCCGTGATCGCTGCCGAATTCACAGCGGGGAAGAAAGGCTTTTTGGGCATGGACGATTTATTCCATTTTTAAATAGGACGAAAGATGAAGCCTGTATCTAAACGTCAGTGGATCAAATTCGGCGTAGCAACTGTTTTGTATATCTTGTTTTGCTTATGGATGCAAAACGGGTGGTTGCTGCTGGGCATCTTGTTGTTGGTTGACATTTACTTGACGAAATTCATTCCGTGGAATGCGTGGAAGAAGACGAAGAACCCTCATCTTTTGAGCCTGTTCGGATGGATTGATGATATTTTCTTCGCATTGGTAGCTGTGACGTTCATCAACCTGTTTGTCTTCCAGAATTATCAGATTCCAAGTTCATCGTTGGAAAAGTCGTTATTGGTAGGAGACTATTTGTTTGTAAGCAAGCTGAGTTATGGCCCGCGTGTCCCGAACACTCCGCTCTCGTTTCCTTTGGTGCAGAACACGTTGCCCGTTTTGAATTGCAAATCCTATTTCGATTGGCCGGAATGGGGGTACAAGCGCGTGAAAGGGCTGGGGAAAGTACAGCGGAACGACATTGTCGTGTTTAATTTCCCGGCCGGGGATACGGTAGCGACTTTGGTGCAAAACCCCGATTATTACACTTCGGTTGCCATGTATGGCCGTGAAGCTGTCCGGATGAACAAGCAAACGTTCGGGGATATCATATACCGCCCGGTGGACAAACGAGAAAATTATGTGAAGCGTTGCATCGGCATGCCGGGTGATTCGCTGAGCGTGCGCGACAACCAAGTATATATAAACGGGAAAAAGGCTGTGAACCCAAAGAACATGCAGTTCAATTATTTCGTTGAGACGGAAGTGCCGTTCACGGAGAAAATGTTCCGGAAATGGGGCGTGAGCAAGGAGGATTACATGCCGTACGGGCAGCCGTCCGTGGTGACCGACGAACGTACGCTTGCTTTCTTGGGATTTGCTCCGAATTCAACGGGCGCTTATAATATGGTATATCATTTCCCGATGACGGAAGAGGCGTTGGAACTGGTGAAAAAAGTTCCTTCCGTCAAGAAAGTGATAATCGAGCCCGACGTTCTGGCCGGGACTATGTATTACCCGGTGGATTATGACAATGGCTGGTCGAGGGATAACTACGGCCCCATCTGGATACCGAAACGGGGCGCAACGATAGAACTGACCCCTGAAAACGTGGCGTTGTACGCGCGTTGCATCAGGAACTACGAGCACAATGCCTTGGAGCAAAAAGAAGACGGAGTTTATGTCAATGGGGAGAAATCGGACACTTATACATTTAAATATGACTACTATTGGATGATGGGGGACAATCGCCATAACAGTGCGGACAGCCGTTCATGGGGATTCGTGCCCGAAGACCATGTGGTCGGGAAGCCTATCATGATTTGGCTCTCCTTGGACAAGGACCGTTCTTGGATCGACGGGAAAATCCGTTGGAACCGTCTCTTCCGTTGGGTTGACAACATCAAATAAAACTAAGGATACGACCTTTCGAAAAAAAGGCTGCGGGCGGTCAGAGAAAAGATTACTACCTTTTCCCTGAGAGGCCGGCATCGATTTCCAGAAAAGCCGGGATGAATCGGGTAATGCATCCCGGCTTTTTATTTTAGCCTTAGAAACAGACAAGCCTCACTTCCCAGCGAGGCTTGCCTGTATATCGGAAATAACCAATAAAACTTTCCAATATGTTTATCATCTTATATGCTTACATAAATTAGCGATCAGGCTTTGGCTTAGCGATTATACTAATAGTGTTACATTCATTTTGACGATGCAAAGGTAGGACGGCCCGCATAGTCCCGCAATACCTAATTTATAGTATATTTATTCCCTCTTCTACCTATTCTTGTGTATTTGGCCACACATATACCTGCAATTACCTACAATAGGGTAAGCTAATCCTTTTTTTACCTAAAAATAGGGATTGCCGTACTTTTCTCATTGGCGTACTTTTGCAAAAAATTAAAAAAGGGAATGAAAAGATTAGCGAATTTATTGACTTTGTCTCTTTGCATTGCAGGGGCTGCAATGGCGCAGGACGGAGATAAGACTGCGGCTGAACAGTCCGAGGAAATCCATGCGAGTGGATACAACAAATTCCGCGTCGGCGGCTACGGAGAAGCAGTGGCCAAGTTCATGGACTATGGAATCAACCGATATTCGGGGATTTCTTATGGAAATGCGAAGGAAAACCGCAATTCCATTTCCATACCTCGCTTTGTCGTGGCATTCGACTATAAGTTCAACTCCAAATGGGTGTTGGGCGCCGAAATCGAATTTGAAGCCGGGGGTGTCGGCATGGAGCGGGAATTGGAAAACTCGGAGAATGGAGAGTACGAGACCGAGATGGAAAAAGGGGGAGAGGTGGCTTTGGAGCAATTCCACATATCCCGTTTGATTCATCCTGCGTTCAATGTCCGTGCCGGGCACATGATTGTCCCGGTAGGTTTGACTAATTATAATCATGAACCCATCAACTTCTTCGGGACTTCCCGTCCTGAAGGCGAAACGACAATCATCCCATCCACCTGGCATGAAACGGGCTTGTCCGTCTTCGGAACTTTTGGAAAGGGATATTCCCGTTTCGACTATGAGGCAATGGTCGTTACCGGCTTGAATGCGGATGGCTTTGGTCGTGACAACTGGGTGGCTGACGGGAAACAAGGGCAATTCGAAGTGGACAATTTCACTTCTCCGGCTTATGTGGCTCGTTTGAACTACAACGGCGTGCCGGGCTTGCGTGCAGGGGCTTCTTTCTATTATTGCCACGACGTGACGGCAAATGCCGACAAGCGATATAAGTATTCATCGGTAGGGCAGTCGGCTGTGAAGATTTACTCTTTCGATGCACAATATAAGAATAAGTATGTGACAGCCCGCGGCATGTTCATCAAGGGGGATTTGGATAATGCATCTGCGATAGGCAGCGTGAACGTTTCGAATAGCGGGAACAGTTATCATAGTTCAACCATGCGTAAAGTAGCAAAAGGTGCAATGACTTACGGTGCTGAAATTGGATTCAACTTGAAAACCATATTGGGTGATAAACCGAAAATGCCGACCATCTATCCATTCGTGAGGTATGATTATTACAACCCACAGCAGGAGGCGGATAAGGGGCAAACCCTGGATGCCCGTACGCAAGTCAGCAAATGGACTGCCGGCCTGAATTGGTATGCATTGCCCAATTTGGTGGTGAAAGCCGACTACACCACTCGTCAGATTGGTACGCAAAAGGTGTTTGGAACAACTAAATACAACAGTGAGAACGAGTTTGCGTTGGGGATTGCTTATGTCGGTTGGTTCTTCAAGAAATAAACAGTTATAAATAGATAAATAGTAAATCGATAAAAACAAAGAAAAGATGAAAAAGTTATTTGTAATGGCAAGCAGCCTTTTGATGGGTTTCGTTTTGACTTGCACGTCTTGTAGCGATGACAATAAAGATAATCCGGACGCTCCGGTAGCGGCAGGCGAATCATTTGAATGCGTAAAGCAGATATTGGATGGCTGTATCGATATTGCCACAGAAGTTGGCGAAACGAAAATCGGCGATCCTTTGGACAAGTTCAATAATGGCCAGACCGAAGAGGCTTTGTATTCAGTGGAGTCATGGTATAGCTGGCATTCACGTGACGACTATAAGAACAATATCATTTCTGTCCGTAATGCCTATTACGGTTCCCGTGATGGAAGCGTGGCAACCAACTCGTTGTCTGCATTGTTGGCAAGCAATAACGCAGACATGGACAAGACGGTGAAAGATGCCATCAACGATGCTTGGCAAGCCATAGACAACATCCCTCAGCCTTTCCGTAATAACATCAACAGCAGCGAAGCGAAAATTGCTCAACAGAAATGTGCCGACTTGGTAACTGTGTTGGAAAACCTGAGCGGTTATATTGAAAAGACGGGTGCAATCAATCAGGATAAAAACTTGGAGCCGATCATTTCTGACTACGTCGACAATGTCGTCCTTCCTACTTATGCGGATTTGAAAACCCAAAACGCCAATCTGTTCAATGCAGTCAAGGCATTCCGTGACAATCCATCCGATGCGGCATTCGAAGCTGTAAGCGAAGCTTGGATGGTCGCTCGTGAACCATGGGAGACAAGCGAGGCATTCTTGTTCGGCCCGGTTGACAACGAAGGTCTTGACCCGAACATGGATAGCTGGCCTTTGGATCAGGATGCCATTGTAAATATCTTGAACTCCGGCAACTTTGATGACTTGGATTGGACTGATGGCGATAACGAAGATGCCGTGACTGCGAAACAGGAAGTCCGCGGATTCCACACATTGGAGTTCTTGGTATTCCGTAATGGCGAAGCTCGTACGACCCATGACATTGCCGATGACCCTACCAATACAGCTGATATCGTTTACAATTCTTCCAATGCAAAGAGCTGGGCGAATTATATGTACCAGGTAGCATATTTGTTACAGAAGGATGCTTCAGACTTGTATTCTTATTGGAATGATGGATATAAAGGTGGTGACAGCTACGCCATACGCTTCAAAACACATACCAATTTCTAATTTAAGAAATTAATCATAGTTGAGTAGGGCGGGAGTAACCAATGCTCCCACCCTGCTTATTATTATCTTATGCAATAAGCTTGATTATTACAAATATGATGCGTCGGAATATCAAATTATTATCTTTGCTATGCTGCATCCCTTTTCTGTTTTCTTGTGAGGATGACGAGGCGATTGATATGGACGATGTTTATGTGCCGAATGGTTATGCGCTTTCAGCCGGGACATCCACCATATTCACTACGTCGACCTTTGCCTTCGATTCGAATGCGGATTGGGTAAGCGGCGTTTACAATACCCGTTTCAATCGTGGAGATAAACTATATGATGATGTTCGTACCAGCAGCCATGGCTATGGAGGAGGATTAGGTCCTGTATATGCCGGATATTCTTGCGGAAGCTGTCATCGAAACGCTGGACGTACCCGGCCCACGCTGTGGTCCGAAGGAGGGTCTGGAAGTACCGGGTTTTCTTCCATGCTGGTTTATATAACAAGAAAGAATGGTTCGTTCTTCCAAAACTATGGACGTGTGCTTCACGATCAGGCAATATACGGGGTCAAACCTGAAGGGAAACTGAAAGTGGAATATACAAAGCAAATATTTACCTTCCCTGACGGGGAAGCATATGAATTATGTAAACCTAATTATACGATAACCGAATGGTATGCTGACAGCATTAAGGCGGAAGATTTGTTTTGCACCGTCCGTATCCCGCTCCGCCATGTGGGGATGGGGCAGATGATGTCTCTTGACCCCAACGAAATCGAGGCATTAGCAAGGAAAAGCAACTATCCGGAGTATGGCATCAGTGGACGCTGCAATTATATTACGGAAAAAGGAGTGAAGAGCTTGGGACTATCAGGGAACAAGGCACAACATGCCGACTTGACCGTTGAATTAGGGTTTTCAAGCGACATGGGTGTCACCAACAGCCGTTATCCTGAAGAAATATGTGAAGGCCAGCTGCAGATGGACCAAGGGAGCATGATGGGATTGTCTTACGACCAATTGGATGTATCTACGGAGGATATGGAAGATGTAGACCTTTATATGCAGAGTTTGGGTGTCCCGGCCCGCCGTAATGTGAACGATCCGACAGTCAAGAAAGGAGAAGAGAACTTTTACCGTGCCAAATGCCATCTATGTCATGTGACCACTTTGCATACGAGAGCAAGAGGGTCTACACTGTTGAATGGCACTCATTTGCCATGGCTCGGCGGACAGACCATTCATCCCTACTCTGATTTCTTATTGCACGATATGGGATCTGAAATCATGGGCGTGGGATTGAACGATAACTATGTCAGCGGCTTGGCCCGCGGAAATGAATGGCGTACCACTCCGCTTTGGGGAATCGGATTGCAGGAAAAGGTAAATGGACATACTTACTTTTTGCATGATGGACGTGCCCGCAATTTTGTAGAAGCCATCATGTGGCACGGTGGCGAGGGGGAAGCTTCGAAGAACATCTTCAAGAATATGAGCAAAGAGGACAGGGATGCTTTGGTCAAGTTCCTTGAATCTTTATAATAATCAGATAAAAACAACGAAAGAAGTAAATTACAATTATGAATAAATGGATACTATTGGTCGTGATGGCCATGATGTCGCCGTTCATGGTAATGGCACAACAGGAAGAAGATACAGAAAATGGTGTCGTTTCTTTGGCAGGACGTAAGGGGTTCACAATCCAGTCCAAGAAAGGTGATTTCGTCTTCAAGCCATACCTGATGGTACAAACCGCAGGTAATTTTAATTGGTATGACGATGAGGGACTGGACAAAGCTTATAACCAAGACAATATCGCCAACACGGGATTTGCCATTCCTTATGCCGTGCTTGGTTTCACCGGAAAGGCTTTTGATAAAGTTTCTTTCAATCTTTCCATTAATGCGGCTGCAAGTGGTGGCGCATTGTTGCAACAGGCTTGGTTTGATGTCAAATTCAACCAGAAAGTACAGTTGAAAGTGGGCAAGTTCAAGACTCCTTTCTCTCATGCATATCTGACTACTTTGGGGGAAACGTTGCTGCCTCAACTCCCTATTTCTTTGACGTCTGCTGTGATTATGCCATATTCCTTAAACGCAGTGACCCCCAATATCGGGACAGGTTATGACTTGGGTATCGAACTCCATGGCATGTTAGGCAAGTT
>CALBYC010000219.1 GCA_937890135.1 uncultured Parabacteroides sp.
AAACCACGTAGTTCTGCTTATACAACCTCTTATTGAAGAAAACGATGCCGACACTATACAAATCAAAAGTCACTGCCACTTTCTCTTGTGAACAGAGTTCTTCCCACAATAACCGCATTTCTTTATTGGCTCGTATTCCTTCTATGAAAAAGATAGTATCTGAATGAATGTGTTGCATGGCCTCGTTGATATAAACCCGATTGTTTTCCTTTTCTTCGGGCGCATCCAAAAACAACAGGTCAATTGTACCCATCTGCTCCAAGGCTTTTGCAAGATGTTGTTTATAGTCTCCCACCATCAACGTGCCCCTGCTCCCAGCTGGGTACATTTTTTTCAAACTCCATGCCGTTTGATCTATGCTTTCCTGGCTCTTTCCCAAAACCATATAATCCATACGAGAAGAACAGGCAGTCATGTACAGCGTGCCTATTCCCGCAGATGCTCCTACTTGCACTAATTTCCGAGGCTTAAAATAATTGACAATACGAAAGAGTAATTGGCCATGAGATTCTTTTATATCCGATTTTAATTCCGCACATCGCGCATGCATCAGTTGCCTACGAATCAACTCAATATCCCGGTAAGCGTAATATTCACATCGTTCGTCTATCACTTTTGTGATAAATGAGAACGCAAAAGGAGAATGTACGCCAAAGCCTTTACGGTAACGGAGAAATCGATATAACAGTATGGTCTTTCGCCATGTAATTGCCTTAGGGAATAGATTCATGTCTTATCTGTTTTTTTCACAAAGATAGCATACTATGTCCGTTTTATTCAACAAATATAATCAATTCCTTTGTACTTTTGTCCCGGAAGCAAAGAAACAAAGGATTATGCGGGAAAAAACTTCTATCATTTGTATATATCTCCTTCTCTTATCTTTCTGCTGCTCCTTAAATGCCCGGAAAAAAATAGGCTTGGCATTAGGAGGAGGCGGAGCCAAAGGGGTCGCGCACATTGGAGTGCTAAAAGTGCTGGAAGAGGCTGGCATGCCGATTGATTATATAGCTGGTACAAGCATGGGGGCTTTGGTGGGAGCATTGTATGCTATTGGTTATTCCCCTAAAGAGATTGACAGTTTAGTCTCTTTGCAGGATTGGCAACTTCTTTTGAGCGACAAGGTAAAACGGGATAATTTGACTTTTCCGGAAAAAGAGAACTCGGAAAAATATGTAATAACGTTGCCTTTTGGAATCGAAAAGAAAGACCGCATGATTGATGGGATGGTTAAGGGACAAAGTCTTCAGAATCTTTTTTCAAACTTGACGATTGGATATCATGATTCCGTTGATTTTCGCTCGTTCCCGATTCCCTTTTCCTGCGTTGCGGTTAATATTGTTGACGGAAAGGATTACGTATTCCAAAAAGGGAGCCTTCCGGTAGCCATGCGGGCAAGCATGGCAATACCTGCTGTATTCACTCCTGTCAAATTGGACAGTATGGTTCTGGTAGATGGCGGTTTGAATGATAATTATCCAGCAGATGTAGTCAAAAGAATGGGTGCGGATATCATTATCGGTGTCGATTTAGGTTCAAGCGACTTGAAGGATAGAGAAGATTTAAGCTCTTCTGTCGGCATCGTCAGCCAAATTGTTGCCTTGCACGGATATGATAAGTATCAACGCAACTTGAAGATAACGGACTTACTCGTCCGTCCTGATTTGCAACCGTACAATTCAAGCAGCTTTACAGCCCATGCCATAGACACCATGATTATAAGAGGGGAAGAGGCTGCTCGTAAAAAATGGCCTGACTTGATGGATTTGAAACAGAAAATAGGAATTACAAATTCTGTTGTTCCTGCTAAGAAACAAATTCAACTTCCCAAGCGGTCTAAATCATTCTTTATCCGCAATATTTACTTTGAAGGAGCTGACCCGCATGATGAAAAGTGGCTGCTAAAAATCTGTAAACTAAAAGAAAACAGCCATATTTCTTTAGAACAGTTACATAATGCGATGGCTATATTGGTGGGAACCAACGCCTATTCCAATGTAAGTTACAAGTTGATAGGCGAAGGGAATAAGGACTTACACCTCATTGTCGCTCCAAAATCAGCCAGTTCCATTAACGTAGGCGTACGCTTTGATACAGACGAGATTGTTGGGGTGCTACTCAACGGAACTTTTGATTATCATACCCGGCTTCACTCCCACTTCTCTCTAACAGGTAGAATCGGGAAAAAGACTTATGGAAGGATTGATTATTCCTTGGAAAGGAATCCATTGCGGAATTTTAACCTTGCTTATAAATTTACATACCAAGATTTGGACATATATAAGAATGGCAATAAATTTTTGAATACAACTTTCCAAAACCATTTTGCTGAGTTTTCTTATTCGGACATGAATTGGTTGAGCTTTCGACTAAAAGCAGGGATACGATATGAGAACTGGAATTACAAATCTATTTTGCAGAGCACTCTCTCCGATTTCCAATTGAAGTCCGAAGATTTCATCAACTATTTTGTTTCCGCCCATTTCGAGACGTTAGACAAAACTTACTTCCCGACCAAAGGAGTATCCCTGAAAGCTGACTATACACTTTACACAGATAATTTCATAAAATTCAGAGGCCATTCGCCTTTCTCCGCTTTAGGTTTCAATTTCACCTCAGTAGTCCCCTTAAAACCAAAGTTTAGTATTGTCCCCTCTTTATATGGCCGTATACTTATCGGAAAAGATGCGGTATATCCTTACAAAAATATTGTAGGGAATGAAGTGGAAGGACATCTTCTCGACCACCAGATGCCCTTTGACGGGATACATCGCATTGAGACATTCCGCAATGCCTTCATGGCATTGCGGTTGCAGTTAAGGCAACGTATCGGTTCGCAACATTATGTTTTGCTCACCGGAAATTACGGGATGCACGAAGATAATTTCTTCCGTCTTCTAAAAGGGCATCCTTTATATGGAGGAAGCATTGGTTATGCATACAATGGAATGTTCGGTCCGGCAAATGCTTCTTTTAACTTCTCCAATCAGACAAAAGGAGTACAGTTCTATGCAAATTTAGGTTTCTATTTCTAATATCGTTTAACAAATTAATTACTTTTGTACAAAGAATATAACTAATAATAATCATGCAATGAAACAGTTTTTTAAAACAATGTTTGCTTCAGTATTCGGGGTACTGGTAGCTTTTGGAATCATTTTATTTGGTGGCATATTTTTCTTGATGGGAATGGCGGTTAGCAGCTCTTCCTCTTCAGAATACAAACCACAAGCCAACACAGTGTTCAAATTGACTTTGTCCGGAATTGTATCCGACCAGACGACCAAAGATCCTTTCGCTTCTCTATGGGGGGATGATGATGAAAAATTGTCTTTAACGGAAGTCATAAAAGCTATCCGCAAAGCTAAGGAAAACGATAACATAAAAGGCATCTACTTGGATGTAAAAAACATGCATGGGGGGTTCGCCAGTTATGAGGCCATTCACCGCGAGTTGCTTAAATTCAAAGAGAGTGGCAAATTCATTGTCTCTTATGGTGATTTTTATGAACAAGGGAATTATTATTTGTCCAGTTTGTCCGATTCAATTTTAGTAAATCCGCAAGGCAGCATCAATTTGGTAGGTTTGGCTTCTCAAGGTGTTTTCATCAAGGATTTGGCAGCCAAATTGGGCATAGAATTTTATATTTTTAAAGTCGGCACATACAAAAGCGCTGTAGAACCCTATTTTATGGATAAATTCAGCGATGCCAACCGAGAACAATTAACATCTTTCCTTGGGAGCATTTGGAACAACATGACAGCGGGCATCTGCGAATCCCGCAATATTCCACATGAGAAATTGACGGAATTCATCAACTCTGGAGCAGCATTGGATGAAGCACAGGTTTTGGTAGATAACCATTTAGCTGATAAGCTATGCTACCGCTACGAAGCAGAAAACACCATCAAACGAATGGCAGGACAAGATTTGGATGACAAGTTGATTACAGCCGACATCAACAAAATATTGTCTATAAGAACTCACGAAAAGGAAAAAGAGGATAAAATAGCCATCCTGTATGCCGAAGGGGAAATCAAAGAAGAAGATAATTCGGTCATGGGATCGATGGATAATACCATCTCAGAGAAAACGGCAAAAGAACTGATGGATTTGGCAAAAGACGATGATGTCAAGGCAGTAGTCTTCCGTGTCAACTCTCCGGGCGGAAGCGCTTATATATCCGAACAAATTTGGAAGGCCGTCACGGAAGTAAAGTCACAAAAACCCATAGTCGTTTCCATGGGGGATTATGCGGCATCAGGAGGTTATTATATTTCTTGTGCAGCTGATAAAATCATAGCGGAACGTACTACATTGACCGGTTCTATCGGGGTGTTCGGGGTGATAAGCAACCTTGCCGGGTCATTCAAGAAACTGTCTGTTACTACAGATGTAGTCAAAACCAATACTTATGCAGATTTAGGGGATATGAGCCGGCCTATGCGTGATGATGAAAAAGCATTAATCCAGCGTAGCGTAGAAAGGACATACGACTTGTTCTTAACTCGCTGCTCCGATGGAAGAGGATTGGCAAAAGATTCTATTGACCATATCGGGCAGGGACGTGTTTGGACAGGTGAACAGGCTTTGGAACGTGGATTGGTAGATGCCTTGGGAAGTCTGGACGATGCGATTGCCGAAGCTGCATCTTTGGCCAACCTTACTGATTATTCCGTCTTTAAGGCGAATCAAGAAAAAGATTTTTTATCTGAATATATGGATAAGATATTAGGCGAAGCGAAATTTTCCATCGTAAAAAGCTATTTGGGAGAGGAATATCCTTTTTACTCAACCATCGAAAACATGAAGTCCATGAACGGCATCCAAGCCCGCATGCCTTTCTGGATGCAGGGCCTATAAGACAATCTTCCTTTCTTAACCAGACGACACTGTCTTTTATTTTAATCGAACAGTGTCGTCTGGTAATAATTCTGCCCGGAGGATAATTCAACCGACTCTATCTCGCCCAATGTGACATACCATATATATCCATGGACATTGCCATATCCCATTTGAGTAACAAGCTTCATATAACTTCTCATCTGTTTAGAATACGCCATCAGCTTTTTTTCTCCAAACTTATAGTCCAATATGACTACCTCATCCGGATAAATCATGATTCTATCCGGCCTACGGGTAATGCCTCTATCCAATAATATTTCCGTTTCATTCAATACTTTAGCCTTGCCATTATACCAATGTCTCACTTTCGGGTTCTCCAAATATTTCCCTATTTGTGCTCTCAAACGGATTTCTTCTTCACTGTTTATCACTCCTTGCACCTGATACTGATGCAATGTCGGGGCAATGTCTTCCGTAGTCCGTATGCAACTCAAAAGTTCATGCATCAATGTGCCATGTTTTCTTTTGACGTCGTCAAAGAAATAGTTCTTCCCTTTTAAACGTAAATGAAGCCTATTATTGAATGGTATCACTTGGAGCGTGCCCACTTCTATTTCTGATATTTCCCGGATAATATTCTTTTTCTCAGGAAACCAATCATCCCCCAGTTCAAACCAACCCTCGTCCTGCCGGAAAGCCTCCTTCAAGGATATCAACTTTTCACCTTCTGCCGTTTCTTGAACATCTTGCCTGAAACTTTCCCACATCAAGTCCGCCACTCCGGATATTTTCTCCACTTCACCGTCTTTATTCAGTTTTTTAGGTTTTGGGGCAAGCAATATCATCTCTTCCTTGGCTCGCGTCAATGCGACATACAAGGTATTAAGGTTATCAATAAACGCATGTAATTTTTCCTTGAAATAATCTGCTGCAAAATGCGTATTGGCAAGGGATAAACCATACCGCACAGGCAAAAGATGAATCTGGTTGAACGGCTTTACTTGAGACCGGCACCAAAGGACAACAGGCTTGGTCGGTTTATGGTCGATTTCCCAATCAGAAAAAGGTAGAATGACAACCTTAAATCCCAAACCTTTAGATTTATGTACAGTCAGGATACGAATTGCATTTTGCCCGTCCGGCGTGCTGATCGTTTTCTTATATCCGGTTTCATTCCACCATTCCAAAAAAGCTCCTAAGTCGCCTGTCTCCTTTTGCTCATATGCTGCGACAAGGTCCAGAAATGCCATAACAAACACCTGTTCATTGTCGGGGACATATTCAGAAAACAACAGGAACGCTTTCTCTGCCATCTCATAAAGAGGCAATGCCATGAGTCCGTTGATTTTGTCTATCTTTTCCAAAGGAAAGTCTCGCAAAGTCCAATTCCCACTTAATGATTGCAAGGCGAGAAGAGCCATTTGCCGCCTTGTCACATTCCCGGGGGATTCCAGATATTGCAAAAAGGTCACCAAAAAACGGACTGATGAAGCACTGTTCACGAACAACGCTTCGTCGGAAAGGATGTCATAATGAAAACCATCTTCCGTATGTTTTTCCTTATAATCGAGCAGACAATTGGCAACAGCGGCCCCTTCTCCGTTAGTACGGACTAAAATGGCAATATCCTTTAACTCATACCCTTTAGTCTGCAGCTGCTGGAGAATGTCTGGTAATTGCGCCAGGGAATCTTCTTTCCAATTATTCTCCTCTCCCTGAACGATAAAACGTACTTGGACATGCCCGCCTTTTTCTCGAAAAGGCTTTGGAACACGCTGGTAACAATTTCTATATGCCGCCATAATCCGGGTTGAGTAAAACTCTTGATCGCCGGAGTTGAGGGATGAACCAGGCAAAGCATCATTATAAAGGGACTGCAACAGATAGGGGGCTATCGTAAACAATGCATTATTGAATTCCACGATATGCCGGCAGCTTCTCCAATTATCTTTCAAAGTTTCTTCGCGCACCTCTCCTTCCGGGAAATCGGAAGCCACCTGACCGTCCAACAAATTCCAATCGGAGTTCCTAAAACGGTATATACTTTGTTTGACATCCCCCACTATCAGGTTATCCCGGTTATGCGAAAGGCTTTCTTCCACCAACGGCCGGAAATTTTTCCATTGCATCCCACTTGTGTCTTGGAATTCATCAATCATATAATGGTTTATCTGTATGCCCGTCTTCTCATAAATAAAAGGAGCATCGCTGCCATCTATTACCTTATTGAGCAATTCGGTCGTATCCGCTATCAACATCACGTTCTTCTCTTCCCGGTAAATCGCTATCTGCTTGGAAATGTCATTCAATATGCCCAATGTATAATAGTATCGGATGATTTCCTTGGCGGTATGATAGTCGGTCATGTTTTGGAATTTTTCAACTATTTCCACAACGCATTCATTCAATCCATCGTTAAAAGCCGTTTCGATGATCACCTTCAATGCCTGACTGGTTTTAGCCGTATAGCACTTGCCCACGTTATCTGCCAAAGCGCAGAACGTGTTGGTCGGGGCTTTCATTTCTCCGTTTTTGTATTTTCTAAAATAAATGAAGGGCGAGCGGCTGCCGCCACTGAAATCTTCCGGCTTCAACCCATAGAGTTCCAATATGCCCATGGCTTTCTCCCCCAGCAGTCGCACCTCTTTTTCCGTCGAACGGATTATGCCATGGAGTATCTTTTTGAAATTTTCCAACGACTGCTTGTCCGATATGTCTTGCGACACCAAGTCACTGGATGCTTTGTAGCTTTCCTTGAACAGCTCCTTGCCCAATGATTGTATGTCCTTTCTTAACTTCCAATCTCCTCCATCCTCTATTTTGTCCTCGGCAAATCGAAGCAGCCAACCCAACAAATCCCTGTTCTCCGGTTTGTTCAAATCTGCCAACAACCTGTCAACGGCTTCGGTGAGCACGATATCCTCATCCATTTCAATGCCATATCCTCCTTGCAGACCGATTTCCCGGGTAAAAGACCGCATGGTCTGCTGGAAAAAACGATCAATCGTGCTGACATTGAATGCCGAATAGTCATGCAGTATCGCCACCAAAATATTATAAGCGCGGCTTCTCACTTCGTCCTCGCTCAATTTATACCTTTTGCCCAACAAGGCCAGGTAGTCGGAAGAACGACCGTTGGCCAAATTGAAAAGTTCTTCCACAATCCTTCCTTTCATTTCATCGGTCGCTTTGTTTGTAAAAGTGACCGCTAAAATGTTCCGGTACGCTCCGGGTTGGCTAAACAACAGGAGCAAATATTCGCCTGTCAGCCGGTGCGTTTTCCCTGCACCAGCAGAAGCTCGATAGATGGATAACATCGGCTTTTATTTCATGATAGGTTTATGATATCCTTCTTTCACCAATATTTCCGCCACTTTCTGCCGGAAGTCTCCTTGAATGATGATTTCTCCTTCTTTGGCAGAGCCACCTACTCCACATTTCACTTTCAACAATTTGCCCAAAGCTTCCAAATCTTCGGAAGAGCCACGGAAACCCGTCACCAAAGTCACCATTTTCCCGCCTCTGTTGCGTTTGTCCAACGCAATGTACAGCTTCTGTTCTCCTTTAGGCAATGTTTCTTCCTCTTGTTCTTCGTTCGTTTCGTACTTAAACTCGGGGTTGGTCGAATACATCACACCCAAACGGCTTTTCCAATCGTTATTTTTCATCTTATTTTCCCTCCTGTTAGAACATATACATCATGACACACAAGACCCGATGGTTGGTCACCGTGTGCGTGTCACCTATCTTGCCCCTTTTGTCCGCAGTTCCAAACCAACCGATTGAAGGGGAATACTCCATGCCCCATTTCCAATGAGGCAAATTGTACGACAATTGGACATTGGCAGTCACCAACTGCCCGACATCCAGGCCTGTCCCATATTGCGCTATGATATCTTTCCCTGTTCCCATATTTTTGAGGTATCCTATAAAAACACCTTGCTTCCACCGCTGTCCATGGATGACATTCAACCAAGTGGTAGAAATCCTGAACGGCGTGTATCGTTGTTCCCCCGTCCTGCCATCCATCGATGTCACGCCATATCCGCCCAACATGCAGGTATGCGTCATGTTCGACCCCAACGTGCTTTTAGCGGAAACACTCCAGTCCTTTGTCTTATAACCGGCATGTGCTTCAAAGCTCAAAGTGGTGATGCGTTCGTCAATCTTATATGTCTTTCCGTCAACCATATTATGAGTACGGGGCTTCAACGAGAGCATTTGCGCACCCGCACCCAACCGGAATCCACCTTGCTTGTAATCCGCTCCCGCATGTAGCTCAGGGATGCAGCTATTTTTCATATAGGATTCGCTCTTCCCTGCCGGCCCCGTCGAAAGGTACTGTAATTGCCACAAGGCCGTACCGGTAAACTGCCATTCGCCGAGAGTATGACGATAACGGAATTGCGGGGCGCGACTGAAAGCATTGAACGGGGCACCCGTGCTAAGGTTCAGCATTTCCGGATGGACATCGCCGAAAAACGGATGCCATGTCTGCCCTATCAAGAAAGAAGAGCGCTCATTGGAAAGCTGGATATAGGCATGGCGGATGCGCAGCAAGGCAAAGGAGGTGCTCGTGCCTCGGAAATCGGCTTCCAGCTTGGCCGAAGTATGGAAACTTCCCACCGATGGCCCGCCCAAGTCCAATCCCAACCGGGAATATAACAGATAAAAACTGCCGTTCGCTTGTGCGTTCAAGTCGTTTCCGTCCGCATCAAAGTCATGATCTTTCGGATACAGATGGAACAGCCCGTCCACTATCTCACCGTTTGCTCTTGAATTATAGAACAGGTCTCCCCGCACTTGCCCGTAAAAATGATAAGTGAAGTTTTTCTTTTGGGCATACGCATGCGACACACACAACAACAATACGGCAATCAAGCCAGCTCTTTTCACCATAAATTCCAAATTCTAACGTTTGCACAAATATAGAGCCTTTATTCGGTTAATACAGCATTTAAGAGCTTAAATCGTCACTACTCCCTACCGGCACGGCAAAATCAGAAACTTCCTTTTGGCTTCCTTGGATTATAAAGTTCCCCTGGGTACGGGCCGGCATAAATCCTGCTTGGACTGTCCAGATAAGCAATAGGGACGATTATAGGAAAAGGTAGTGACCTTTTTCCAAAAAGGATGCGACCTTTTCCGAAATTCATCGTATCCCCCATACGGCCTTCCAGTTATGTTATTGCCCATCTGTCACGGCATCTCGGATAATGGGGAATGCGTTTCTACAAAGCCCGTGCCGAGCATACAAAAAAGGGAATAAGCATAAGAAGCACACTTATTCCCTTTCACTGCATGCAGTGTGGCAGGCTTTTTATTGGCTCACGATGCTTTCTACTTTCACTCTAAATACCAAAGTGGTATAAGGATTGATTGTGACCGAACCGCTGGAATTCCCAGAAACACCATATCCCAACGAATAAGGGACCCATAACTCCCATTCGTCGCCTTCGTGCATATGCTGCAAAGCCGTGGTCCAACCATCAATCAAACCGGAAACAGTCGTTTCAAGCGGCTCGTCATCGTTTTCTTCCAATTTAGAGTCGAATACTTTTCCCCGAGCCAATACGCTATCCCTATCAGCAATATAGTTTCCATCCTCATCCACAATCAGGCAACCTTTATAATAGCATTTTACGACACTCGTATAATAGATTGTCCTTGTTCCTTCGCCCTTCTTGATGACTTTGTACAGGATTTTACCATTTCCACTTTCGGAATTGATATATTCCATTCCATCGTCATACTGACGTTTGTCAAAAGCCTCGATGTTCGCCGCTTTCCACGCTTCGTCTACCGGAAGGTAGTTGTTGGAATTATCATCCGAGCAGCTTGCGAATAAAAACAGCAAACCGCACATCACACACGCTATATGCCAATACTTGTTCATCTTTGCAACTTAATCTTCAACAATTTTCTTCAATAAACTCTTCATGCTTACCTTGTCCGATATGATGCCGTGCAACTCATCGATGCTGACACGCTCTTGCTCCATCGTGTCACGGAAGCGGATGGTCACGCAATTATCCTTCAACGTGTCGTGGTCTACGGTGATGCAATACGGCGTACCGATTGCATCTTGACGGCGGTAACGCTTGCCGATGGAATCCTTTTCATCATACTGGCAACGGAAGTCAAGGCGCAACATTTGCATGATTTCTTCCGCTTTTTCAGGCAGGCCGTCTTTCTTCACCAAAGGTAAAACGGCTAATTTCACAGGAGCCAGCGCAGCCGGCAATTTCAATACGACGCGAGTTTCGCCATTGTCCAGCTTCTCCTCACAATAAGCTCCGGACATGATGCTCAAGAATACACGGTCTACGCCAATGGATGTTTCAATCACATACGGTGTATAGCTTTGGTTCAATTCCGGATCGAAGTATTGGATCTTCTTGCCGGAGAATTTCTCATGCTGGCTCAAATCAAAGTTGGTGCGGCTATGGATGCCTTCTACCTCCTTGAAGCCAAATGGCATTTCAAACTCGATGTCGGTTGCCGCATTGGCATAATGGGCCAATTTCTCATGGTCGTGGAAACGGTATTTCCCATCTCCCAATCCCATAGCCTTATGCCATTTCAAGCGGGTTTCTTTCCATTTCTTGAACCAATTCATCTCATCACCCGGACGAACAAAGAACTGCATTTCCATCTGTTCGAACTCTCGCATGCGGAAAATGAACTGGCGGGCAACTATTTCATTACGGAACGCTTTGCCTATCTGGGCAATGCCGAAAGGAATCTTCATGCGTCCCGTCTTTTGGACATTCAAAAAGTTCACAAAAATGCCTTGGGCCGTTTCCGGGCGCAAGTAAACCTTCATGGAGCCATCGGCCGTTGAACCCATTTCTGTGGAGAACATCAAATTGAACTGGCGGACATCAGTCCAGTTACGCGTCCCAGATATAGGGCAAACTATTTCACAGTCCAATATCAACTGACGCAAATCCTCGAAATTGGAATCGTTCATGTCTTTTGAATAACGTTCGTGGATTTCATTCCACTTTGCCTGATGCTCCAAGACACGGGGATTCGTTGCCCTGAACTCAACCTCATTGAAAGCTTCACCATATTTTTTAGCAGCCTTGGCAACTTCCTTGTCAATCTTCTCCTCAATTTTCCCCAAGTGGTCTTCAATCAAGACATCAGCACGATAACGCTTTTTGGAATCCTTATTATCAATCAACGGGTCATTGAATGCATCCACATGGCCTGAAGCTTTCCAGATGGTAGGATGGATGAATATAGCAGAATCCAGACCTACAATGTTTTCATGCAACAGCGTCATGCTGTCCCACCAATATTTCTTGATATTGTTTTTCAACTCAACACCGTTTTGTCCGTAGTCGTAAACAGCGCCTAATCCGTCATAGATTTCTGATGAAGGAAAAACAAAACCGTATTCCTTGCAATGTGATACTAACTTCTTAAAAACATCTTCTTGTGCCATAATGAATACCCTTCAATTATACATTTTCTCATTAATACTGCAAAGTAAGCGATTTTTTCATTACGAATGATGGTATATTCTATAAAAATAGTATCTTTACACCAATTAATCAGTCACAATGACTTTATCATCAAAACAACCATGACAAATTCGGAAATATCTCGTCGCAAGTTCCTGAAACAGGCCCTTGCTCTTTCGGCAGTCACTGCCCTTCCTTCTTTCTGGATACCGGCAAAAGCAAACACATTACCCGGGATTCCTCGTATTAGCGCAAACGACCGTGTCAACATCGCTTTCATAGGCATTGGAAATCGAGGCGGAGAAATAGCAAAAGAGCTATATAAAACAGGATTATGTAATGTCGTAGCTTTATGTGACGTGGACATGGGTGCCAAACATACCCAAGAAATCATCTCTATGTTCCCGAAAGCACCCCGCTTTCAGGACTTCCGCAAGATGTTCGACCAAATGGGAGATAAAATTGATGCTGTAACTGTCGGAGTACCGGATCATTCCCATTTCCCCATCACCATCGAAGCCATGGCCCATGGCAAACATGTTTATGTTGAAAAACCATTGGCTCGTACGTTCCATGAAATAGAAGTCATGATGCGCGCTGCAAAAAAATATGGCGTGGTCACCCAAATGGGCAACCAAGGTCACTCCGAAGCCAACTACTTCCAGTTTAAAGCCTGGCAGGAAGCCGGCATCATAAAAGACGTAACTGCCATCACGGCACACATGAATAGTCCGCGCCGCTGGCATGGATGGAATCCGAACATCAAGCATATGCCTATGGGGGAACCTATTCCTGAAACAATGGATTGGGATACTTGGTTGGGGGTAGTGCAATACCACGACTATAACCATGATTATCATTTGGGACAATGGCGCTGCTGGTATGATTTCGGTATGGGTGCATTGGGCGACTGGGGGGCACACATCTTGGACACAGCCCATCAGTTCCTCGATTTGGGATTGCCTTCAGAAGTGAATCCGCTTTATTTGAAGGAACACAATCCTTTCTTTTATCCGATTTCATCCACTATTTTATTCAAATTTCCCGAAAGAGGGAACATGCCTGCTTGCGATGTCACATGGTATGACGGTTTGGACAACATACCAGCTGTTCCGGAAGGATATGGCGTTTCCGAACTTGATTCCAACATTCCAACTGTCAACGGAGGTAAAATCCAACCTTCCAAATTGAATCCGGGAAAAGAAATCTATTCAAAAGAACTGACATTCAAAGGAGGTTCTCACGGCAGTACTTTGTCCATCATTCCAAGTGAAAAGGCTAAAGAGATGGAATCGCGCCTGCCAGAAGTCCCTAAAAGTCCATCCAATCACTTCGCCAATTTCTTGCTGGCTTGCCAAGGAAAAGAGAAGACTCGTTCACCTTTCGAAATAGCAGGACTTCTCAGCCAAGTTTTCTGCCTGGGAGTATTGGCGCAACGGTTAAACCGCAAATTGGTTTTCGACCGTGAAACCAAACAGATAACAAACGACCCATTTGCCAATAAAATGTTGGTGGGTGAAGCCCCTCGTAAAGGATGGGAACAGTATTATAATATTTATTAATGCATATGAACTTACGTAATTATTTATTATCTACCCTGTTCATTTGTGCAAGCACTTTCCTTGTGCCTGCACAAACGAAATGGGTAAATCCCCTGGTTGACACACCTAACGGGATACATGGACAGTATTGGCAAGGGGAAATAAAAGGAAGTTATGTCCGTCTTCCTGACCGTGTCCGCTCTAAAGTTCGAGATGACGTATGGAATTTATCCCGCCATAGCGCAGGACTTTCCATCGTTTTCCGAAGCAACGCTCCGGAAATTAAGGTTCGTTATGGTGTTACGGGCGGGCTGTGTTGGTCTCAGATGCCTTCCACCGGCGTTTCTGGCATCGATTTATATGCAACCGATTTGAATGGCGGCCGTCATTGGTGTAGCGGAAATTTTACGTTCGGCGATACCATTTCATATATCTATAGTAATCTTACATACGACACGAAAGACCGCGGATATGAATATCATTTGTATCTACCTCTTTATAATGGAGTCAAGTGGCTGGAAATAGGTGTTCCTGAGCATAACCAACTGGTTTTTGAACCAGCATCCGTTGAAAAACCTATCGTTGTTTATGGCACTTCCATTGCCCAAGGAGCTTGCGCTTCCCGACCAGGCATGGCTTGGACAAATATTATCGAAAGGGAGATGGAACATCCTATCATCAACTTGGGATTCTCCGGCAATGGGAAATTGGAGCCGGAGCTATTTGACATCTTATCTGAAATAGATGCAAAACTCTATATCATCGATTGCATGCCTAACTTGTTCGGTGAAGCGTCTGCCGTTATATACGACCGTACGGTGAACGGTGTGCACCGTCTGCGCGAAAAACATTCCACTCCTATCTTGTTAGTGGAACACAGCGGTTATACCAATTACGAAACCAATATTAAAAAAGAAGAGTCTTTTAGGAAAGCCAATCTTGAGCTGAAAAGAGCATATAATGCTTTAAAAAAAGAAGGCATAAAAGATATCTATTACATGACGCATGAAGAGATAGGACTTACCATGGACGATATGGTAGAAGGCATCCATCCATCTGATTTAGGTATGCGTAAACATGCTGACAATTACAGTAAAAAAATAAAAGAAATCTTACATGAAGATTGTGAAAAAAGGACGGTTTTCACTCCTTGTAAGCAACAGCGTGACTGGTACGATTGGAACGACAGACACGAAGCTATCCTGAAAATGAACCGGATGAAATCTCCTGATATCCTTTTGATAGGTAATTCCATCACACATTTTTGGGGAGGCGAACCAACATTTTCCATCGTGAACGGTAAAGATGCATGGGACAACCTGTTCAAAGGAAAGAACGTACGCAATTTGGGTTTTGGATGGGATCGCATAGAAAATGCATTATGGCGAATTTACCATGGTGAATTAGATGGTTTCAATGCTAAAAAGATATTCCTGTTGATGGGAACAAACAACTTGGATATAAACAGCAATGAAGAAATCGTCTGCGGCATTCAAGAGCTTGTCCGGGCTATACGTTTTAGGCAACCTGAAGCACATATATATGTCTGCGGCATATTGCCTCGCAACGGGAAAGACTATAGAATAACCCAAATAAACAAATCATTGCAAATGAGGTTGCAACCTGATGAAATGACTTTTGTGGATATGTCACCCACCCTTTCTAATCCGGATGGTTATATAAACAAATCTCTTTTCACCGATGGCACACATCCCAATGCGGAAGGTTATAAACGAATGGCTGAAATACTAAAACAATATGTGAACGAACCCTAGTATCACTTTTCTATCTTTCCAACAAACAACGCCTTTCAAGCCATGGAAGGCGTTGTTGTTTTTATTTAGGATAGTAGTTGATGACTGTGAACAATGTCATCAACTAGTTTTTCACTACCTCAATTGTTTAAAAAGTTCCCAAATGACGATTCCTGTCGTAACCGAAACGTTCAAAGAATGTTTAGTCCCGAATTGGGGTACCTCAATGCACATATCGCACTTATCAACTACCGACTGTTGAACACCTTTAACCTCATTTCCCATGATTATGGCATACTTTTTATTCTTGTCCAGCAGCAGTTTGTCTAACATGACGCTCCCTTCTACCTGTTCCACTGCACACACCACAAACCCTTGTTGCTTTAAGTTATCAACAGCCTCCAAAGTATCTTCAAAATATCTCCAATCCACCGACTCCTCAGCTCCCAAAGCCGTTTTATGGATTTCTACATTTGGAGGACAAGCCGTTATGCCACACAAATAGATAGATTCAACCCTGAACGCATCGGATGTACGGAATACGGAGCCGACGTTGTTCAAGCTACGGATATGATCAAGTATGACAACTAACGGAATCTTCGGGCTTTCTTTATAAGCTTCCGGAGTAAGCCTGTTTAATTCTGTTACTTTTAATTTGCGCATATGTTATGGATTTATAATCGGTGAATTACTGTTTATATCCTATTCATAACCCGTGCAAATATAATGAAAAATACTTCTTGCAAGATTAAGCTTTTCATCCATACTAATTATAACCTCCAAAATCCAAAAAAGAAAGTATTTATTTATAATGGATTATTCACAAGGTCTATCCACCAATCAACAGACTTAAAAAAGAAGAAAATTATTCACGCTTGAGGTTTTCAACAGATTAAGCATATAAATACATAATACTTTATATGTCAGGAAATAAAGGTGTAAATAATCTGTTAGTATCTATTTAATTAAAGTATATCATTAGTTTGATAACCGATTATACAAATAATGGCAACAAAAAGTATTAACACTATCAACCGACTATAATTATCATCATTTTCATTTAAAGATTAAATATTAAAAAGATAATAATATGATTGTTGGTGAATAAGGTGAAAACTGATTCTATTATTCAACGGAAAGACGTACCTTTGCAATGAACCAATAAAAGAAAAGCAATGAAAACACAAGAAATAGGATATATGGATGCCCCAATTCCCGTAGGGACAGACTTGAAAAAAGAAATTAATAGATTGCGTAAAGAGAAGAATGCTGTTATTTTGGCGCACTTTTATCAAAGGCCCGAGATACAGGACATCGCCGATTTCGTGGGAGATAGTTTGGCCTTAGCTCAATGGGCTGCAAAAACGACGGCGGACGTTTTGGTTTTATGCGGTGTCCATTTTATGGGTGAAACAGCCAAGATACTCTGCCCGGATAAGAAAGTCTTAGTCCCAGACTTGAATGCGGGTTGCTCCTTGGCAGATAGTTGTCCGGCTCCTCAATTCGAGGATTTTGTCAAGCTACATCCAGACCATACGGTCATATCATATGTCAACACGAGTGCGGCAGTAAAGGCTTTGACAGATATTGTGGTTACTTCCACGAATGCTCGCCAGATCGTGGAAAGTCTGCCTTCAGACGAAAAAATAATATTTGGACCGGATAGGAACTTGGGGAATTATATCAATAGCATTACGGGGCGTAAGATGGTCTTGTGGGATGGTGCTTGCCATGTCCATGAACAATTCTCTTTGGAAAAAATGCTGGATTTGAAAAAGGAATATCCGGAAGCTGAGATTATCTGCCATCCGGAATGTAAACGGTATATAGTGGAGGTGTCTGACTATGTAGGTTCTACGGCAGGATTGCTGAAACATGTCATCAAATCTCCGAAAAAACAATTCATCGTGGCAACGGAGAGCGGGGTGTTGCATGAAATGCAAAAAGCTTGCCCGGAAAAGGAATTCATACCTGCTCCGCCGAATGATAGCACTTGTGCGTGCAACGAGTGTAATTTCATGAGATTGAATACAATGGAAAAATTGTACAATGCTCTTCGGTTTGGCAAGCCGGAAATATTCGTGGATGAGAATGTACGGAAAAAAGCAATTCGCCCCATACGCCGTATGTTAGATATTTCTGCACAGTTAGGTTTGTAATACATAAGTTTGCTTTATTATAATTCCTATCTTTGTGAAAAAATGAACGACATGCAAACGATACAAATTAAGAGTTTAGACACCATCCGAGAAGCAGCTAAAGAATTCATCAGCGGGATGGATGACCGGACAGTCTTCGCCTTCCATGGAAAGATGGGGGCAGGAAAGACTACCTTTATAAAAGCCATATGCGAAGAGTTGGGGGTTGAAGATGTCATCAACAGCCCTACTTTTGCAATCATAAACGAATATCGCTCGGATACGACTGGCGAACTGATTTACCATTTCGATTTCTATCGCATCAACAAATTGAGCGAAGCGGAAGACATAGGCACTGAAGATTATTTCTATAGTGGCGCACTTTGTTTTATCGAATGGCCTGAAAAAGTGGATGAATTGCTTCCGGGTGATACCGTCAATGTAACCATTACGGAGAATGAAGACGGCACTCGTACCGTCGTCGTTGAATAACTTGACAATAGAAGTATGGAGCCATCTGAATATTTGATTTTGGTTTTATTTATCTGTTTGGGGCTATTTTCCGTCATCGCCTCTGTATTCAATCTGGATTGGTATTTCAAGACAGACGGGGCTATGATGTTTGTCCGCAGGTTGGGCCGCAACGGCGCACGTGTTTTTTATGGTGCGTTAGGGATTGCCTTGATTGCCTGCGGCATTTTAGGATTGTTGTATTGGTAATATTTTTAGTAAACTCATGAAGACACACATTTTGAAACTGTTGGTATGGATGGCTTTGATTCCGTGCTTGCGTCTGGATATGCAAGCCGCCGACACAGATTATGCCGGGTATTTGTTTGCCTATTTTAAAGGAAATGACATCGATGAAGAGGCCATTTGTTTTGCGGTAAGTAAAGATGGCTATACGTTCAGGGCATTGAACCATAATAGGCCGGTTATCGATTCCAAGCAGATAAGCTCTACCGGTGGGGTACGTGACCCCCATATATTAAGGGGGGAAGACGGCAAAACGTTTTATATGGTTGTGACGGATATGGTGTCCGGAAACGGATGGGACTCCAACCGGGCCATGGTCTTGCTGAAATCGACTGATTTGATAAACTGGTCTCATTCTGTCGTGAACATACAAAAACGTTATCCCAACCAGGAATTTCTAAAACGCGTATGGGCGCCCCAGACTATTTTTGACAAAGAAGCCGGCAAATATATGGTATATTGGTCTATGAAATACGGCGAGGGGTCGGATGTCATCTATTATGCTTATGCCAATGACGATTTCACGGACTTTGTTTCAGACCCCAAGGCCTTGTTTATACCTAAGGATAAAAAGTCATGCATAGACGGGGACATCCTATATAAAGATGGCATTTATTACATGTTTTACAAGACGGAAGGGCATGGCAATGGCATTAAGGTGGCTACCACTCGTTCTCTGACTTCCGGCCAATGGGTTGAAGACCCTGAATACAAGCAACAAACTACGGCGAGCGTAGAAGGCGCTGGCACTTTCAAGCGGATAGGCGAGGATAAATACATCTTGATGTATGACGTGTATATGGAAGGGGCGTATCAGTTTACGGAAACTACGGATTTGGAACATTTCAAGGCGGTGGACAGACAGGTGGACATGAACTTCCATCCTCGCCATGGAACGGTCATTCCGATCACGCAGGCGGAATACGACCGGGTGGTAGGCAAATGGGGTAAATCGGAAGAAATGTACCATAATCCCATCTTGACGGGATTCCATGCCGATCCGGAAATACTTTATTCCAACAAAACAAAGCAGTATTACATTTATTCCACGACCGATGGGATGGAAGGATGGGGTGGCTGGTATTTCACCGTGTTTTCTTCTCCGGATTTGGAAACATGGAGCAACCGTGGAATCATGCTGGATACTTATTCCCCGCAAGTTCCTTGGGCGGCAGGCAATGCTTGGGCCCCTGCCATCGAAGAGAAAAAAATAGGAGACAAATATAAGTATTTCTTTTATTACAGTGCCAATCCCATCGCAGGAGGAGGAAAGCAAATAGGCGTGGCAGTGGCCGATTCTCCCGAAGGGCCTTTCGTGGATTCGGGGAAAGCCATGATAACGGAATCGCCCGCGGGGCATGGGCAACAGATAGACGTGGATGTCTTTACCGACCCTGTTTCCGGAAAAACTTATTTGTATTGGGGCAATGGCTACATGGCGGTGGCGGAACTGAATGAGGATATGCTTTCTGTTAAAAAGGAAACTGTCAAGGTGATTACCCCTGAAGGGGGCACGTTGCAGGATTATAATTACCGGGAAGCTCCTTATGTCTTTTATCGCAAAGGCACTTATTACTTTTTATGGTCGGTGGATGACACGGGGTCTCCGAATTATCATGTGGCGTACGGAACTTCCCAGTCCCCGGATGGTCCCATCGAAGTGGCAAGGAATCCGATCGTTCTGGCTCAGGATCCTGCCAAGGAAATATATGGGACGGCGCACAATTCCGTGATATGCAAGCCGGGTACGGATGAATGGTACATCGTTTACCACCGTATAAACAAACGGCATTTAACCGATGGTCCGGGTGTCCATCGTGAAGTATGCATCGATAGGTTGCATTTCAATGCGGACGGGACCATAGCCATAGTGATCCCTTCTCGCTGACAAGCGAAAAAATGGCCGCATCCCGAGGAAAAAATGGCCGAGACTGTTTTCTGCTCTGGATGCGGCCTTTTCATGAAAAGAGCGTGACTGTTTTTTTATAGGATCGGAATATATGGACAAGTTTCATACGCCCGATGGTCACAAACTATGTTGAAACATCCAGCTTATGAAGTCAGGTTCGGCGAAAGCATTGTCCCAACTATTATGCTTTACGTTCGGATATTCTTTATAACGAACGTCCGCATGAATTTTACGAAGCGTTTCATATGCTTCTCGGGAAAACTCGGGATCAACTATGTTATCGGCACTTCCGTGGTAGATGCTGAATCCGGTTTTTCCTTTGAATTGTTCCAGACGTTTTAAATTTACGCCACCGCAAATAGGAGCTGCGGCTGCGAAAAACTTAGGATAGCGGCAAACGGCATCGAACGTCCCCATGCCCCCCATGGATAGTCCCGTCACGTAAATACGCCTCGTATCCACGAGGCCTTTGGAAATGTAACAATCCAGCATCTCTTTAATGGCATTCATGGCGGGAGTTGCCGCGGAGGCGACC
>CALBYC010000220.1 GCA_937890135.1 uncultured Parabacteroides sp.
GGAAACGACCTTTAGGCCGGGAGAAAGCAAACCCAGTTATACGGAAAAAGAGAAGGGCGGTTCATTCCCATCCGATACCCGTTGGGAAGCCGGTTTCTCCACCAAGGTGTCGCTCTATGCGCACAAGATGGTGGTCAATTGCGGGTATGACTTGAACTTGCTTCATTGGGATACCAACAAGAACCAACATTTGATATCTTTGGGAGTGGGGTATTGCTTCTGATGGTGCCTAACCGTTTGTCAATGACCTTGCCACGCGCAATCCCGCATGTGGCAAATTTATTCGCAAGAAGATTTGCAAATTAGAGAAAAGATAGCGGGCTTTTGGATAAAAGGATGCGACCGATTCGGGAAAAGGCCGCATTCTTTTTTCACGAAAGACGGTAAGGCTAAGTTGAAAAACAGGATGGGTGAGACCAAAACCGACTGACTAATAGTGAATTAAACAGGTATCTCTCACCTTTCCCCCTTATCTCTCACCCATCTCTCACCTTGTATAAAATTCTGTCTTTCAATGATTTGTTCCTGAAAAAATGGCGGGGGGGAGATGGTGAGACCAATTTTTCAACTTTTTTGTGGATACTACGGGCATAAACCTTATGGTTGTTAATTAGATTCAATCGAATCAGAGGAAGTTTATTCGTCCGGATAAAAAATGATGGGAAGAAATCGAGAAAAAGATTTGGATATTAACCGGGAAACTGCTACCTTTGCCAAACAAAATGGTTCGGTAGCTTAGCTGAATAGAGCGTCAGATTCCGGTTCTGAAGGTCGTGGGTTTGAATCCCACCCGAATCACATTGAAAAGGGGTTTTCTGGAAAGACGACTCCTTTTATTGTAATATATAATGTTGTAAACAAGCTAATCACATGGAAACACAGGACTCCTCCTTGAAGCCCCGGCGCTTGGAATCTTTGGACGCGTTGCGAGGCTTGGATCTTTTCTTTTTGGTGGCATTCGGGCCTTTTGTCCGTTCGCTGGTCGGGGCTGCCGGCTTGCCATGCCTCGATGGCCTTTATAAACAATTGTCCCATGTCCCTTGGGAAGGATTCGCCGTATGGGACTTGATCATGCCGTTGTTCCTGTTCATGTCGGGAATCACCATTCCTTTTGCGTTTGCCCGCATGAAACAAGAACAGGACAAGCGGGCGCTGGCCAGACGTTTGACGAAGCGGGTTCTGTTGTTATGGGTATTCGGCATGATTGTCCAAGGCAACCTGCTGGGTCTCGATCCGGACCATATCTATTTTTACACCAACACCCTCCAGACGATAGCCGTGGGTTATTTGGCTTCCGCCCTTTTCTTTTATTATACTTCCGTGCGCACGCAAATCATATCGGCCATAGCCTTGCTGCTGGCATATTGGGCGGCCATGCAATGGATTACGATAGACGGCTTCGGTGGCGGCGACTACACGCCGGAGGGGAATTTGGCGGAAGGGATCGACCGGATGGTGATGGGGCGTTTCCGCGACTCGGCGGAACGTGTCGGAGGCGCAGTCGTTTTTGCGAAAGGCTATTACTACACCTGGCTGTTGAGCAGTTTGAACTTCATCGTGACGGTGATGTCGGGGATGTTTGCCGGGTATATAGCCAAGAGCAAGCAGATACGAGAGAAGGACAAAGTCCTATTATATGGGGGAATCGGAGCCGCCCTTGCCGCTCTGGGATGGCTGTGGGGATTGCGCCTCCCGGTCATCAAGACGATATGGACAAGCTCCATGGTCTTTGTGACCAGCGGATACAGCTTCCTGTTGATGGGCGTGTTCTATTATTGGATAGATTATAAAGGACATAAGGCCCACATCACCTGGCTGAAGGTGTACGGGATGAATTCCATCGTGGCCTATATGCTGGCCGAGACCATCCGCTTCAATTGTGTAGGAGAGTCCCTGCTCCATGGCTTCGAGCAATACTTGGGCGCATACTACCCGTCATTGATCGCGTTAAGCGACATCGCCATCGTCTTTGCCATTTTGTATGTCCTTTATCGCCAGCGCATATTCCTGAAAGTATAGAAGATGGTTAAAAACCGGGCAAACTGCTTTTTACTTTGCTGAAAAGTTGTACCTTTGTTTCCAGACCTAAAAAGGAATGCAATGCAAATAGAAGAAAAGTTTATGGCACGCTGCTTGGAACTGGCACGGCATGGGGCAGGGCATACCGCCCCGAATCCGATGGTAGGAGCGGTGATAGTTCGTGACGGCGCCATTATAGGTGAGGGCTTCCACCGCCGCTGCGGCGAGGCCCATGCGGAGGTGAATGCCATTGCATCGGTTGAAGATGGAGCGCTGTTGCGTGAATCGACTATTTATGTCAGTCTTGAACCTTGTTCGCACTATGGGAAGACACCTCCTTGCGCAGAGTTGATTATCCGTAAGAGGATTCCCCGTGTCGTGGTCGGATGCCTGGACCCTTTCCCCGAGGTGTCAGGCCGGGGCGTAAGGATGCTGCGAGAAGCCGGAATAGAAGTGGTGGCGGGCGTTATGGAAAAGGAAGCCCGCCAGCTGAACAAGGCGTTCATGACCTTCCAAACGCAGAAACGCCCGTACGTCACATTGAAGTGGGCGGAAAGCGCCGACGGGTTCATCGATAAGGCCCGGACGGACCGTACGGAGCCGCCGGTCGTGTTTTCCAACCCTGTTACATCCGTGCGTGTCCATAAGATGAGGGCTGAGTCGGCAGCCATTCTGATAGGCAAACATACGGCCTTGTTGGACAATCCATCGTTGACGGTACGCCATTGGGCAGGCAGTTCCCCCGTCCGTCTGGTCATAGACAAAGAAGGGACATTGCCTGACGACTTGCGCATGTTCGACGGTCTTGCGCCTACGTGGGTCTTCACGGGGCGGAAAAAGGCTTCAGGGAAAAATGTGGAATATATCCCGTTGGATTTCAAGACATCCGTCCCCTTCCAAATTCTGAACACGTTGTACGAGCTGAATCTCAATTCATTGATGGTGGAAGGAGGAGCGTCCGTGTTGCAGCAGTTCATCGATGCCGGATTATGGGACGAAGCGTTTGTCGAGAAATCCCCGATAGACATCGGAAACGGAGTCAAAGCCCCCATAGTCCATACGGCGACGGTGGCGTTTGAAACCTTCGGACGGCATACGACACTCCATTACCGGCATATAAGCGGGAGTCGAACCTAAAAATATTATAAATAATATCGTTTTTTAGGCATAAAGAGAAAATTGTTTCTACTTTTGTGCCTTATATATACAAATAATAGATTGAATGAAAAACAAGATATTTCTATTTATATCAGGATGCATCCTGTTCATGTTGTCATCGTGCCTGAAAAATAACGAATGGGAATCCTATTATGAGGTAGACAAGAATATCCAAATCAAGTCTTTCTCCTTGGCTTCCGATTCGGTCAGTGCTTTGGCCGGCGTAGCCTTTACCATCGACCAGATAAACGGGCGCATCATGAACCTTGATTCGATGGAATACGGCACAAAGGTTGGCGATGTGATTTGCACGCTGTCATACGGTTCTTATGCCAGTGAGATCAAAGTCATAGCCGAAGCGACGGGCGACACCGTTACCTACAACGCTTCCGACTCCATCGATTTTTCCAAGCCGGTCAAGTTCGTCTTGTATGCCAATGATGGGGTAAGCAGCCGTTCTTACATCGCAAATATCAATGTCCATCAGGTCGTCCCTGATTCCATGACCTGGCATGCCATGCCCGCATCCTCGTTCCCCGGAATAGCGATGGACGAGCAGAAAGTCCTTGCCGATAGCACTAAGAATACCTATTCCATGTATGCTCATGCCACAGGCAAGGAATATCACCTTTATACCTCGGAGGATATGCGGCAATGGGAAGAGCAGGCTTTGAGCGGCTTGCCATCTTCCGGATTACGGTTGTCCGAGATTGTCAATTTCAACGGCCGCCTGTACGTGGCTGCGACGGATGGCTCCTTGTATGAATCGACGGATGGCAAAACTTGGCAGAAAAAAGAAGATGCCCCGAAGATAAAAACGATTTTAGGCAGTATGGAGGAACACGTCAACCAGACAGCCCGCCTGTCCCTTTTGGTGGAAGATGCCGATGGCATCCGGTACGCAGTCATGGACATGGATGGCCGGTTCGAGACAGGTTCCGCTGTCTTGGAAGGTTTCCCCGTCGACGGTTTTGCCACCCAAAATATCTATCTGATGTATAAAGACAGGATTCTGTTGGCAGGAGGGAAAGACACCCGCGGTTCTTTGTTGCAGTCCGTCTGGTCCACATTGGACGGATTGAATTGGGCCGAGCAGACCGACGCCTACGGCAACAAATTGTTCAGCAAGCGGGAGGGAGTTTCCCTTGCCCTATATGATGGAGTATGTTATTTGATTGGAGGTTTCGATGCCTCCGGGAAACCCCTCAAGGACATCTATCGTTCGTCCGACCATGGTGTGACGTGGGAATATGTGGACGAATTGATGGTTTTGCCCGAAGATTTTCAGGCAAGAGGCTATGCTTCATTGGTGGTAGACCCCGATAATTTCTTGACAATCATTGGAGGGAAAAGCCAGGCGGCTGGCCAGGTCCTGAAGGAAAATTGGAAGGGACGCATCAACCGGTTGGGATTTGAACGGCAATAAAATTCCAATCGAGCGTAATTTAACAAGCATTTTTGCGTTAAAAAGAAATATGTATGAACAAATGCGGATGTATTGTATGAAGATATCTCTTTTCAAACGCTTGGCCTGCCTTCTCTCGGTTCTCGTTTTTAGCGGGACATCGTTGAAAGGGCAAGAATATAAATATGAAATCGGAGGTATGATAGGAGGTTCCTATTATATGGGCGATTTAAACAAGAATTCGTTCTTTAAAGGATTGAATCCCTCGTTAGGTGCGATATTCCGCTACAATCCCAATTTGCGTTGGGCGGTAAAGACGGATTTGCTGTGGGGGCGTGTTTCAGGAAGCACGGAAGGGACGGGCAATGTCTTTCCAAACGGGCAGACAGCCTCTTTCAGCCGCGATTTCTTTGAAGCGGGAGGACAAGTGGAGTTTAACTTCATGCCTTATAGCGATAAGTTCGCTTATCTGAACACGTGCCGCTTCACGCCTTACCTGCTTATGGGATTAGGTGTGACCGTCGCACCGGGCGATAAGACTTTTGCCTCATTGAACATCCCTTTGGGGGTCGGGGTGAAATACAAAGTGAAAAACCGTCTTAACTTGGGTTGCGAGTTCACTTTCCGCAAACTCTTCGGCGACGGCTTTGACGTGACGGACGAAAGCAATGCTTTTTTGAATAATCCGTACGGCGTGGGAAGTAGCCTTTTTAAGAACAGGGATTGGTATTCATTGCTGACATTTTCCATCACATGGGACTTTGGGAAGCGATGTGAACCATGCAACAATAGATTTAGCAACGGAACAAAAAAATAGGAACAATGTCTTTATTGGATAGAATTGATGCAAAACGATTGCCTCGACATATCGCAATTATCATGGATGGCAATGGACGCTGGGCGAAAGAGCGCGGTGAGGAGCGTTATGTAGGCCATCAAGAAGGGGTTGTTTCAGTCCGTAAAGTGGTGGAAGCCGCATCGGATTTAGGAATCCGCTATTTGACGATGTATGCGTTTTCAACGGAAAATTGGAACCGTCCGAAGGAGGAAGTGGATGCCTTGATGACATTGATGGTGGCAGCCATAAAAAAAGAGACACCGGATTTGATGAAGAATAATGTACGTCTGGATGCGATCGGCAATTTGGCGCGTCTTCCAGAACTGGCTCGCCATACGCTTCAGGAATGCATCGATGAGACTTCTTCCAATACCGGGACGACGGTCGTGCTGGCTCTGAGCTATTCCTCCCGTTGGGAAATAACCGATGCTGTCCGGCAGATTGTCGCCCAAGTGGAATCGGGAGAACTGGATGCCCGTTCGATAGACGAAGAGACGATCAGCCGGCATTTGACCACCCGGAACATTCCTGACCCGGACTTGCTGATACGCACCGGAGGTGAGCGCCGTTTAAGCAATTTCTTGTTGTGGCAGCTCTCCTATGCAGAGTTTTATTTTACAGGTATCTATTGGCCTGATTTCAGAAAAGAAGAATTATATGAAGCAATCTTGTATTACCAGCAGCGGGAAAGACGCTTTGGCAGGACAAGCGAGCAATTAAATTAATAAACTATAGCTGTTACTATGTATAGAGGAATAGTGCTGTTCTTTATTTTCTTGGGGATGACTTTAGGGGCACATGCTCAGGAAAATGATACTGCGAAGGTTGAGAAGCCGGCAGAGTTGCCGGTGATTTCTTACTCTTTATCTCCGAAAAAGTATAAAATCGCGGATATAAAAGTAAGGGGTGTTGAGAAGACGTATGAGGATTATGTGTTGATCGGCTTTTCCGGTTTGTCTGTCGGGGACGAAATCACTGTGCCGGGAGATGAAATCACAGCTGCGGTAAAGGCTTTTTGGAAACATGGCCT
>CALBYC010000221.1 GCA_937890135.1 uncultured Parabacteroides sp.
CATTGCGCAACATGGTTTTGTTCCCGGGCGTGGCTATCCCTGTGGTCGTAGGCCGTGAGAAATCTATGAAGCTCGTTCGGTATTGCGTGGACAATCATGAACTCATCGGTGCTTTTTGCCAAAAGGATGTATCTGTCGAGGAACCGAAGCAGGAGGATTTATACGAGGTGGGAGTCATCGCTGAAATCATGCGTGTTTTGGACATGCCGGACGGTACCACGACCATCATATTGCAAGGGAAAAAGCGGATTTCGCTGGATGAAATAGTGGAAGAGACGCCTTTTCTCAAAGGGAATGTGAGTGTGCTGGAAGATGATGGGTATTCCAAGGACAAGGAATTGAATGCTTTGATCGCCGCCATCAAGGATATAATGGTTAAGATTCTGATGACTTATCCGGAACCGCAGAGGGAGGTCATTTTCTCGCTGAAAAATAACCGGAATGCCATGTATTTGGTGAATTTCGGTTGTTCCAACTTGGTCAGTGGCGTGGAAAACAGGCAGGAATTGTTGGGTATCTCTGACTTGAAAGAGAGGGCTTACAAATTGATGGTACACCTCAACAGGGAGTTCCAGCTGCTCGAATTGAAGGCTTCCATCCAAATGAAAACGCAGGAGGACTTGGATAAGCAGCAGAAGGAATATTTCCTGCAGCAGCAAATCAAAACCATCCAAGAAGAGTTGGGTGGAAATGCCAATGACCGGGAAATCCAGGAGTTGAAGGAGAAGGCTTCTAAGAAGAAGTGGCCTGCTTCCGTGGCTGAAACATTCGAGAAAGAGTTGCGTAAGTTGCAGCGCTTGCACCCTCAGTCGCCCGATTATTCCGTACAGATGCAGTATGTCCAGACGATAGTCAATTTGCCTTGGGATACTTATTCGCCGGATAATTTCAATTTGGCCCACGCCAAGAAAGTATTGGACCGTGACCATTATGGCCTGGAGAAAGTCAAGGAAAGAATCATTGAACATCTGGCGGTTCTGAAGCTGAAGAAAGACATGAAGTCTCCCATCATTTGCCTTTATGGCCCTCCGGGAGTAGGCAAGACTTCTTTGGGCCGTTCCATCGCGGAAGCCTTAGGCCGGAAATATGTCCGCGTTTCATTGGGCGGATTGCATGATGAGGCGGAAATACGGGGCCACAGGCGCACTTACATTGGCGCGATGTGCGGGCGGATCATTCAGAATTTGCAGAAGGCGGGAACTTCCAATCCCGTGTTCGTGCTGGACGAGATTGACAAGGTATCGAATGATTTCAAAGGCGACCCGGCCTCGGCTTTGTTGGAAGTGCTTGACCCTGAACAGAACAATGCTTTCCACGACAATTATTTGGACATAGACTATGACTTGAGCCATGTGATGTTCATAGCGACTGCGAATAATCTGAATACGATTTCCCAGCCCCTGTTGGACAGGATGGAACTGATAGAGGTCAGCGGTTATATCCAAGAAGAGAAAATCGAGATCGCTGCGAAGCATTTGATTCCGAAGGAAGCGGAATCCCACGGATTGGGGAAGAGAGAGGTGAGGTTTCCCAAGAAGACGATACAGGCGATTATCGAATCGTACACGCGCGAAAGCGGTGTGCGCGAACTGGACAAGAAAATTGCCAAGGTCATGCGTAAGTTGGCTTGTGTGAAGGCGTCTGGCGAACCGCTCCCGGCTCAGGTGAAACCTGAAGATTTGCAGAATTATTTGGGCACGGTGGAATATACCCGTGACAAATACCAGGGCAATGACTATGCCGGGGTGGTGACGGGTTTGGCCTGGACGGCCGTTGGAGGAGAAATCTTGTTTGTCGAGACCAGCTTGAGCAAGGGAAAAGGCGGGAAACTGACGTTGACCGGGAATTTGGGCGATGTCATGAAAGAATCTGCCATGCTTGCTCTCGAGTACATCCATGCGCATGCGGCTTTGCTGGGCATTCCCGAAGAGAGGTTTGACAATTGGAACGTGCATATCCATGTGCCGGAAGGCGCTATCCCGAAGGACGGACCCAGCGCCGGGATAACCATGGTTACCTCTTTGGTCTCAGCGTTTAGGCAATGCAAGGTGAAAAGGAACTTGGCGATGACGGGCGAAATCACCTTGCGTGGCAGGGTGCTTCCCGTGGGAGGCATCCGCGAGAAGATATTGGCCGCCAAGCGTGCCGGCATCGAGGAAATCATCCTATGTCAGGAAAACAAGAAGGATATTGACGAAATCAAGCCCGAGTACCTGAAGGGGATGACTTTCCATTATGTAAAGGATATACCGGAAGTCATCCAACTGGCCTTGTTGGACGAGAAGGTTGAGAACCCGCTCTTTTAAGGGCAGGGGATAGGACAAGAAACAAATTCGGTCGGCATTGCCGGTCAAAACGGGTGCGGTCGAAGAAAAAAAAGGACGGGAGAATTTTTCATTTTTCTCCCGTCCTTTTTTTGTTTCTTTCCCAGCCCGCTTTAGAAACTATAAGATATGCCAATCGCCGGCATCAAGGCGTATGCGCTGTAATGTCCGCCGAATGTGCGTTGCTTATATTGTTCAGGCAAATTCTGTATGGTTTTCATCAGCATGTATTCGTCGGTATACGAACCGTCTCGTCCGAATCCTGTGACGTAAGAGAAGGAAAAGTCTACAGACAAATGTTCAAGCGGACGGAAACTGCAACCTGCCGTGATGCCCCATTTGTTCATGCTGGGCGTTTCAGGGTTCAAGTAGTCGTCATCGACCGGCGACATGTCGAAGTAGGAGCCCAAGCGGACATCCAGCCGGTGTGTCGCCGCGTACTGTGTGCCCAACCGGTAGATGCAGGAATTGTGGTATTTCTTGTCTGCGTGGATGTCGTAACCGCTCAAAGAGGACGGAGAAAAATGGACATCCAAGGCATCGTATGCGCCCCATCCGACCCACTGGACCTCTCCTGAAACAGTCCAGTCGCGATTGGGCTTGTATGTGACACCGAAATTCAAGTTGCTTGCCAAAGGCAGTTCAGCGGAGAAAGTCCCTGTGTTGAGGGGTGGGATACCGATGCTTGACGGCAGATTGGCGTTGCCTCCTGTCATGGAGTTCACGGTCTGCAACAGTTTGTTTACCTGTTCAAGCATGCTTGTGAAATGCTCTTCGTTTGCATATTTCAGGTCGACTTCCCCCTCCTTGACCTTGGCCGTGATTTTTGAACGATAGGAAACGCCGACGGTAAACTTGTCATTGATGTCGTACATCGCTCCAATATTGAATCCGAATCGAACCCCCGCGTCGCCTTCCAATAGGGCCGATGCGGCGGAGGCGTCATCGTATACACTGAATTCTTTGACAAGAGGAGCCAGCATGGGCTTCATTGCTTCAACCATCTGTGCCGGGAGCTTCTCGCTTAAAGCGTTTTGCATATAATTGGCCATATAGGTCAACTCTCCAGGGCCGATCAAGGCGCGGCTAAGCTGGATATTTCCGAAATCCATCATCAACCCGGCACCGATGCTCAATTTGTCCGTGATTCTCCATGAAATGGTTGGTTGGATGTTATAGGCCTTCAATGCGATTTCCTGTACCAGGTGGGCGCCTTTCCAGTTTTCCCCCCAGGTGACGGAGCTGCCGTAAGGAGTGTTGAAAGCGATGCCGGCGGCTAAATTGTCATATATTTTAAAACCGGCATAGAGGTAGAGCGGAGTGCCAGGCTTGTTGTCGGAATCGATGGAATACGAGTCTTTTTGGTATTTAAGATGGGAAAATACTCCGGACAAGCCGACGGATAAGTCAACGGTCTTATCCATGAATGCTAACCCGGCAGGATTGAAGTGCATACTTTCCGCCCCTAATTTCATCGCTGTTCCTACATGTCCCATTCCGGCTTGCTTCGTACTTTGTGCATTTATCTGAAAACCTTCAGCTGCGGCATATGTCCCTGGCAAGAGGGAAAGGCATGCAAATGCAATAAATTTGTTCATAAATGTAATCTGTTTGTTTAATTAAATCTTCTTTTTCTCTCGAAAACGGGGACAAAGATAAACAGTTATTTTGAATAATTGCACATGAAATGAAAAAATGTGCAATAATGGTGGCGGAGATGCGCTAAAGGAAAGAACCAGGGACGGGTGGAATAGATTATTCCCATCTGTCCCTGTTCCTTTAATATGAACGCCTACGTTTCAGAATGTATTGGCTGATATGGACAAAGTATGGTTGCCGGATTCCAGTGTCTTGGTTTTTCGTTTTGATAGATATATTTCGGCTTTGGTCCCGGATGGCACGGATAAATTCATGGTTATCTTGCTGCCATTACGCATTAGCTCCACGCTGATTTTTCCATAGTTGGTATCTATCGTCGCAGACGCTTCCCTTAGATTTCCCATTTGCGGACGGACTTGGAAAGTCTTGAATCCGGGGGAAGTAGGTGCGATTCCACATACTTTTTGGCTCAATATAGTAAGCGGGCCACCACTCCAGGCATGGTTGATGGTCCCTCCGCCGAATCCATCATCACCGATACCCCAACCTTCGAACAATGTGGTATAATGAGGGTATGAATCGATCATTTTCTTATACCTTCCTTTCATGCGCTCCATGGCCAGTACCGGTTCATCCATGACGAATAAAGCTTCCAAAACATATTTTTCCATGTATGGGCTGGCATGGCGTTCTTTCTCCAATACTTGAGCTAAGGCCTTATATTTATCTTTAGACGCTAAACCGGAAACAATGGCCATCGCTTGGGCCCGGTCATCGGTTTCCCCTCTATATTGGGGGGAACGATAGGCCGTCCCGTTCCAAAAAGCCTTGTCGAAATTCTTTTCAATGGCTTCCATCATGCGGGCATCTTGCTCTGCGTCCGATGTTTTCCCAAGTTGCAGGGCAAAAGCTCTTTCTGCCTTTAAAGCCAAGTAATACCAGCAGTTGGTCAGGACTTCCATATCAATATTATCTCCCCAGTCGCCCCAGCTCCAGTCTCCGGCACGAGAGATGGCCAAACCGTCCGGAGCAGTTTTCCACACTTTGTGCAAGTAATGATGGACGCGGTCATATACTTTAGATACGAAACTGCTGTCTCCGCTATAGTAGTATTGGGTATGAAATCCGTACCATCCAACGGATGCCAACATTTGCAAGGGCAGTTCAGCCCTGTAATTCCCTGCAGGGGCGGGAGAGAAGATGACGCCATCCGGGCGTTGCCAGTTCATCAGTTCATAAATCCCTTTTACGGCTAATTTATGGCTGGAAGGGGAAAGGGCATAAAATGATTCGCCCAACTCGTTCACTTCGTCACCCCACCATTGTGCACGTTCCCTGTCCGGACAATCCATATAACTATCACGCATTGTGACATACAATGTTCGAGCAGAACGCTTCCACAACTCATTTAAAAAAGAATCGTTGCAATGGAAATTACCGGTGAATTCCGCATCATATCCGGTTTCGCGGAATTTCAGGTCTATGACGTTGACCCCTTCCGGTATGACATAAAGCACATGGTGCCCATTCATCCATCCATAGTTCTCGTATTCTTGTATGCCGTCTTTCGTGATATATTCAGCCCTTACATTATTGGCTGACCCTCCTTGGTAATTATCCGTTAAAATGTGGATTGTTTTTCCAGCTTTCGCCCTTACTTTCAAGTAGGGAGTTACCTGGCAGTTATAAGGAAGTTGACAAAAAAGAGTATCCCCTTTCACTGATTTGCGGGTTGTCACGTATGGCTTTAATCCATAGTCTTTCCATTGGGGGATAGGACGTTCCACTAATTCCCCAAACGGAGCTGCTTCTGCTTCCGACACAATGGTCGCTTGTGGAAGTTTGCCCTTGAAACCGAGTTGGTTCCATCCTGCGATCTCATTCCGTGCGTCAAAGCGGATATTGCTCTCAGGCAAACGGAAATTAGGAAATGGTTCTTCCGTATTCTGATAAGCTTTATATAAAGCACAATCCCAGCTCCTGTCACTGATAATCTCAATTCCGGGTGCGATAGCCTCAAACAATAGTGCTGCCGTCCCGCTATTGGCATGGCTGAACCCGTTTTTCCCAAAGTGCCATACCAATAAGGCGATTACATTTTGCCCGTTGCTTAAGTAGGGGGCGATGTCTATCGTGTCATAATAGATGCCCACGGGTGAAGGACCACGCTTCAGGCCTCCTTCGAAAACGACCAATTTCCCGTTTATCCACAGCCAGTATTTGCTATCTACGGCAATCTTGGCGGATAGTGATTGCGGAACAGATTCCAAGTTCACAGTCTTTCGGAATGCCAGCCAAGTATTTGTCGCACTTTGGCATTCTTCGGTATTGATCCAGTGGGCTTTCCATCCGGAACGAGCATGCAGGGTTGCCAAGCATCCCAGAAGGAGCAAAACGAATAAATATTTTTTCATCGAATTCATTGTGTGAAATTATCGTTCAATCATTCATTCAAAACGGTCACTCCTGCGGGAGCTTCTACATGGGATTGGATTGTTCCGTCTTTTTGTTTCTTATGGCTGATCTTTATGACACCGTAAGGAGTCGGGAATGTCCCCTCGACCCATTCCAAGTCGCCTAAATGGGGTATTATGCGGACGACTTTAGCTCCCGGTTCTACCATTTGCACTCCTAAGACATATTCGCTTAACCACGAGGTTGGTCCGGATGCCCATCCATGACACAAGCTATGGCGGAAGCCTTGGTAACAATAATTGCCATAATCGCCATGTATGTCTTTCTTTCCATTCGGGACTAATTCGTCGATGCGCCCGGCATTTTCCATCCAGTCTAAATTGAAGTCTTCCCAAAACGAAGTTGCCCCCATATCCAACATGCCGCCCCAGAATGACCGAATTTGGTCTAAAGCCCCTTGGTAATTACCCGCTTTGGCCATGGCCCGGAGCATATAATATCCATAAAAGGTGGAAAAACCATGTGCGCCATCTACCGAAAGGTATTTCTGTTCAGCTTCTTGTGGATTCATCAACCCCGCCAGACTAAGCATCGCCGCAGCTTGTTTCATTCCCGGATCTGTAGGCTTTTTCTTTGATCGGGCAAAAGGAGCAATTACTTCATTTGCTACTTTTGCCAGCATGTCCGCTTTGTTTTTGCACTCTTGGGCCAATTCGTTGTCCCCCAAAATGGAACAAAGATCTTCGCCGGCTTTCATGCCCATCAACATCAATGCTTGCAGCCCGGCATCAATTGCTTCCGGGTTTTCGCTGGAAGGCCAGTCCAAGAAACGCCCCTCTTTCAGGCGCTCTCGTCCCTTGTCGTCGATTTTGCTGATGAGCAGCTTCAATAATCCAGTGATGTATTCCTTTTGTAACTTTAAATAATTCATATCCCCTTGGTAATAATACCAATCTTTTTGGATGAGAAGCCACCAGATAGAGTAGGGGCTCATGCCACTAATCCAATTGGGCAAGGGAGTTATGTCCCGTGCCAAATCCAGACTTTTTGGAATGACTTCGTTATATCCAAACACAGAATTGACAGTCATCACTTCCGGGTGCATGTCCCCAATCCATACCAAACGATCACGTTTGATGCCGTCCCAAATGTAGTCTTGCATATTCAGATGGACCGTATACGCCCCGGTCTTCCAAATCTCATTCAGACGCTGGTCATTACAAACGAACGAGCCTTTGTAGGGTATGTCCCGATAGATGGAGATTGCTCTGATTTCTTTCAGATGCAAATCCAGGGTGTCGTCCAGCAAGTCGATGCGGGCAAAACGAAATCCAGAATACCCTGTCTCGGTGACGCCTAACCAAGGAACTTCCACAACCATGTCACGCATGGCATGGTCGTTAGTTGCACCGTTTTTACCATCGATTTCACACATCGCTTCGCTGACAGACTCCCCTAAGCGGATTCGTACGCGGACAGGAGAATGGCTTGCGGGCATCCCGGTAACTAATTGAATCCCCCCATGCATTTCTTTTCCGAAATCAACTAATATGGCAGGGCGTTTCCCTTTGCTCCCTTTCCACACCGACATGCGTTGGTTGGCCAAGTCCGCTTGCCCGTTCCCTGGTTTCAAAAGGTTTTCCAATCCTGAGATTTGCTCGCTGTCCTGCTGCCAGACAATCCGTACCGGAGTAATATACTCGCGCGTCCTTTCATCTTTTTGCTGAGCGGCCAAAGTGGTTATGCCTAAAAAGACCATTATCGCAAGCCAATAGCTTTTCATTCTATATATTCAATTTAGTGATTATGACTTACCTTGCTATCAAACACGTTTGCTGGTGATTTCAGCTTCGTACTTTTCAATATCCTTTATGTAATCTTCTCCGACTGGTACATTGTTTTTTAGGCAGAACATGTCCCACACGGCATTCCATGGTAAACTTTTCGCTTCTTCCTGCAAGGCAAGTCGCTGGAACAGTTGTCCGTTCGCTTCATAACTTACCAGTTTGGCATAAGGTTCCAATAAAGCCTGCAACAGGGCTTTTTGAGTAGACCGGATACCCACCACGTATGCTCCTATTCGGTTGATGGTCGCATCAAAGTAATCCAAACCAATGTGTACACGGTTTAAGGCATTGCAGCGTACCACTTCTCTTGACAAATCGGCTAATTCGTCATTCAAGATGACAACGTGGTCGCTATCCCAGCGGACAGGACGGCTGACGTGTAACATGATTTCCGGAGTGAACAACAACAAGCTGGATATTTTGTCTGCTATGCTTTCCGTAAGGTGGAAATGGCCGGTATCCAAGGTTACCATCTTTTGGTTCTTCACGCCGTACCCCAAGTAGAAGTCATACGAACCGACCGTGTAGCTTTCCAATCCGATGCCAAACAATTTCGCTTCTATGCAATCTTTCATGTTTTGGTATTTGGTTGCATAGATCTCGTCCAACGATTCCTTTAAAATTTGGCGGTATTTAAGACGGCTGGCAGGAACTTCCTTGCTCCCGTCGTGTATCCATAGATTCATGATGCATGGGTCATTTTGGAATTTCCCCATCTCTTCGCTAATCCAACGGCAGCGTTTCGTATGCTCTATCCAGAATCGACGGATCGATTCATCCGGATTGGCCAGCGTCAGGTTGCCGCTTTTGGGATGTGAAAAAGAGGTGCTGTTGAAATCCAATTTCAAATCATTCTCTTTGGCCCATTCCATCCAGCTGATGAAATGCTTGGGTTCTATTTCGTTCCGGTCTACCACTTTCCCTTGAAAGTCGCCATAAATAGCATGAAGATTGAATCGGTGCTTCCCTGGAATGAGCGTTGTGACTTTAATGGCGTCAGCTCGTACTTCATCAATGGTACGGGCACGACCTGGATAGTTGCCAGTCACCTGAATGCCTCCCGTCAACGAGCCTCCTGATTTTTCAAATCCAGTCACGTCGTCTGCTTGCCAACAATGTATGGATAATGCCACCTTTTGCAATTGGTCCATCGCTTTTTCTGTGTCAACACCTAATGATGCGTAACGTTCTTTGGCTAAGTTGTATGATTCAATAATGTTTTTCTCGTTTGTCATGATAATGTTTATTTTGTTTGTTATTTATAAATTGGTTGATTGAATGAATTTTTCGTATGCTCGATCATATTCCTGCGCATTACCTTGCGGTTTGAAGTTCTTGGGGGAGAAACTTGATAAGACAGCCTTTCGCATATCCCAGCGGTCGTTTAACAATCCGGCGCTTCTCGCTTGCATCAATCCGTTGCCGATGGCTGTGGCTTCTGAAGGCCCAGCGACAACATCCAATTGAATGACATTTGCAATCAGCTGATTCAAAAAATTATTTTTGGCTCCCCCTCCGATGATATGCAATCGCTTGATCGGGAATTTTGCCATGTCTTTCAATATATACAATACGGAGCGGTAGCTGAATGCCAGACTTTCAAAAATGCAACGTACGTATTGTCCAACGTTATTCGGCGTGGGCTGATGGGTTTTCGCACAATAGTTTGCAATGGCTTCCTGCATGTTGACTGGATTTGCGAAACAGTCTGCATTGGGATTGACGAAACTACGGTAAGCCTCTTCTTTGAGCATTAGTTCGATCAATTCCTCGTATGAATAATCATTTCCAGCCTGTTTCCATTCGTCTTTGCATCGTTCTAAGAGCCACATGCCCGTAATATTTTTCAAGAAACGGATGGTTCCGTCAATGCCTCCTTCATTTGTGAAATTCAGTTGGAATGATTTCTCATTGATGATTGGTTCTTCGGACTCGATGCCCATCAAGCTCCATGTGCCACTGCTCAGGTAGGCGAATTCCCGATCGGTTGTGGGGATTGCTGCCACGGCAGAAGCCGTGTCATGCCCTGCTATAGCTATTACGGGTATTTCTCCTACTCCGGTCTCTTTGGCCAATGCGGCAGTCAAGGTACCTATTTTTGTTCCAGGCATAATGATAGGGGGGAAAAGATCCTCCTTTGCCCCTGTAGCCTTCAATAGCTCTTTGTCCATTTGCTTGGTGAAAGGATTGACCAATTGGGATGTGGATGCATCCGTGTATTCACACACCATTTTTCCTGTTAGCATGTAGGAAAGCAAATCAGGTATGAACAATGCTTTGTCCGCTATCATGAAAGGTGTATAGTGTTGTTCATTTGCCTGGTATAATTGATACAAACTATTAAAATTCATAATCTGGATGCCGGTTCGCTTATATACTTCTTCTTTTGCCATTCCCTTTTTAAAGAAAGATTCGGGCGCTCCGTCCGTATAAGGATCGCGATAGGCGCGGGGCAGTCCCAATAGGACCCCGTCTTTCCCGACATAACCAAAATCCACTCCCCACGTGTCAATGCCGATGGAAGTAAGGTGAAATTTCTCTTTCCCGCAACTTTTCAAAGTTTCTTTTAATTCGGAATATATATGGAATATGTCCCAAAAGAAACGCCCGTGCATCTCCAGGATACGATTAGTGAAACGATGTATTTCCCTCATTTCAAATTTCTCTCCGTTGAATGACATCAGGACAGCTCGCCCGCTTGAAGCACCAATATCAAATGCTAAAAAAGTATTTTTTATGTTCATATGATGGCATTATGAATAAAGATTTTCCTTATTTTTGAGCAAAAATAATCTTTCAGGAAACAATCTTTATTGGAATATTGATTTTAAATCTTTCAATTCTGATACAAAAATGGATAATAGAAGTCGGGATTTGTTATATTATTTGACTTATAGTCCGAGTGATGAAAAATGGGGGACGATTTTGACCACGGTGGGTTATCAGTTCATACCGAATGGCTCGCCCTATCCTCTCTCCAAGCATCCGGATGACTATAGCTTCGTCAAACAGAAAGGTCGCATACTGAATGAATATCAATTTGTGTATATAACGAAAGGAAAAGGTTATTTCGAGTCCTCTCATGTGAAACTTCAAGAAGTAAAACCGGGGGATTTGTTTTTGCTTTTTCCGGGTGAATGGCATAATTATTATCCGGATGCGGAAATAGGATGGGACGAGTATTGGGTCGGTTTTAAGGGACGTTATTTCGAACAACTGCAGGCGGAACATTTCTTTTCTTGCAAGATGCCTTTGCTTCATATAGGTGTCAGTAATTCAATGATAGGTTTGTATGAAGATTTGATTCGAACGGCCAATAATGAGAAATCGGGCCACCAAGTGATGTTGGCTGGTATATTGCAGCACCTCACTAGTACAATATATTATAAGCATAAGAACCAAACTTTTGGGGACTCGTATATCATTGAGGTGCTGGACAAAGCCCGGAAACTTATGAAAGAGCAAATAGAAGAGCAAATTTCTGCCGAGATGATTGCCGGTCAAATAGGGGTGGGATACTCTTGGTTTAGGAGGATGTTTAAAAACTATACTGGGATTTCACCGGCACAATACCAGATTCAGTTGAGGTTGATCCGTGCAAAAGAGTTGCTGGCACGGACATCATTGGCAATTAGCGATATCGCTTATCAATTGCATTTTGAGAATGCCGGACAATTCGCCACCTTCTTCCGTAAACGGGAAGGGGTTACTCCGACTGCATATCGGAATCGGCAAAAGTCGGAGTAACTTTATGCTTGCCATATTTACTGGCAGCTTTGATTAGGATGGCTCTGACTGGTATAGATACCGCTTGATGCTGTGTTTGGGCGTTTTCTCGAATTCTTCTTTTCGTATTATGAACGAAGATATTTTGCAATAGCGCGGAATGCATTTATTCGTTTGAGAAATATATTGTTGCATCGTGCTGTTCAATTGCTCGTCTGTCAGCTTGCCTTCCCTTACCTTTGCCCAATCGGGATAGATGAGGGCCGTTAATTTTTTATTGTCTGAGATGACCAGCGATTCGACGACTAATGGAAAGCTGTTTAATTTGTTTTCAATTTCTTCCGGATAAATATTTTGTCCGTTTGCGCTTAAAATCATGGTTTTGCATCTCCCTCGGATATACAAGAATCCATCAGAGTCTATGATGCCCAAATCTCCGGTTTTCATCCAGCCGTCGGCAGTCATGACAGCATTCGTTGCTTCCGGGTTCTTATAATATCCTAACATGTTATTAGTCCCTCGTACCCATATCTCTCCTACTTTTTTATGAGGGTCATCCGAGTTAATGCGAACTTCCATCCGATCAACAACACGCCCTACAGAGCCCGGCTTGAACTGATCCCATTGGGCGTATGCGATTAATGGCCCGCACTCTGTCATGCCATAACCTACTGTATAGCGAAAATGGATGGATTGGAGGAATTGTTCGACCTCTTTGTTTAATGCGGCACCGCCTAATACGATTTCTTCAAAATTATTGCCGAAGGCTTCTTCCATTTCCCTTTTGATGCGTTTACGTATGAGGTTTCCCAAAAGGGGGAAATGCCACATGAGCCGGATGAAAGGTCTGTTGA
>CALBYC010000222.1 GCA_937890135.1 uncultured Parabacteroides sp.
TGGATGCACAATACAAAGACGCTACTTTGCAGGTCGATATCCAGCTGAAGGGAAGAGGCACTGTCGATTTGAAATTGTTGGACAAAGCAGGAAACGAGGTGGTTTCCTCCCAAGTGAAAGGTTCGGGCAAGCAGTCTGTTACGATGAATGTCAGCAATCCGGCCAAATGGACTGCCGAAACACCTAACTTATATAAATTGGTCGCTAATTTGAGCGAAAACGGGAAAGTGGTTGAATCCATTCCTGTCCAAGTGGGCTTCCGTAAGATAGAGTTGAAAAATGCCCAGGTACTGGTGAATGGACAACCGGTTTTGTTCAAAGGGGCTAACCGACATGAAATGGATCCGGATTACGGGTATGTCATCTCCAAAGAGCGTATGATTCAAGACATCAAACGTATGAAAGAGCTGAATATTAATGCGGTTCGTACTTGCCATTACCCGGACAATAACCTGTGGTATGAATTATGCGACCAATATGGCTTGTATTTGGTGGCTGAGGCGAATGTGGAATCTCATGGCATGGGATACGGGGAAAACACACTGGCTAAGAACCCGTCGTATGCCAAGGCTCATCTGGAAAGAAACCAGCGGAACGTTCAGCGTGGCTACAATCATCCGTCTATCATCTTTTGGTCGTTGGGCAATGAAGCCGGATTCGGTCCGAACTTCGAGGCTTGCTACCGTTGGATAAAGAAGGAAGACAAAACCCGTCCGGTGCAATATGAACAAGCTGGAACGAATGAGTTTACGGACGTATTCTGCCCGATGTATTACAATTATGACAATTGTGTGAAATATTCAGAAGGTAATATTGACAAGCCGTTGATTCAATGTGAATATGCTCACGCTATGGGTAATTCGGAAGGTGGTTTCAAAGAGTATTGGGACATCATCCGAAAGTACCCGAAGTACCAAGGAGGATTTATTTGGGATTTCGTGGACCAGTCCAATCGATGGCACACGAAAGACGGTAAAGAATTCTATGGTTATGGAGGTGACTTCAATGCTTATGATGCATCAGACAATGACTTCAATGATAATGGTTTGATTAGTCCGGATCGTGTGTTTAATCCTCATGCTTATGAAGTAGGTTATATTTACCAGAATATTTGGCTTAAACCTGTAGATGTACAAAAAGGTATCATTGGCATTTATAATGAGAATTTCTTCCGTGATTTGAGTAATTATTATGCGGAGTGGGAGCTGTTGGCAAACGGTGAAGCCATTGAGTCGGGTATTGTTATGGATTTAAAAGTGGCGCCTCAGCAGACTGCAAATGTTCAATTGGGTTATTCTTTGGATGGCATATGTGCATGCAAGGAGGTGCTGTTGAACGTGTCGTTCAGATTAAAGAATGCTGAAACATTGTTACCTGCCGGACATGTAGTGGCGAAGCAACAATTGACCATCAAGGATTATCAAGCACCAAAGGATTTGTTTACGAAGTCGGTTGTCGCTCATGACGAGACTCCCAGCCCAACCGTAGAAGATAACGACCAATTTTATTTGATAGTCAAAGGGGAAAGTTTCCAGATAGATTTCAAGCGCCGTGATGGTTTTGTTTGCTTGTATGATGTAAACGGCATGTCTGTCTTGAACGAGGGTGCTCAGTTGAGACCAAACTTCTGGCGCGCTCCGACAGACAATGATATGGGTGCGGGCTTGCAGTTGAAGTATGGAATATGGAAGAACCCTGAGATGAAATTGGTTTCATTGCAACATCAGAGCGAGGGCGATAAGGTCATTGTTACGGCGAAATATGACATGCCTTCTGTTTCAGCAAAATTGGATTTGGTTTATCGCATCGATAAGAAAGGAGCAATGGAAGTTACTCAGAGCATGGTTGCTGATAAGGCTGCGAAAGTTCCAAACATGTTCCGTTTTGGTATGCGTGCAGAGCTGAATAAGAATTTGGCTCATATCCAATATTATGGAAGAGGTCCTATTGAAAATTATAGTGATAGAAATAACTGTACATTTATTGGCAAGTACAATCAAAGTGTTGACGAACAGTTCTATTCTTACATACGTCCTCAGGAAAATGGCTCCAAGACCGATATCCGTTGGTGGAACCAAGTGAACAGGGCTGGTAATGGCATCCAGTTGGTTTCAGAAGCTCCGTTCACGGCGAGCGCATTGCATTATACGATCGAGTCTTTGGATGACGGACAGATGAAAGACCAGCGTCATTCAGAGTTGGTTCCGCGGACAGATTACGTCAATTTGTGCATAGACAAGGTGCAGATGGGCTTAGGGTGCGTAAACAGTTGGGGTGCTCTTCCTTTGGAGAAATACATGGTTCCTTACCAAGATTACAGCTTTAAGTTTGTTATCAGACCGGTACAGCATAAATTTTAAGATTGCCATTAGCTGACTCAATTATCAAAAAAGGAGGCTGTATCGTGATACATTATTTGCGATGCAGTCTCTGTGTTTATAAAATATTAATGAATATCATGAGAAAAAATGTTTTGCTTTGTGCTCTTGCGATTGCTGGAATGACCGCATTTGCTCAAAAGAATGAATGGCAGGATCCGAACGTAAATGCGATAAACCGAGCGCCGATGCACACAAATTTCTTTGCATTTGAATCGGAAAAGTCGGCATTGAAGGGCTGTCGTGTTGCCTCTGAGAATTACTTGACTTTGAATGGCATGTGGAAGTTCAATTGGGTAAAGGATGCCGACCAGCGTCCGGTGGCTGATTTCTATAAAATCGATTTCAATGACAAAGGCTGGGATACGATGCCGGTGCCTGGAATGTGGGAAATGAATGGTTATGGAGATCCTGTCTATGTAAGCGCAGGCTATGCTTGGAGCAACCAGTTTCAAAATAATCCTCCTTATGTTCCGATAGAAAACAACCATGTCGGGACGTACCGTAAAGAGATTGTTCTTCCGGCGGACTGGAAAGGTCGTGAAATCATGGCCCATTTCGGCTCGGTAACTTCCAACATGTATTTATGGGTAAACGGGCAGTTCGTGGGTTACAGCGAAGACAGCAAGTTGGAAGCGGAGTTTGACTTGACGAAATATTTGAAGCCGGGGAAAAATGTGATAGCCTTCCAAGTGTTCCGTTGGTGTGATGGCTCCTATTTGGAGGACCAGGATTTTTTCCGTTTCTGTGGCGTAGGGCGCGATTGCTATTTGTATGCTCGTGCTGCCAACCATATCGAAGACATTCGTGTAACCCCCGATTTGGATGCGCAATATAAGGATGCGATATTGCAGGTGGAAATCCAAATGAAAGGAAAAGGCACTGTCGATTTGAAGTTATTAGACCAAGCCGGAAAAGAAGTGGCTTCATCCGTGGTGAATGGCTCGGGCAAGCAAAGTGTGGTTATGAACATTAGCGATCCTGCCAAGTGGACAGCCGAGACTCCGAACTTATATCAATTAATAGCAAATTTGACAGTAGGCGGCAAGGTGGTAGAATCTATTCCTGTTCATGTCGGATTCCGTAAGATAGAATTGAAGAACTCCCAGGTATTGGTAAATGGTCAGCCGGTTTTGTTCAAAGGAGTCAATCGCCATGAGCTTGATCCCGATTATGGGTATGTTATCTCTAAAGAACGTATGATTCAAGACATCAAACGTATGAAAGAGCTGAATATTAATGCGGTTCGTACCTGCCACTATCCGGATAATAACCTTTGGTACGAACTGTGTGATAAATATGGTTTTTATTTGGTTGCAGAAGCCAATGTGGAATCTCATGGCATGGGATATGAAGAAAACACATTGGCAAAGAACCCGGCGTATGCCAAGGCTCATCTGGAAAGGAACCAGCGGAATGTTCAGCGTGGCTACAATCATCCGTCTATCATCTTTTGGTCATTGGGCAATGAAGCCGGATTCGGTCCGAACTTCGAGGCTTGCTACCGTTGGATAAAGAATGAAGACAAAACCCGTCCGGTGCAATATGAGCAAGCCAGGACGAATGAGTTTACGGATATTTATTGCCCGATGTATCTTAATTATGAAAAGAGCGAAAAGTATTCCCGGGGTGACATAGACAAGCCTTTGATCCAATGTGAATATGCACATGCCATGGGTAATTCTGAAGGTGGTTTCAAGGAATATTGGGATTTGATTCGTAAATACCCGAAATATCAAGGCGGTTTTATATGGGACTTCGTGGATCAGTCCATTCGTCGTTATACTGCCGATGGGAAAGAGTTCTATGCCTACGGCGGTGATTTCAATCCTTATGATGCTTCCAGCCAGAATTTTTGCGACAATGGCTTGATAAGTCCAGACCGGGTGTCGAATCCTCATGCCGATGAGGTTGCTTATTACTATCAGAATATATGGGTGAAACCAGTCGATTTGAAAAAGGGCATCATTAGCGTATATAACGAGAATTTCTTTCAGGATTTGGGCAATTACTATGCGGAGTGGGAGTTGCTGGTAGACGGTGAAGCTGTTGAGTCGGGTATTGTGACCGATGTGCAGGTTGCACCTCAGCAGAGAACTGATTTGCATTTGGGTTATTCTTTGCGGCAACAATGCCCCACCAAGGAAGTATTGTTGAATGTGTACTTCAAACAGAAAAATGCGAGAACTTTCTTGCCTGCAGGACATACGGTGGCAAAGGAACAATTGGTTGTCCAGACGTACAAGACCCCGGAGGATTTAATGAGAGAAGGATGCAGTATCGCACATGATGATACTCCTGAACTTGTAGTAAAGGATAACGATGGAACTTACTTGATAGTCGAAGGAGGAGATTTCCAAATCAACTTCATGCGTAAGAATGGTTATATCAGCTTGTACGAGGTGAACGGATTGTCCGTACTGCATAAAGGGTCGGAACTGCGTCCGAACTTTTGGCGTGCCCCGACCGACAATGACATGGGTGCGAACCTTCAATCCAAGTATAGGGTATGGAAGGATCCGGAAATGAAACTGGTTTCATTGGCACATAAAGAAGAAGCTGGTTTTATTGTGGTCGAAGCAAAATATGAAATGCCGGCAGTTTCAGGCAAGTTGGATTTGACTTACAGGATAAACAAACAAGGGGCGGTGGAGGTCACTCAGCAGATGACAGCCGGCAAAGGAGCAAAAGTACCGAACATGTTCCGTTTCGGTATGAGAGCCGAATTGAACAAACAGTTATCAAACATCCAGTATTATGGCAGAGGACCGATTGAAAATTATGCAGACCGTAAAAGCAGTACATTCATTGGAAAGTACTGCCAAAGCGTTGCAGAACAGTTCTATCCTTACATTCGTCCGCAGGAGAACGGCACGAAGAGCGATATCCGTTGGTGGAATCAGGTGAACAAGGCAGGAAACGGCATACAACTGCTTTCCGGATTGCCTTTCTCCGCCAGCGCCTTGTACTATTCCATAGAAGCTTTGGATGAAGGATTGGAAAAAGCTAACGGCCATTCCGAGTTGGTGGATAAGAGTGATTGTGTGAATTTGTGCGTAGACAAAGTCCAAATGGGACTGGGCTGTGTTACCAGTTGGGGTTCGCTGCCTTTGGAACAATACCAATTGCCTTATCAGGATTACAGTTTCAAATTTGTGATAAAGCCTGTTTTTCATCAGTTCTAATTTGGCGGCAGGTGGATTATAGAGAAAGAGGCTGCGTTAAAATGAAGTGTGAAGAACTCTTCATTTGGGCGCAGCCTTTTCTTCAAGAAATATATTCGGGCTGTCAAGAAATATATTCGGGCAAATGATTACTTTTGTAGTTTATTAAATAACGAAGCTCTTTAGAACGAGGATTGCATGGAATTATTGGAACAAAAGATTATTTGCACTACACACGTTTTGGACAATGGACTTACCGTTTGGCTTAATGAAGATCATACACAGCCGAAAGTGTTCGGTGCCGTAGTTGTAAATGCAGGAGCGAAAGAATGTCCCAATACTGGAATTGCCCATTACTTTGAGCATATGATGTTTAAAGGGACAGATAATATTGGGACGGTTGACTATGAAAAAGAAAAAGTGTTGTTGGATTGTATCGAGAGGAAATATGACCAGTTGGCGCAGACGAGAGATGAAAGAGAACGGAAGGATATCCAGCAAGAAATCAATAGATTGAATATACAGGCCGCTGAATATGTTATCCCAAACGAATTTGAAAAACTGATATCCCGGTATGGCGGGACAAAGCTTAATGCGGGAACGTCTTTTGATTATACGGTCTATTATAATACATTTTCTCCTCAATATATGGAGCAATGGGCGGAAATAAATAGCGAAAGATTGCTTCATCCTGTATTCCGCCTTTTCCAGAATGAATTGGAAACAGTCTATGAAGAGAAAAACATGTATAGCGATCAAATAGGAGGCATATCGGTAGACTATTTGAAAGAGCGTTATTTTTCTCCTCATCCTTATGCTTACCCCGTTATCGGAAGTACGGAAAATCTGAAAAATCCCAGGCTGTCGGAAATGCGTAAGTTTTTCGATGATTATTACGTCGCTTCCAATATGGGTTTGATTTTAAGCGGTGATTTCAGCACGTCGGATGTGTTGCCTGTCTTGGAACGTACTTTTTCCCGGATTCGGAAAGGTAGTGCACCCAAGATGCCAGTGGTATCATTGCCTGAATTTAGAGGGAAGGAACAGATGAAACTGAAAGTCCCAATGCCATTTGTGAAGATGATGGCGATGTGTTTCCGTGGCATTCCGGCCAGTCATCCTGATGAAGTCGCTTTACGTGTAGCATTATCGCTCTTGAACAATACGAATGGTACAGGGCTTTTGGACAGACTGACTATCGAACACAAAGTGACAGCTGCTGTCGCTTATAATGACTGTATGAATGAAGCTGGCATTCTTGCAATTTTTGTCATGCCGAAATTGCTTTTTCAATCTTATTCTTCAGCGGAAGAGTTAGTGTGGAAACAGATAGCTTGCATACAGAACGGAGATTTTAGCGATGATACTTTCCAAAGCTTGAAGCTGGAGCAGAAACGGGAATATATGTCGGCATTGGAGGATATCAGTTCTCGTGCCCATGTCATGATGCGGCTGTTTTCTCAAAAGAAAAAATGGGAAGATTATTTAAAAGAGGTTGACCGTATTAATTCGATAACAAAAGAAGATGTAATGGCGGTAGCCAATAGATATTTCACGAAGAACTATCTTCATGTGACAAAATCTACAGGCAGGTATAAAAAAGATAATCTGCCCAAACCCGACTATATCCCTATTAGTGCTCATCACCAGCATGAAAAGTCGGCGTACGCTAAGCGTTTGGAGCAGATGCCCGTGAAAGAAATGTCACCTCATTTTGCCGACGGAAACGAGGTGAACGTAGCGAGACGGGCGCTCTCGTCGAATGTGACATTGTATGTTTCTCCTAATCCTGTCAATGATATTTTTTCTTTGGATATTCATTATGGCATTGGGCGCATCAAATACCCTTTATTATCGCAGTTGGCAAATTGTTTGTCAATTGTAGGAACGAAAGAAGAATCCTATTCTGTCTTTCATGAGCGTTTACGGCAGTTAGGGAGTGTGCTCTCTTTTGAAGACACGGATTCCGAATTTATAATACATGTCAGTGGCTTTGATTCAACTATTCGAGAAACATTGTTGTTGGTAAAAGAATTCATGCAAAATGCCAAAGTGGAAAAGCGGAATATACGTCAGCTGAAAGACGAAATGAAAGTTGCGGAGAAGGCTTTTTGCAATTCAAATGAAAGCTTGGCCCAAGCTCTTTTTGAAAACGTTGTGTTTGGGGCAAATTCTCCATTTCTTGCGAAACCGTCTTTGCGAGAATTAGGAAAAATGGAAGGGACTGACTTCGAAAGTCTTTTTGAAGAGATACAGGAATATGGTGGCGATGTGCTTTATTGTGGCAATTTGGAACTCGGCCAAGTGGCAGATATGCTGGAAAGCATTTTGCATTTGTCAGAAATAAAGTTCTCGAGAATTTATCCCGCGATACGCCCGAAACATTTATACACTTCTCCTAAAGTCTACTTCTTGGACATGAAGGGCGTATCACAAAGCATCGTGTGTGGCTATATTTTAGGTGATTTAGTCGATAAACCGATAGAGCGTTGCGCTTCTAAGCTTTTTTCCGCTTATTTTGGAAACGATATGTCGTCGCTCATGTTTCAGGAAATGCGTGAATACCGTTCTTATGCATATCAAGTGAACGGCCAGTATCGTTTGCCTTCAAACTTGGCAAATGAGGACCCTGGGTATTTCCAAATGTGTTTTTCAACGCAGTCGGACAAGACATTAGATGCGATTGCCGTATTGGATGGATTGATAAAGAATATGCCTTTGTATCCGGAACAAGTGGAAATGGCTAAACAAAACATTTGCAATAGGGCGAATAATGCTTTCCCGTCATTTCGAGACCTGCCGGCCAAAGTCGCAGCTTATCATCAGGAAGGTTTCGACCATGACCCGAACAGGGATTTGATTGAACATATTAAATCCTTGAATGTGGATGATGTGGATGCTTTCTATCAGAAGCATATCAAAGGCCGCCCTGTCGTGTATATGATAGTAGGCAATTCGAAGCGGATTGATATGGGAAAACTGGCTAATTATGGGGACTTGGAGAAGTTGAGGATAAACGATATTTATAATAAATAAATGTATAGCAAGGACGAACTGAAAAAATTAAAAATCGAGTTTTGGGAAAGTTTTTCCGCTTATTGTGAGGTGCAGCCTTACTTATGCGGCAGGCATAAGATTTGGACGATGTACAACACGAAAGTGAAAGGCGTTGAATTGAAATTTGATGTAAGCAGGGACGGAGTGGCTGTTGTATTGGAAGTGAATCATCGTCAGGAAGAACGACGTTTGGAAATGTACGAGAAGTTGACTTGGTATAAAGAAAACTTGGAGAAGGATTTTCCTGACGGGCTGACCTGGGATGTTTGTTATACAAGAGAAAAAGGGAATCAAGTGGCCCGCATTTACTGCCGGAAGACGGGCATAGATTTCCACAGGCGTGCAGACTGGGGAGAGTTCTTTTCTTATATGGCAAGGCAAATGTTCTTATTGGAAAGAAATTTCATGAAGATAGCTGCTTATGTGCGAGAATAAATATGGAAATAATAATGGTAAGTATTACATAAATGGCCCATGGAACAGAAATCAATTAGTCCGATAAAGGAAATATTAGCCCGCATAGGTATCAGCCGGCTTAATGAAATGCAAGAGGCCGTCATGCGTTTGGATGGCCGGAAAGATCTGGTTTTGTTGAGCCCGACCGGTTCTGGAAAAACTTTGGCTTTCCTGCTGCCTTTGCTATTCCAGTTAAAAGCGGAAGATTACATACAGGCTGTGGTCATCGTTCCTTCCAGGGAATTGGCATTGCAGATTGAGGCCGTGTTCCGTTCATTGGGCACAGGCTTGAAGGTCACATGTTGTTACGGTGGTCACCCTTTCCAAATCGAAAAAAGGAGTTTGGAACATCCTCCTGTTTTGTTGGTAGGAACGCCGGGAAGGATATTAGACCATATTGAAAAAGGAAATTTGGATTTGTCGGGAGTCCATACGCTTATCTTGGATGAATTTGACAAGTCGTTGGAGATGAAGTTCACCGTGGAAATGAAAAGAATCATCACCCGCATTCCTCATGTGAAACGGCATATTCTGACTTCGGCGACGGAAAGCATTGAAATCCCTTCTTTTGTCGGTTTGAATCGTCCGGAACGTATTTCCTTTCTGACTTCCCGCCAGAGTGTCAAGGGGTTGAAACTATATACGGTCAAATCGTCTGATAAAGATAAATTGAATGCGCTCTACGGACTATTGGGAGAAATAGGAGGAGAGCCAACATTGGTTTTTTGCAATTATCGCGAATCAGTAGACAGAGTCTGCGATTTCCTGACACGCATGGGCGTATCGAACATCGGCTTTCATGGCGGGATGGAGCAAGTTGACAGAGAGCGAAGGTTGGCATTGTTACGGAATGGCAGCGTCAATATTTTTGTTTCCACCGACTTGGCTGCGCGTGGACTGGATATTCCCGAGGTACGCCACGTTGTCCATTACCATCTTCCTCTTAACGAAGAAGCGTTTGTGCATCGCAACGGCAGGACAGCGCGGATGAACAAAGGGGGAGCAGCGTATGTTATATTGAATGAGACGGAGACGCTGCCTGAATACATTCATCCGGAGCCGGATGTCTTTTTCCTTCCTGATCGGCCGAAGACTCCTGCTCTCCCCCAATGGGAAACTTTGGAGATTTCCCGAGGCAAGAGAGACAAAGTGAGCAAAAAAGACATTGTTGGATTCTTGTGCCAGAAAGGAAAACTGGAAAAGGAAGATATAGGAGTCATAGAAATATTTGAAGCATCCTCCTTTGCCGCGGTCAAGAGGGGAAAGAAAAAAGCTTTGATTCCCTTGGTACAAACAGAAAAGATTAAGAACTTAAGAGCAAGATTTTCGTGAAATGAAGGATTCGATTTTAATAAAGAATGCCCAAATGGATATGCACCCAGTGGATATATTCATTGAGGGAAACAGGATAAAAAAAATAGGTAAAGGCATAAATGGAGAAGCTTCGCAGACTATCGACGCTACCGGCAAGGCTGTCATCCCTGGTTTGATAAATGGCCATACGCACGCAGCAATGACTTTGTTTCGCGGATTTGCCGATGACATGAAACTGATGCCGTGGCTGGAAGAAAGGATTTGGCCGAATGAAGCCAAGCTGACGCAGGAGGATGTCTATTGGGGTTCCAAACTGGCTTGCCTGGAAATGATAAAGAGCGGCACGACCACTTTCTTGGACATGTACCAGAAGTTCAGTGCCACGGCGGACGCCGTGGAGGAGATGGGCATCAGGGGATTCCTTTCTCCTACCTGCTTCGACTGGTTCGACCCGGTCCAGACGGAAAAAGGCAAGCAGGAGTGTGAAAGGCATTACAAGCAGGCGGAAGCGTACGGGCCAAGGGTTCGTTATACGGTCGGCCCGCACGCCATTTATACCGTGTCCGGCCCGTTCTTGCAATGGATAGACCGGTTCGCCCGTGAGAAAAATGTGCTCATTCATCTGCACCTTTCGGAAACGGAAGGGGAGGTGAAGAACTCGATTGAAAAGTTCGGCCTTTCCCCTGTCCGCTATTTATATAAACTGGGAGTCCTTTCTCCCCGGTTGGTTATCGCGCATGGCATTTATGTCGATGATGATGAGATTCGCATGTTGGCGGACCACGATGTCAAAGTTGTGCACAATCCCGCCTCCAATCTCAAGCTTGCATCCGGAATCCGTTTCAAATTCAAGGAGATGAAGGATGCGGGAATAAAGGTAGGACTTGGCACGGACGGCTGTTCGTCCTCGAACAATTTGGACATGATAGAAACGATGAAACTGGCTTCTTTGATAGGCAAGGCTTGGCGCAAAGACCCGGAGACCTTGACGGCCCGGGAGATGCTGGACGCCGCGACATCCGTGGGTGCGGATATCTTGGGCCTTGACGCGGGAAGGTTGGAGGAGGGGGCGTTGGCCGACCTCGTTTTGGTCGATTTGAAAATACCCGCCTTCACCCCCAATTTCAATTTCGTTTCCAATCTGGTCTATGCCGCCAATGGAAGTTGCGTCGATACCGTTATTTGTGATGGGAAGGTGTTGATGCAAGGGCGGAAAGTCCCGCATGAGGAAGAAATCATGGAAGAGGCCGCCCGGCGTGCATATGATTTGATGAAACGTTAATTAAAACATATAAGACGATGGACAATCAGTATAAGGAGACAGCTGAATATTTGGCTAAGCGTATCGCCGGAAATCCGGAGACTGCCATTATTTTAGGTAGCGGGTTAGGTTCGTTGGCGGAACAGATAGAAGATGCGACGATCATCCCCTACGATGAAATCCCCCACTTTGTGCGTTCTACAGCCGCAGGCCATAAGGGGAATTTCATATGTGGAAAATTAGGAGGGAAACAGGTGCTTGCAATGCAAGGGCGTTTCCATTACTATGAGGGATACACGATGGAGCAGGTCACTTATCCTGTTCGAGTGATGAAATTGCTTGGCATTAAAAACCTTTTTGTCTCGAATGCCGCGGGAGGCATCAATACATCTTTCAAGGTGGGTGATTTGATGATTATAAAAGACCATGTCAATATGCTTCCCAATCCGTTGATAGGCGCGAACAAAGAAGAATTCGGCCCTCGTTTCCCGGACATGACAAGGGCTTATGACCGGGCATTCATCCAAGAGATGGAAGCCATTGCCGCCGAGAAAAACATTCCGCTCAGGAAAGGGGTGTACGTGGGGCTGACCGGCCCTTCGTATGAAACGCCGGCCGAATATGCCTTTTATGGCAAGGCGGGAGGAGATGCGATAGGAATGAGCACGGTCCCGGAGGTGATAGTCGCTCGCCATTGCGGCATCCGAGTATTCGGGATGTCCGTTATCACCAACGAAGGTTATCATTTTGCCGATGATTTTGTCAACGACGCCAATGATGTGATCAATGCGGCCAACCGTGCGGCGGGGCAGATGTCCGTTTTGTTCTCCACGTTGATTTCCCGTATTTAGTCGGAAGGGGCCGTCCCAAAAGATGGCGGCTGCCGGTAAAAAAGGCCGCCGTCTTTTCCCGGAATGGCTGCAATCGTTTGACGTAACGGTTGCAGCCGTTTCCTTTTTCATGTCCAAGGAAAGAAAAATGAGCTTGCAAGCAAAAAAAAAGGATGATAGTTTGGATAATCAAAAAATATAGCTATCTTTGCATTCGCAATTGCGGAAGTAGCTCAGTTGGTAGAGCATAACCTTGCCAAGGTTAGGGTCGCGGGTTCGAGTCCCGTCTTCCGCTCTG
>CALBYC010000223.1 GCA_937890135.1 uncultured Parabacteroides sp.
CCCCGTGGTGGAAGAATACCTTTATTCCGCCATGGAAGATTACCGCATAGACATCATGATTGACAAAGGGCCGAGCGCGCGTTCTATCCAAATAGACCTCGCCCCGTTTACCTTGGTGGGAGCGACCACGCGTAGCGGGTTGCTGACAAGCCCTTTGCGTGCCCGCTTCGGGATCAACCTTCATCTGGAATACTATGACGTTTCGACACTGACGGCAATCGTATTGCGCAGCGCGGACATCCTCCAGGTCAGGTGCGAGTTGAACGCGGCGGAAGAAATTGCTTCGAGAAGCCGGGGCACGCCGCGTATCGCGAATGCTTTGCTTCGGCGTGTCCGTGATTTCGCGCAAGTGAAGGGCAGCGGCGCCATTGACAAGGCTATCGCCTGCTACGCGCTGGAGGCATTGAACATAGACCGCTACGGATTAGACCAAATAGATAACAAACTGTTGACGACAATCATTACTAAATTTAAGGGCGGCCCGGTCGGCTTAACCACTATCGCTACGGCCTTGGGCGAGGATCCCGGGACGTTGGAAGAGGTGTATGAGCCTTTTCTGATCAAAGAGGGGTTCTTGAAAAGGACTCCGCGCGGCAGGGAAGTCACGGAACTGGCATATTCCCACCTCGGCTATTCCGCAGGTGATGGCGAACAAGGATTGTTGTTTTAAATAACGTATAGCGCATGGCAAGTGGAATGAAGCGGTTGGCGAAAGAGACCGCCGTTTATGGACTAAGCAGCATCGTAGGCCGTTTTTTGAATTGGATGCTGGTCCCGATGTACACGCGGGTGTTCACGGACACCGGGGATTTCGGCATCGTGACGAATTTATATGGATGGGTCGCATTGCTGTTGGTATTGCTCACCTGCGGGATGGAAACCGGCTTTTTCAGGTTTGTCAACAAGAACGAGGAGAAGGATCCTATGCGGGTTTATGCGACAGCACTCGCATGGATAGGAGGCTTGGCCGCGGCATTTATTTTGGTATCATTGTCCATGCTGCATCCCATAGCAAATTTGATAAGTTACGCCGCCCCCATTGAATATTTGGGGATGATGCTCGTGATAACGGCTGTCGATGCCTTTTGTTGCATCCCTTTCGCTTATTTGCGTCATGCGGGGCAAGCTTACCGGTTCGCCGGGATCAAGCTGTTAAGCATCTTCCTGAACATATCCTTGAACATTTTCCTTCTGCTCTTGTGTCCATGGCTATACAGCCATTGCCCCGCAAGCGTAGATTGGTTTTTCCGTCCTGATTACGGAGTAGGGTATGTGTTCGTCTCGAATGCCATCACCACCGGCGTGACTTTGGTTTGCCTCCTGCCTTCCATCCGTCCGGGATTGGAATCACGGCCCGACTGGGGCTTATTGAAACAAATGCTTCGTTATTCATTCCCTATTCTGATATTAGGAATAGCAGGAATATTCAACCAGACTGCTGACAAGATACTGTTCCCATTGCTTTTTGAAGACAAGGCCGAAGCTTATAGGCAGCTGGGCATTTACGGCGCATGCTTTAAAGTGGCGGTCGTGATGGTTATGTTCATCCAAGCCTTCCGCTATGCCTATGAGCCGTTCATCTTTGCCAAGAACAAGAACGATGGTGACACCAAGGCCTATGCGGAAGCGATGAAATATTTCATCATATTTTCCCTTTTGATATTTTTGGGAGTCATGTTTTACATAGACATCATCAAGCATTTTGTGGGAAGTCGTTACTATGAAGGGCTTCGGGTCGTGCCCATCGTCATGCTGGGTGAGTTCTTCTTCGGGATTTATTTCAACCTCTCATTCTGGTATAAGCTGATAGACCAGACGCAATGGGGGGCCTACTTTTCTTTGACAGGCTGCGGCGTGACCGTTTTGATCATCGTTTTGTTCGCCCCGGCTTACGGGTATATGGCATGTGCTTGGGCTTCGTTTTTCTGCAATTTGCTGATCATGCTTTTGTCTTATTTCATCGGACAGAAAAAATTCCCTGTTCGTTACGATTTGAAATCGGCGGGGATTTATTCAAGCTTGGCTGCCGTTTGTTATGTCGCCGGCATGTGCCTCCCGATAGAGTCTGAAATCCTACGGGTGTCATACAGGACGGCGATATTGTTTTTATTCCTTGCGTTTGTCATAAAAAAGGATTTACCTTTATCCGAATTGCCATATGTGGGACGATTTTTCAACAAGCGTCAGGAATCGCAATCATAATAGATTAATTTATCGTACCTTTGTCAAATCCTAACAATAAAAGGAGCCGGCATGTAGCAATTGCGGAATATTAATTGATAATAAATATAAAGATGAATTTTAAAAAGCAGATTTGGAGTTTATTGCTTCTGTTTGCAGCTTGGGGCCAAGTATACGCTGATGAAGGTATGTGGGTGCTGAAGGAGCTGAACAAGCAGAACCTTGCTCGGATGAAAGAGTTGGGTTTTACACCTACTTATGAACAGTTGTATAGTGAGACGGACCCGTGCGTGGCGAACGCAGTCGTTATATTCGGCGGAGGATGTACGGGCATAACGGTGTCGCGGGAAGGCTTGATCTTTACGAACCACCATTGCGGGTACAGTTCCATCCAGCAACTGAGCAGTGTGGAACATGATTACTTAAAAGACGGTTTTGTCTCCCAAAACAAGAATGAAGAGCTGCCTGTGCCGGGGCTTTCTGTCCAGTATTTGAGTGAAATGATCGATGTGACTGAACGCATCAATCCCGTGATAGCCCCCATAGAGGAAGAATACAAACGTTTGATGGCCGCGGACTCGGTCGGCCAGGTGCTGTGTGATTCGGTCGGCATGAATGAATTCAAACGGGCAAGTGTCATCCCCTTCTATTCTGACAATAAATATTACTTGGTGGTCTATAATGTTTACCGCGATGTGCGTTTGGTATTTGCTCCGCCCAGTTCAGTCGGGAAATTCGGTGGTGACACGGATAACTGGATGTGGCCCCGCCACACAGGAGATTTCTCCGTCTTTCGCGTATATGCCAATGCCAACAATGAACCCGCTTCATATAGCAGCGAGAACCAGCCCTACTCGCCCAAGTATGTGGCGGAAGTATCTCTGCAAGGATATGATGACAAGGACTATGCGATGACGATTGGTTTTCCTGGAAGCACAAGCCGTTACCTTTGCTCGTGGGGAGTCAAGCAGCGTATCGAGGACTCCAATGTCCCGCGCATCGAGGTGAGGGGTGTCAAACAAGAAATCTGGAAAAAAGCCATGTCCGCGAGCGATGCGGTCCGCATCAAATATGCTTCCAAATATGCCGGCAGCTCCAATTATTGGAAGAATTCCATAGGAATGAACAAAGGACTGGCCAAATTGGATGTGATAGCCCGTAAAGAAGCCCAGCAGAAAGAATTTGCAGATTGGGTTGCCCAGTCGGCGGAACGGAAAGAGAAATACGGGAATGTGTTGCAGCTGCTTCAAGAAGGATACACGGCTGCCAATGAGTACACCCGCGCATTGACTTATTTGGTAGAGACGCTGGAACGAGGAACGGAAATCGTATCCTTGGCCCGCCTTGTCAATCGTTTTGACGTGGCAGGGTCGACGGAAGAAGAACGAAAGATTTTCCTCGAGGATGATATTCAAAAGTTCTTCAAGGATTATGAACCGTCATTGGACCAAGAAGTGCTTGCGGCCATGATGAAAATAGCGAAGGAACGCATCCCGGCCCAGTACCTTCCGGATGTGTTCGCAAAAATAGACAAGAAATACAAGGGCGATTACAAAAAGTATGCGGCCCATTTGTTCAAAAAGACGCAATTGCTGGACTATGACAATATTGTCAAATTGCTTTCGGACTCGAAAAAGAACGAGCATCTAAAGGATGACCCCGCCTTTGAATTAAGCCTTTCTTCTCTTGTCTCTTTAATCAATTTGAGACAGCTGATGAACGATGCTTCTGATAAAATTTCAAAAGGAGAACGCCTGTATTTGGCCGGATTGATGGAAATGCACCCCGAAAAGACATTTTATTCGGATGCAAACTTTACGATGCGTGCCAGCTATGGCTCCATTGGTGGATACCGTCCTTTTGACGCAGCTTGGTATGATTATTATTCGACGGATAAAGGAATCTTGGAAAAACAAGACCCCAACAGTGATGAATTCTGGGTGCAACCGGAGATTTTGGATCTTGTCCGTAGCCGTGATTTTGGTCAGTACGCCAATAAAAAGGGGGATTTGCAACTCTGTTTCTTAACGAACAACGACATTACCGGAGGTAATTCCGGCAGTCCTATTTTTGATAAGAATGCAAGGCTGATAGGGCTGGCTTTTGATGGCAACTGGGAGGCCATGAGTGGCGACATCGCATTTGAGCCGGACTTGCAGCGTTGCATCGGTGTGGATATCCGTTATGTCTTGTTTATGATTGATAAATGGGGCAAATGTCCGAGGTTGATTCACGAATTGAAATTGGTAAAATAAATAGGCTTTTTATCATTTTATAGCCTTGAAAAGGAAGGAACTTTGCACATGCGGGCATTTGCCTTTTATGAGTAGAGGTAAAGTAACATAATAAAAACAGATAGATGAAGAAAATAAGAGCAGCCATCATCGGTTATGGCAATATCGGAAAGTATGTATTGGAGGCTTTGGAGGTCGCTCCTGATTTTGAAATTGCCGGAGTCGTCCGTCGTGATCCGTCCAATGTCCCGGCAGAATTGAATGGCATTCCTGTAGTGGCCCATGTCTCTAAATTGGAGAACGTGGATGTCGCTATCCTGGCAACGCCGACACGAAAGGTCGAACAGTTTGCCAAAGAGGCATTGGCCTTGGGCATCAACACGGTCGACAGCTTTGATATCCATGGGCAGGTTGTCGATTTGCGTAAATCCTTGGACGAAGTGGCAAAAGAACATGGCGCTGTTTCTGTCATTTCAGCAGGCTGGGACCCGGGCTCGGATTCCGTGGTACGTGCCTTGTTAGAAGCCATGGTCCCTAAGGGAATCACCTATACAAACTTCGGCCCGGGCATGAGCATGGGACATACGGTGGCCGTAAAAGCAATCGAAGGAGTAAAGGCCGCTTTGAGCATGACAATCCCATTAGGCACCGGGGTGCATCGTCGTATGGTCTATATTGAAGTGAAAGATGGCTATGACTTCAAGCAAGTTGCTGCTGCAATCAAGGCGGATGATTATTTTGCACATGACGAGACACATGTCATACAAGTTGAATCTGTTGATGCGTTGAAGGACATGGGACATGGCGTCAACCTCGTGCGTAAGGGGGTATCTGGGATGACACAGAACCAGCTGGTCGAATTTGACATGAAGATTAATAACCCGGCTTTGACCGCCCAGATTTTAGTCTCCGTAGCTCGTGCCAGCTTTAAGCAAAAGCCAGGAGCATATACCATGATCGAACTGCCCATCATAGATTTGCTCTATGGAGAACGTGAATCTTTGATTAGACGATTAGTATAAAATGATGGATTTTATCACATGGACTGCAGACCCTGCCATTTTTACCATAGGCTCTCGGGAGGTAAGATGGTATGGATTAGCTTTTGCTGTCGGCTTTTGGATAGGATATATGATTGTCCAAAAGATGTGGAAGCAAGAGAAGTTGAATCCCGAATGGTTGGACTCGTTACTGATTTATACCCTGCTTGGCACTGTGGTCGGGGCGCGTTTAGGCCATTGCCTCTTTTATGCTCCCGACTATTATTTGGCTCATCCTGTCGAGATATTTAAAATATGGGAAGGAGGCCTTGCAAGCCATGGCGGTACGTTGGGCATAATCATAGCAATCTATTTCTATTCTAAAAAAGTCAGCCATCGGAGCATGTTGTGGGCTTTTGACAAGCTTGTCGTGCCGACGGGCTTGGTGGCGGCGATGATCCGATTGGGGAATCTGATGAACCATGAGATTTATGGCCATCCTACTGATTTGCCGTGGGGCTTTGAGTTCATAACGAATCTTCATGCCTGGAAAGCCGGTGCGGAGCCTGTGTTTTCTGCACCGAGCCATCCAACGCAGTTGTATGAAGCTGTTTGTTATTTGTTGACTTTCTTTCTGTGTTCATGGTTGTATTTCAAGAAACAAGCATGGAAAAGGGAAGGCTTCATCTTTGGAATTTTTATGATATGCATCTTCGCTTCCCGTTTTGTCATCGAATTCCTGAAAAACGACCAAGAAAAATTCGAAGCGGATATGTTTCTTAATATGGGGCAGTTGTTGAGCATTCCGTTTGTCTTGGCGGGATGTTACTTCGTATGGAGGTCTATGAAAGTTGGAAAATCGTAAATACTGATAGGGTATGTATAAATTAAAAGCTATAGCAAACGATATCTTTTATGTCGGGGTTAATGACCGGCAAAAAGCTTTATTTGAAAACATGTGGCCGTTGCCATATGGCATTTCTTACAACTCTTATTTGATTGTAGGAGAGAAGTCCGTTCTTGTTGATACGGTCGATGTATGTTTTTCAGACATTTTCTTAAGGAAAATCCAAGACAAATTGCAGGAACGTCCTTTGGATTATTTGATAGTCAATCACATGGAACCAGACCATGCCGGAAGCATACGCCTGCTCCGGCAGCTTTATCCGCAAGTCCAGATAATAGGCAACAAGCGCACGTTTGACATGCTGGACGGCTTTTATGGCATTAAGACGGGCTTGGTAGAGGTAAAGGATGGAGACATGTTGGAAATCGGCCAGCATAAACTTGATTTTTATTTGGCACCGATGGTCCATTGGCCCGAAGTAATGATGACTTATGAAGAAACGAACAAGATTCTATTTTCCGCCGATGCGTTTGGCACTTATGGCACTTTGGACGGTGGCATATTGGAAACGGAATTGAACCTTGAGCACTTTTGGGATGAAATGAAGCGGTATTATTCCAATATCGTCGGGAAATACGGTAATCCCGTGCAAAGGATTTTGCAGAAATTATCGGCATTGGACATCCAGGTCATTTGCTCTACTCATGGCCCTGTATGGACAGAGCATATCCGGGATGTGGTAGGCATCTATGACAAGTTGAGCCGGTACGAGGGGGAAGACGGGGTAGTCATAATATATGGAAGCATGTATGGCAATACCGAGCAAATGGCGGAAACGATAGCAGCCTCTTTGGCTGATAACGGAGTGAAGAACATCATCATGCATAACGTAAGCAAGAGCGATGCATCTTATGTGCTGCGGGATTTGTTTAAGTACAAGGCCGTGATAATAGGCTCTCCCACTTATTGCAACCAGCTTTATCCCGAAATTGATTCGATACTGCAGAAAATAGAGGTAAGAGAGGTGAAGAACCGTCTCTTCGCTTATTTCGGTTCTTTTTCATGGGCCGGGGCTGCGGTGAAACGGTTGGCCGCCTTTGGTGAAAAAATGCAATGGACAGTGGTGGGGGAACCTGTGGAATCGAAGCAGGCCTTGAAAGCGGATAAGTACGACGCTTGTTGGGATTTGGGAAAGTCAATGGCGGAAAAGCTTGCGGAAAAGTAAAATGCAATTCTTAAAATAACATACAATCATGAGACTGATTATAGAACCGAATTATGAGCAGTTGTCCAGCTGGGCTGCTAACTATGTCGCTGCGAAGATCAAAGCGGCTAATCCTACTGCGGAGAAACCTTTCGTATTGGGCTTGCCGACTGGCTCCTCGCCGTTAGGGATGTATAAGAATTTGATAGAATTGAACAAACAAGGGGTTGTTTCATTCCGGAACATCATCACTTTTAACATGGATGAATACGTAGGTTTGCCTAAAGAACATCCGGAAAGCTATCATTCGTTTATGTGGAATAATTTTTTTAGCCATATAGACATCAAACCGGAAAACGTAAATATCTTGAATGGCAACGCCGAAGACATAGAAGCGGAATGTGCCGCGTATGAAGCGCGGATAAAGGCCGTTGGAGGTGTGGATTTGTTTTTGGGCGGCATTGGCCCGGATGGCCATATTGCATTCAACGAACCGGGATCTTCTTTGTCTTCTCGTACTCGCATGAAGACTTTGACGACAGATACGATCATCGCTAATTCTCGTTTCTTTGAGAATGATGTGAATAAAGTCCCTAAAACCGCTGTAACTGTAGGTGTCGGAACTGTGTTGGATGCCAAGGAAGTGCTGATTATGGTGAATGGGCATAATAAAGCCCGTGCATTGCAACAAGCCGTAGAAGGTGCTGTCAATCAAATGTGGACAATTACGGCGTTGCAATTGCATCCTAAGGGAATCATTGTTTGCGACGACGCGGCTTGCGATGAATTGAAGGTCGGTACTTATCGTTATTTCAAGGATATCGAGAAAGAGCATCTGTGCCCGTCTTCATTGCTGAAATGATGACTTGCAGGAAACAAAAGAGGAATAGGTAATAGGGTCGGTGGGGGCATAACTAACCGTTGGATAAATGGAACGTTATCTCTCACCGATTCTACGTTTATATGCCTCTTCACTGACGTGTCGGGATGCTGCAAGAAAATGGATATTTCAGATGTTTGGCGGATTCAAAATATACTTCCGCCGCACCGATTTTTAGTTTTGCACGGATCTTTATGGGGATATGGTTGGGATCATCCCCGATCCAAGCTTCTCCTGCTGCTTTGCTTTGTGTGAATGCTTCGTCATAGATGTCAATGAAGAAATGCCTGGTCTTATACTTTATGTTGTCTCGTTCTATCACTTCTTGTCCTGTGTACCGGAAAGCCGCATTGATTATGTCACGTCCGATGGCGATGCAAAAAGGGACCGTTTGCTTTATTTCTAAGTCGTCCCAGTCTAAAGAACGGAGCAACAATGTTGCGGATAGCATGTCGTATGTCTTTCCTTTTGCAGTTAAAACGGTATCTATTTTGGTCTTTGCGGGGGTATAACGTTTGGAATGGATCGATGTCTCCCCATTATGGTAGGAAAAACGCCATTCGTCGATCAGGTAGTAATCGTTTTCATCGGCATGTTTGTTCCCATACAACAATAGGCCTTTGTCTTTTGAAAAGAACGAGTCCATGGTATCCCTCATGGAATAAACCTTCTCGAATATGCCATGGGTCTTGAACTGCAAATTATATCGCCAGGCAGGCTCGTTTTCATATAAGTCCTCTGTGATTGAAATTTTGGTATCTCCAGCTTTCGCCATGATCAGTCCCCACTTGAAATAGAGTTTCATGTGGAGCTCTTCTTGGTTATGGAATCTTTCGACGGGTATGCCTTGGGCAGAAACTTCCATGGATACCAAGCACAAAGCAAAGAAGACCCCTACCTTCTTATAAAGAGAATCCGCCCAGGCCTGAATTGGCCGATGATGATTTTTTAGCACGTCCTTCTTCACGATAATCCCGTTTTTTCTTTGTTTGTTCTTTGGGCTTATTCTTTGTAATATCCATTGGCTTTTGCTTTGTCAAAGGAGTCCCCGATATATTCCATGTTTCTTCTACCTGGAAGTTTTGCATGACGGAATAATATTTCGGGCTATAGAATACCTCTTCGGGTTGCCTTTTCTCCTCGTAATTGCCGGTGTCCCATTCCCCATTCCCGTTTTTGTCAAGGATAATGCGGGCATAATATTTGTCAGGCTTTAAATCCATGAATAAAGCCCCTCCTTTTTTCACATGGGATTTCCGCACGGCTTCATCTTTGGAATCCAATAGTTCCACAAAGGCGGGCACCGTGTCCAATCCGATGATATTGATGTATAAATGTCCATAGCTGTCTTCGCTTTTTATCGAGAACTTGCTTGAAAGGCTGTTGTTCCAATGCCCGTATATGCCGGTGATTGCAGCAGAATCCACAGATAATTGGTAAGACTCCCCGTATTTCCATTTACGGAGGATATGATATTTCAATATGTCCAGAGAATCTTGGGAAAATTTGAAGTCAACCAAATGGGCAGTAGAGTCGACCAGCTGCTCCAGTTTGAAGGATTCTTTCCTTAAACCGATGACAGGTTCATTGAAAGAGATGGAAATCGTGTCATATAAATCTATTTCGCCCGAAGCATTTAGGTTCATGTCGAGGAAAACGATTTCAGGTTCATCTTTCTTTTTCTTTTTTTCTTTGGGCTTGCGTTTCAGAATGGTCTGGATGGTATCGGTCTGAGGCCGCAGCAGATTTAAACTGTCACTTTTGGGATATGTGATTGCCATTCTCAAGGTGTCCTGCTTATAAATCAAAGAGTCCTTGATCCAAAATGTAATGTTCTTTTTGTCATGGCTCAGTTGCGGCAGGAACCAGCCGGTTGTTCCGGGGGTGAAGTTGAGAGGGATAGGAGCTGGGACAGTATCAACCGGCGCATTGAAATGCAGGATGAAACTATACCTTTCCAGGCGTTCCGGCCGTGTCATATACTGTTTCTCGAATTTTTCCTTGAACAAACGTAGGACGATATCGTCCGGGTAGAAGTGAGTAAAAGCAACGGACTTGATAGTGTCTATCGTCAAGGTGTCCTTCCAAATGGTGTCTTGCCGGATGTCCGGGTAGCAGGAAGGGATCACTAACGAGTCCAAGAACGCGATATCTTCGCCTGGTTGGTCGAATTTGTAATCGCGGTTCAAATCGTTCAGTGCGTAGATTCTGTATGTTCCCGGTTTGATGTTCCGGACAGTAAAATGGCCTTTGTCGTTTGTCTTGGAAGTTCTGTCGAAAGCTTCCTTCCTGAATGCCGAATCGGCCAGGTTGCTATGGAGTCCTATGGATATGTTTGGCATAGGCTCTAAATCCTCTGCATTAAGCAGATAGCCGGATATTTCCATCGAGTCGATTACATTTCCGGTAGAAAAGGCGAATGTGTAGTTCTCCAGTATATTCTTCTCGTTGTTGTCGGCGATGGAATTGGTGAAGTCGATGGTATAGGTCATATCATCTTTTAATGTGTCCAGCAACTCTACTTCGATTTTCTTCCCGGAAGTCTTGATGACAGGAAGTTCGTGCTGGGGCGGGGTAATGATGACATTTTCAGATGGATTGTCCAGTTGAATCAACTCGTCAAAAAGAATCTGTACTTTCTTCCCTTTGTAATTAGTAGCATTGGGGATAGGCGTACTGCTAACGAACTTGGGCGGTTGTTCGTCATAAGGCCCTCCGTTGGGGGATGCGATGTTTGCGCAGGCATAGGCTAATATAGCAAATGCACAAATAAATAACACGATAAGCCATTGACGTATCCTATCTTTTGCCTTTCTCATATAACAATCATCTAATACCTCGCAAAAATACGGAAAATTATGATTGTTTGAGCAATTGGAATCCAAAACGGCAATAAAGACATCTTTTCTTTTCACAATATTCCCTTTTCAATTGGATCAAAGCCTGTGTATCCCCGGCATTCTTTACTTCGATTCCTGTTTGCCGGAAAGACGTGATGATGTAATTTTGCTCAGGTGGCATTCTCTCAAGCAGTTTCAATGCCCTTTCCTGGCATTCGGGAAGATGGCGGGCTTTCCCGTATGCAAACAGAAGCGGGGCTACTGTGTTGATGAGCAAAATATTCAGGGCGTTTTCTCCTATTTGCTTTTTGCAGGAATGCGTTTTCTGGTTGAATTGATAATGTGTTTCCCAAAATATGGAAGGTGATACCCTGAAATAGTCTTTTATTTCTCGTATGGTCTTTGCTTCCAGTATGCTGGAGAATAAAGTGCCATGCTTGATCCATATGGCCGCCAGTTCCACCAATTTAATGTGCGGCGTGGCGTTTGGACGCAGCCTGAGCCTTTTGAAAATATGCGAGGGTAGCGGCTGCAGATTATATTTGTGCTTAAGAAACCGGTATTCTTGTTGGAGAAAATGATAATAATGATGCTGGGTCTGGTATTCGTCTTCCAATAATCCGGCTTGTCCTAAGAACAACGATTCTATTTGGGAAGCGCTGCCTCTTTGTTTCTGGATATGCTTTAGGGGCAAGCTGCGTGCCAACCGCTCGAAGGCGTCATTGTTGACTCCGAAGCCGAAATTGCGGCATAACAGGATATAAAATACCTGTTCCCAGTCTTTTTCATACTGTTCCAGCCAATGCAAAATATCTTCGGTCTTTCTCTGTAAACGTTCGCAAAGCAGGGCGTCCATCCATTCTGATTTGTGGATGCCGTCAATGGCGGGGAGTCTTTCCTTGCATGCCAAAGGGGATTCGTTGTTCAATAACCAATCCATATTGTCAAGGACTTTTTCAGGAATCGGAAGCAAAAGCTGGGGTATCCGTGTTTGGTTGCTCCGATAGATGACCTTGTCATCCACCTCCACAATATGTAAAATGACATTGTCATACAATGGGTCTGTTGCATGGCCGTGGCGAATCCAGTCGGACGCTTTCTCGTGTATTTCCACGCTGCCTGCCCACAACGTGCCATCGACAATGACCTTGGCGTTGAAGAAGTCGGGGCCGCTGTCGTTGTTTTCTATTCCGGGATCGATGATTTCCACGTGCTCATTTTCTGTCGTTCGTAAATCGACGGTGGAATATAGGCGGTATTTCCAAATGTAATGTAGGATGTATTCCATGACTTTTCATAGTTAAGATTGAACTTCTATGCAAAGATAGGGATATTTCCGCACTAATCGTATGATAGCATGAATAATTTATCCGGAGCAATGACCGTGTGCGCTATGTCCAGGACTTCCGTTGCTGTGATATTGTTTATTTGGCTAAAGACTTCTTCCATGGAAGCGAAGAAATTATAGTGCAAGAAGCTTTTTCCCATGTTCAGGAACAGTCCTTCACGATTGTCGACAGATACGCCTAATTGTCCTATCGCTTGTTTTTTCGCAGCCGCCAGCTGCCTGTCTGTTAGTTTGGATTCGTACATTTTGCCTAATTCACGACGAACCAGGCGGATGGCTTTCTCTTTGTTCTTGGGGTCGGTCCCAAAGTAGATGCTGAACAGCCCGGTGTCTGTATAGCTTGTGATGTTTGATTCAACGGAGTAGGCCAGGCCGTTATGTTCTCGAAGAGACACGTTAAGACGGTTGTTCATCCCCGGTCCTCCCAAGATATTGTTTAACAAAAACAGTGGAATACGTTTCTCGTCAAACATGCTGAATGCATGGCTTCCCATCATGACATGGGACTGGTGGGTCTCTTTCGGTATGACCAAGGATGAGGCGGAAGTGAAAACAGGTCTTTCCCGCTTTTGCGAACAAGGGCGGGCCGGTATCGTGGAGAACAGACTATCCGCCCACTTGGCAATTTGGGTGAAAGGGATGTCTCCCATGGAGAAAAATATCATGTTGCCGGGCGTGTAGTGCCGTTCCATGAATGATTTCCCAGTCTCGGCCGTGAAGCTTTCCAATGTGTTCTCTTCACCTAAAATATTGTGCCCCAAGGCATGTCCCTTGTATAAAAAGTTTTCGAAATCGTCAAAGATGAGTTCGGAAGGAGAATCTTCGTACGAACTGATTTCGTCTAATATCACATCTCTTTCTTTCTCTATCTCTATTTCCGGAAATGAAGAGTAAAAAACAAGTTCTGTGAGCAAGTCGAATGCTCTAAGGAAATGTTCCTTCATGAAAATGGAATAGACGAATGTTTCCTCTTTCGTCGTGTAGGCATTTAGTTCTCCTCCTACGCTCTCTATCCTGTTCAGAATATAATTGGCCTTATGGTACTTAGTTCCTTTGAATACCATGTGTTCGACGAAATGTGCCAATCCTTGTTCGTTCGGCTCTTCGTCGCGTGCGCCTGCATTCACGGCATAACCGCAATATGCGACAGGCGATTGTGCCGGCATGTGGATCATTCGTAATCCGTTCGGCAAAGTGTGTGTTGTATATTCCATCTTACATCAGAAAAATCATCGGATGACAATCTTGCGGACTGTTTCTCTTATGCGGGCTATATAATAGCCTCTTGGGATATTGACTGGATATTCTCCATCGCATTCTTTTAATTTGATTTCTTTCACTTTTATTCCGACTACGCTGTAAATCTCAAGCGTGCTTCCTGAAGGAGCATTTTGGATGCGGATGCGGTTGTCATATGCGGTAATTCTTATCGAATCAGGTCCGGTTTGGACAGTCATGGTCGCTGGACGCTTCTCGGTCGCAGCAAAGACTACTACCGAAGGAATCCATAGCGCGACCCACAGCCATAAGATGTTATGCTTGATTTTCATATGCCGAACCTTATTGTCGGACAAAAATAAGAATATTTCGCCTACGTTGTTGCTTTTCCCGCTGTTTTTTCGTCTTCCCCGGTTGATTTATGGCTCCGAAAGATAGCCTTCCGCAAAAAAACTTCCAAAAACTTCCAAAAACTTCCCCCCTATTTTTGAAAATGCGCGAATCCGGGGAAAAACGGCATTCAAATGGCTGGTATTCATGAAGATAACGATGATGAAAAAGGCCTCAAAAACCCCGTTTTTGTACACTTCGGAGGGCCACTTTATGACATCTCGAAGCCATCGGATTTTTATGTAAAAATACTCAACTCTTATGATAACATGCCATAGTACAATATGTGGGTGATGCGGTTGTTCTTTCATTTTCAAATTGTCATGTTTGGAAATAATTCTTTCAATAATTTTCCTAATTGAGGAGAAAGGGAGCACATAAAACATTTGGTTACAGCAAATGCATTATATTTAATAACATTCAGATACTCTAACATCTCCTTCTTTGCCTGTTTTATTTTGGCTTTATAAACAATAGAACCTTTCTGGTATTTCCAATCATATTCCATTGTTGGTACTTTTCCTAGTAATGACGAAACCATTAGATAAATGCTTAAATCATTAAGAAGAGGCAAATGAATGTTACCTTCGTGTGAAGACATATTTCTTTTATTGTCAATGGATTCCATTAGACTATAATTATTTTCCAAAATAGCAAACAGATGTTCATTATTTATTTTGTCTTTTTGCTTTTTTAGAGCATTCCATGTTGGCTTTTCTAAGCCGATTCTATAAACCTTATCGATAATCTTAAAATAAAGGTCTTTCATGGTGGATACCTTATGGCATATTACATCAAAATGATATAAGCAAAACTTATCAAAAGGAACAAATTCTTTCCGCATATAATCTTTCGCTCCATAACAAGAAACAAAACGAATTGCGTAGTTTATAGAATCCAGACACGATTCTACAGACCGATACAACATGTATATATCATTAACATAAGTCTCATTGGTCTTGAAGTACTTAAAGAAATTTGCTTCTCCTTTATGAGCGTCACTAACATATTGGTAAATTGTTCCTACACAAAGTGCCAGCCTTTTATAAAAAGGATTTTCTTCAACTTCTTCTTTACTAATCTTGAGTGAAAAGTCCGATTTATTACAACTTGCTATCATATTTCATTAAATTATCAGAATGGAGTTTGTATATATCCACTAATATCTTCATTGACCATAGAGTAATCTCTTAACCTATGCAAATCCTCAATATGGCTTATCAGATTATCATAGTACTCAAGATTCTCTATCTCTTCACGCCTCACTTTGCTCAACTTACAAAA
>CALBYC010000224.1 GCA_937890135.1 uncultured Parabacteroides sp.
AAACGTTTCATGTACGAAGAGTCGTTCCGCACGCCATTGATCATCCGCTACCCGGGCAAGAAACAAGGGCTGGAGAACCATGACCTGGTACAAAACATCGACTTCGCCCCTACCTACCTGGACATCGCGGGCATAGAGAAACCGGAATGCATGTCCGGCACCTCCCTTGTCCCGCTGCTGGACGGAGCGACCCCGGAAAACTGGCGGGATTGCCTCTATTATCATTATTACGACTACCCCGCCATCCACATGGTTCGCCGTCACGACGGAGTACGGGACAAACGATACAAGCTCATCCATTTCTATGGCGGAAAGGACGAAAGGAACGATGCGGTCAATTGCAATGAATTGTACGATTTGCAGTCAGACCCGAACGAGACGAACAACCTCTTCGGCAACCCCGATTACAAAGAGGTCCAAGAAAGGCTGGCAGAGAAGTTGGATAGTTTCCGGACAGACCTGAAGGTGGATGAATATTAATCGCCCTGCCCCTGCGGCGTTTTAAGATTTTGGTCGCTATCTTTCACAAAAACGGACGTGACGATTGGAAACGATCGCCACGTCCGTTTGTTTCATTCATCTCGTCCATCACCAGATAGCCACACGGTCTTCCGGAGCTACGTACATCGGGTCATCGGGAGTGATATGGAATGCGTCATACCAAGCCTGGACATGAGGCAAAGCTCCGTTCACACGCCATTTCCCCAATGAGTGAGGGTCCGACTTCGTATAAACGCGAATCTGCTCGTCGCGGATATTCTGAGCCCACAAGGTAGCATAAGCCAAGAAGAAGCGTTGTTCCGGAGTAAAGCCGTCCTTGTCGCCCAACGGATTATCCTTCATCACGTTCTGCAAAGCCTGATAAGCCACCATCAATCCCCCGTGGTCGGCCAGGTTTTCACCTAACGTCAACTCTCCGTTGGCATTCAAGTCCGGCAACACCTTAATCTTATTAAAGAAGTCAACCATGACCTTGGCGCGCTCCTCGAATTTCTGCGCATCGGAAGCCGTCCACCAATCTTTCAGGTTACCGTCCTTGTCGAACTGGCGGCCTTGGTCGTCGAACCCGTGCGTCATCTCATGCCCTATCACGACACCGATGGCACCGTAGTTCATGGCATCGTCTGCCTCCATGTCAAAGAAAGGATACTGGAGGATAGCGGCCGGGAAACAGATTTCGTTGGTCGTGGGATTGTAGTAAGCGTTGATGGTCTGCGGACTCATCAACCATTCGTCCACGTCTACCGGCTTGCCCACCCGGTTCATATTGTCGGCCAGGTTCCACGCAGAAACCCGCACGATGTTTGCCCAATAAGAATCCTTGGCAATGTCCAAGGAAGAATAATCCTTCCACTTGTCCGGATAACCAATCTTGACACGGAACGTGCCCAGTTTCTCCATGGCCTTCATCTTGGTCGTGTCGCTCATCCACTCCTGCGCCTGGATGCGCTCGCCCAAAGCTACCTGCAAATTCTTGACCAATCCGACCATGCGCTCCTTGGCGGCAGCCGGGAAGTACTTCTTGACGTATATCTGGCCGACAGCTTCGCCCAAAGAGCCGTTGACCGTGTTGATGGCACGTTTCCAACGGGGCTGGTTCTCTTGCTTGCCGGAAAGGGTCTTGCCATAGAAATCGAATTTCTCATCCACAAACTCGTCGCTCAAGAAACTCGCCGCCGCGTCGATCAAGTTCCATTGGATATAGGCGATATGCTTCTCAACCGGCAACTTTTCTATCAGCCTGCCGACCTCTTTGATGGCATCGACCTGGCCCACGCTTACTTCCGTCACGCCCTTGGCACCCAGTCCGTCCACATAAGCATCCCAATCAATGCCTGCGAAATCCTTCTTCAAATCCTCGAAAGACATCTTATGGTAGTTCGCGGCAGGGTTTCTCAACTCCACGGCACCCAAAGAAGCCTGGGCGATGGCGGTTTCTATTTCCATCACAGCCTCCATGTTCTTCCGCGCCTCTTCTTCGCCGAAACCGGCCAACTTGAAAGAATTGACTATGTGCCGGCGGTATTTGTCCCGTATGTCCAAAGTGACAGAATCCGAATCCAAATAATAGTCTTTCTGTCCCAGGTTGATTCCTCCTTGGTAAATCTGGAACAGGTTCATCTTACTGTTCATGACATCCGCCTCGACCGATGCAACAAAATAACAAGCCACGCCTTGCCGGTACAGGTCGGCCACCAGCGGAATAATCTCTTGCTTCTGGCGAATGGAAGCAATCCTGTCCAACTGCTCCCGGATAGGTTCAGAACCGTCGTTGTTAAGTTTCACGCTATCCAAAGCCAGATTGTACAGATCGGCGATTTTCTGAGCGACAGATCCTTGAGGCTGCTCCTGCGCCGCAATGTCCCCGATAAGCTCCTTCAAGCGGGTCTTGTTCTGTTCATCCAATACGTTGAACACTCCGAACGTGGAATATTGCGCAGTCAACGGGTGGTTCTTGATCCATCCCCCACAAGCATACTGGTAAAAATCCGTTCCAACAGAAGCCGTCGTATCCATGTTGGCCAAGTCCAAACCGACTTCCTTGTCGCTCTTTCGTTCATTACAACTTGCCAGCAACAAAGCAGAAAACACTGCCACTGGCAAAATACGTTTAAAATCCATACCTCTTTTATATTAATAAATACTAAATATATAGCCGCACGTTTACACTGCAAAGGTAGATGTTTTTTCATTCGCCCCCTCATTTTTTCCTTCTTTCACGCTTGACTATGGCAACTTTCTATTAAATTTGTGGAAATTTTAAATCATTGGGACATGAAACATTTCAAAAGCCTTTTATTATATGCGCTCATGCTCGGTCTGACATGCAGTACGGCATTCGCCTGCAACCCCACGGCTAAGGAGGCACCAGCAGACAAGAAAGGAGAAATCATCCATCTTACCAAAGCAGAATTCCTCTCCAAAGTTTTCAATTATGAAAAGAATCCCGACAAATGGGTGTACGAAGGAAATCTCCCGTGCATCGTGGATTTTTATGCCGACTGGTGCGGCCCATGCAAAGCCATCTCCCCTATCTTGGCAGAGCTGTCCGAACAATATAAAGGGAAAATCATCATTTACAAAATAAACGTAGACAAAGAAAAAGAATTAGCCGGAACATTTGGGATACAAAGCATCCCCTCTATCTTGTTCATCCCCAAGAACGGCAAGCCCACCATGTCGTTAGGGGCCATGTCCAAAGAGGATTTCACCCAAAACATCGAGAAGCTTTTACTAAAAAAATAAAAATAAAGACGTATCGCTGCATCTTTTTCTTTTTCCTCTGCATCATGTAGAAAAAGACAGCATCAACGAATGTCTTATATCGAATGTTAAAGTCTATGTATTTGCAATGACTTTGACGGCGAATGATTATTTTTGTACAAATGATTGCCTTACAAGAACAAAGCACTGCCTGCCGCATTAAACCTTTTACTGCGCGCTCAGTCTTATTCTAAAAGGCGATGAACTAAACAATAGGAGATACATATATGAAGCCTACTAAACTAACATCTTGGATGATGATGCTAATCTTTGTTTTGGGTGGGACAACTGCAAAAGCACAATATTTCGATGATATTTATTACTCTTCGAAAAAAAAGGCTGCAAATAAAGAAGTTTCCGACAAAGAAACAAGGCTTTCTCATCATGAAGACGAACAAAGCGAAGGAGTAGAGCCTACGCTTACTTCCAGTTATACGCGTTCCGGCAGCACTTATACCGATTACGACAGGAGCGTGGATGAATATAACAGACGCTATTCTTCTGATGAAGAATGGCATGACAACGACAACTATCAGGACGGCCAAAAGACAAAGGTGACAGTCAAGCCGGAGAGACGTTCCGACTTGGAATACAGCGAACGCATCGTCCGCTACCACTCGCCCAGTAAAATATCGATTGTCGGTGCAGACCAGGTCGATTTATTCGTAAATGACGGTTACTATTCCTATGATTACGGGACAGACTACTCCGATGGTTCCGCCAATGTGTCTGTGAACATCAACATGGGTTCACCTTGGTATTCTTGGGGCGGATGGTACGACCCCTGGTTCTACAGACCTTGGGGAGGATATTATTCGTCTTGGTGGTATCGTCCTTATTCATGGGGCTGGGGCGGATGGTATGCAGGCTGGTATGACCCGTGGTATGACCCATGGTGGGGACCTTCATGGGGCTGGGGCGGATGGTACGGAGGCTGGTACGGCGCTCATTGGGGTGGCGGATGGCATCATCATGACCATTTCGCACACGCGCCACATTATTATTGGAACGGACGCTCTTCAGCAGGAAGATACACATCAGGCCGGAACGCATATCAAAACAATTTACGAGGCAATTCATTCGCATCCGGCAGAAACGCAGGAAGCATGACATCCTCTTCCGGCAGGTCATCCGGAAGATTCACTTCAGGCACCCATGCTTCTTCCTTGCGCTCCGATGGCAACAATGGCAGGGGAAGCGGACGTTATTCATCCAACAACTCTTCCTCGTTACGTTCAAACGGCGGAGTTTCTTCGACAGGAAGAGGCAGTGGCCGGTATTCAAGTGGCACAAACAGCACATCTGCAGGCCGCAGCAATGGAATAAGCTCTTCCACGCCAAGGACTCGCATGAGCACAGGTTCTTCATCCTACTCGGGCGGGCGTTCGTCCGGACGAAGCAGCATCTCTTCGGGACGCGGAAGCAGTTCGATAAACAACAGAAACTCCTATACACCTTCGCGCAGCAATGCTACGACTCGTTCCTATAGCGCTCCAGCAAGTTCAGGCCGCTCCGGCGGATCATTCAGCAGCGGCAGCATGGGAGGCGGTGGCCGCTCTGGCGGAGGAAGCGTTGGAGGCAGCGGTCGCGGTGGCGGACGTGGAAGATAATTACAGAATCAGTTATTTTGGACAGCAATGAAAAAAGTATTGACAATATCGTTAGCACTGGTGCTTGGCACCGGTGCTGCTTTTTCTCAAGGCATCACAGATGCCTATAAGTACACACAAAACGGAAGCGACCTACAAGGTTCTGCTCGCAGCATGGCTATGGCAGGCGCATTTGGGGCTTTAGGCGGGGACATATCGGTTTTAAACCACAATCCGGCCGGATTGAGTGTCTACCGCAGCTCGGAGATCGTAACGACATTGGATGTAACCGGCATAGAATCCAAAAGTAATTGGGCCGGCAACCAATCGACAGCAAAGAAGACCCGATTCAACTTTGACAACATTGCTTACATGGGATATTTCCCAACAGGCAACGATGAAGGGCTGCTTAGCTGGAACGTTGGATTCTCGTACAACCGACTGAAAAATTACCATCGCAAATACAAGGCCGCAGTGAACGGAAGCAATGGCTCTTCCCTCACCGACTATATTGCCGCACGTGCCAATGCAAGCGGACTGACGCCGGATGACCTGAACTACCAGAGTTCCGGAGACAACATCACGTACGACCCGTACGAGCACGTGAATGACTGGCTTTCCATCCTTGGGAACTGCGGGGGGTTCATGGATTACAATGACGGCAAATTCTCCACCAATTTGCCATCAACTTCTTACCAGCGCTCTTACACAGAACTTGACGTGGAAGAAAATGGAGCAATCGACCAATATGCAATCGGTTTTGGCGGCAACTTCTCAGATTTCTTGATGGTAGGAGCAAGTGTGACGATTACCGATCTGGACTATAACATGTATGCTTATTATGCAGAGGATTACAACAAACAAACCGATTACACCAGTTATATCGAGGTTGAAAACAACCTGAAAACTGAAGGAACCGGATATGGAATAAATGTCGGTGCGATTGTGCGCCCGGCGGATTTCCTCCGTGTAGGAATTGCATACAATTCTCCAACATGGTATAAGATGACCGATTATTATTATGCGAAGTCAGCATCCGATATTCAGTCTTTGAAAGACCAATATCATGACGAGTCGCCTAATAATGCGTATACCGATTATAAATACCGTACGCCCGACAAATGGATATTCAGTGCCGCGGCCATCATCGGGCAAACTGCACTCGTCAGCGTAGATTATGAAATGATGAACTACAGGCGAATGCGGATGTACGATGCCAACGGCAATGAGAACACAAGCACCAACACCGACATAGACCAATCGCTGGGCATTTCCAATACCATAAAGGCGG
>CALBYC010000225.1 GCA_937890135.1 uncultured Parabacteroides sp.
AAAAAAACGATGAGAAAAATAATATTTATCACTTTGCTGCTCTTGTCCCAATTAGGCATGGGCATGGCGCAAGAACACCGTACCGTCATCATTTCCCTCGATGGCTGTCGCTGGGATTATCCAGAGATGTATGACACGCCTTTCCTTGACGGATTGGCCAAGGAGGGGGTGAAGGCTGTCATGCAGCCTTCTTTCCCTTCGGTAACCTACCCGAACCATTACACGTTGGCTACAGGCTTGGTGCCTGACCATCACGGCATCATTGCCAACCGGTTCTTGGACAAGGAAAGTGGACTGGAGTTTAGCTTGGGCAACAAGGACACCAAGCAGGATCCACGGTTTTGGGGCGGCGAACCTATCTGGCTTACTGCCAAGAAACAAGGCAAGCGGGTGGGCGTCGTGTATTGGCCTGGCTCGGATGTGGCCATCCAAGGCTCTTATCCTGACATTTACTTCAATTACGAGCAGAAGCCCCTGCTTACCTATGTGGAGCGAATTGCGGAGATAGAAAGAATGCTCAAGATGCCGGAGGGCAAGCGTCCGCAGTTGATTATGGCTTACTTCGACGAGCCCGACCATTCTGGACATACCTTTGGACCGGAGAGCAAGCAGACCCGCAAGCAGGTGGAAACCTTGGATTGCTTGTTGGGGCAGTTGTGGAACGACATCCGGCAGATGCCTGACGGCAAGAAGGTTAATCTAATTATTACAGCCGATCATGGCATGGGAAGAAACTCAAATGAGCGAATTGTCAACTTGGCCAAATATCTGGACAAGTCATGGTATAAAACCATAGCCAACGGCTTCCCAACCATGATTTATCCCAACAAAGGCTGTGCTGACAAAATTCTGAAAGCCTTGGCGAAAGTGCCTCACATTAGGGCTTGGCATAAGGATAAGATGCCTGCTTATTTCAACTATGGAACAAACAAGAATATTGCGGACATTGTTGTCGTTTCGGACATTGGTTGGGTATTCAGTGACCAAGACAAGGTGCTTGCAGGCAATCATGGCTTTGACCCCAATTATAGCGATATGCACGTGATATTCCGTGCGGCAGGACCGGACTTCAAGCAAGGCTATGCAAAGCCCCTCGTCTTCAAGAATGTAGATGTCTATCCTTTACTTAGTCATCTTCTTGGCATCACCCCAGCCAATAATGATGGCTCCTTTGATGATATCGCCGACTTGTTGAGATAAGTTATCAAAGATGCAGCTTCAGAATTTTATTCTGTGGGCTGCATCTTTTTATCTTTTCCTTTCGTTGTTTCTCCACTTGCTCCCTGCTTATTTCCTTTTGTGGCGTCATTTCTATTGTGTTGCCCCAATGGTCATTGTTTGCGTCTGCATTGTCTTTTGGTCATTTGAAAGTCTTAAAAATCTGCAAAAAACAAACGGATATGTATGTTTTTCAGAATTTAGATTTAACTTTGCACATGCAAGAGTTGTTTGAAACATTATGCAAGGCAAAGCAGACAAAAGCAGTCTGACTTTCGCTAAATCGTTACCAAAAATTATCCAGTCGCAACAACTTCTCTGAT
>CALBYC010000226.1 GCA_937890135.1 uncultured Parabacteroides sp.
AAGTCATTTATCCGCCTACAATCTACCCGGTTTACCACAAAAATATCCCCATCAGGATATTGAACACATTCAACCCGGAAGCTCCCGGCACATACATATCAAGGGAGAAAGAAAAACCTACGGGGAAAGCGTTGATAAAAGGCATTTCGTCCATTAACGACACTTGCTTGATTACCGTTCAAGGACTGGGCATGGTAGGAGTCATTGGCGTAAACTACAGGATTTTCAAGACACTGGCAAAGAATGGCATCAGCGTATTTTTGGTCGCACAGGCCAGTTCCGAGAACAATACGACTTTTGCGGTAAGAAATGCAGATGCCGACTTAGCCGTGCAAGTGCTTGACGAAGAATTTGCCATGGAACGTGCTCAAGGAGACATGAACGATACCATTGCAGAAAAAGACTTGGCCACAGTTGCCATTGTGGGAGAAAACATGAAGCACACCCCTGGCATCGCAGGGAAATTGTTTGGGACTTTGGGACGTGCCGGAATCAGCGTGAAAGCTTGTACGCAAGGAGCTTCCGAGACAAACATTTCCTTTGTCATCCGGAAAGAATATTTGAGAAAGGCATTAAACTCCATCCATGACTCCTTTTTCCTTTCTGAATATAAGGTATTGAACCTGTTTGTCGTAGGAATAGGAACAGTCGGCAGCAACCTTTTGGAGCAAATCCGCATACAGCAGCCGAAACTGATGCTTCAAAGCGGACTTAAGCTCAATATTGTAGGGATAGCCAATTCCAAAAAAGCCTTATTCTGCAGAGATGGCATCCAATTGGACAATTACAAACAAGAGCTGCATGAAAAAGGCATCGATAGCAACCCTACGAAACTTTGCAACCACATTTTAGACATGAATATATTCAATGCCGTGTTTGTCGATTGCACGGCAAGTCCTGAGGTTGCGGCATTGTACCGAAAATTGATGGACGGAAATGTATCAGTCGTGGCTGCCAATAAAGAAGCCGCCTCTTCAGCTTATGACAATTATCAGTTGCTGAAGGAAACGGCCCGCCACAGGGACATCAAGTTCCTGTTCGAGACGAATGTGGGCGCAGGACTTCCCATCATCAACACGATGAATGATTTGATAAACAGCGGAGATCATATTTTAAAATTAGAAGCTGTTTTGTCTGGCACATTGAACTTCATATTCAACACCGTCAGCGCGGACATCCCTCTAAGCAAAGCTATCCGGATGGCAAAGGAAGCAGGCTATTCCGAACCTGACCCCCGCATTGATTTGAGCGGCAAAGATGTCATCCGCAAATTAGTGATATTGGCAAGGGAAGCAGGTTATCGCGTGGAACAATCCGACGTGAAGAAAAACCTTTTTGTTCCTGAAAAATATTTCAAGGGGTCTTTGGAAGATTTCTGGAAGCATATTTCAGAATTGGATGCGGATTTCGAAAAAGAACGAAAGGAAATCGAGGCAAAGAACATGCGGCTGAGATTCGTCGCCAAAATGGAAAATGGCGAATGCGAGGTTGGTTTGAAAGCAGTTGACAGCCATCATCCGTTCTTCGATTTGGAAGGGAGCAACAACATCATCATGATTTCCACGGAAAGGTATCATGAATACCCCATGATAATCAAAGGATACGGCGCGGGGGCCGGTGTAACGGCGGCCGGTGTCTTCGCAGACATCATATCCATTGCCAACATTTGACAAAAGAAACAGGGAAACGCATGAAGACGGTAATTGTTTTTGGCAGAGCGATGGCAGATGAGTCTATCGTTAGAAGCCCTGGAACACGATGAATTCGCATGCCCGCATATCGAATCCCCCGGACGAGACAAGTCATGGAAAGAAAAAGAATGCGAAGCTGAAAGTGAAAACAAAGGAATACAAAATACATAAACAGAAGCATTTCTGTTTCATAACAAACAAATATATGAGCAAAATTATTCTTACTGGAGACCGTCCCACAGGACGTTTACATTTAGGGCATTATGTAGGTTCACTCAAGAGACGCGTTGAGTTGCAGAACTCTGGTGAATTTGACAAGATATATATCATGATCGCAGATGCCCAGGCTTTAACCGACAATGCAGACAATCCTGAAAAAGTTCGCCAGAATATCATCGAAGTCGCTCTGGACTACCTTTCTTGCGGGCTTGACCCCGAAAAGAGCACGATTTTCATCCAATCGCAAGTGCCGGAGCTATGCGAGCTGGCGTTCTATTACATGAACCTGGTTACCGTTTCCCGCTTGCAACGCAATCCGACTGTAAAGACGGAAATACAGATGAGGAATTTCGAGACAAGCATTCCCGTCGGTTTCTTCACCTATCCAATCAGCCAGGCCTCGGACATAACCGCATTCAAAGCTACCACAGTGCCCGCAGGTGAAGACCAGGAGCCTATGTTGGAGCAAGCGAGGGAAATCGTACGCCGCTTTAATTCCACTTACGGTGAAGTATTGGTAGAGCCTTCCATTCTCCTGCCGAACAATTCGGCCTGCCTGCGTTTGCCCGGCACAGACGGCAAAGCAAAAATGAGCAAGTCATTAGGGAACTGCATTTACCTGTCCGACACTCCCGAAGATGTCAAGAAACGTGTCATGAGCATGTTTACCGATCCGGACCACCTCCGGGTCCAGGATCCGGGGAAAATTGAAGGGAACACGGTTTTCACCTACTTGGATGCTTTTTGCAAAGACGAACATTTTGCCAAGTATTTCCCCGATTATGCCAACCTGGACGAACTTAAAGCCCATTATCAACGCGGCGGACTGGGGGATGTAAAAGTCAAAAAGTTCCTGAACGCAATCCTGCAGGAAGAACTGGAGCCGATACGTGAAAGAAGAAAGCAGTTCGAGCAAGACATCCCCGGCGTCTACCAAATGCTGAAGCGAGGAAGCGAGGTGGCAAGGGAGACTGCCGCCGCAACGTTGGCCGATGTCCGCAAGGCTATGCGAATTAACTACTTTGACGATGAAGAGTTAATCCGGACGCAAGCCGAGCAGAAACGAAACAAGTAAAGAATGCTGCTGTCCAAAGCAGCAGCCGTTACCCTCTGCGGCTTTGGACGGCAGGCAAAGATAATTTCATCGCATCCCCTTTCCCAAATCATAGGCAACAAATGGAACACTCATTGGAACTGGTTGGAACAATCATCGGATTGTTTTATTTATGGTTTGAATACCGTGCGAGTATCTATGTATGGATAACCGGCATCGTCATGTATTCCATCTGTATGATTATTTATTACCAAAACGGACTCTATGCAGACTTCGGAATCAGCCTTGGCTATTTCCTTATTTCCATATACGGTTGGTTCGTATGGAAACAACGCAAGCGGCCCCGGGAAAAAGAGAAGGAAACGGAATTAAAAATCACCTCCATCTCTACCTGCTTGTTACCCCAATTAATCGCATCCTTCGTCATGGTGCTCATGGCAATCGCATGGGCATTGATCCACTATACAGAGAGAGATGTGGTTTGGCTGGATTCTTTCACGACATCCTTGAGCATTATCGGCTTGTGGATGTTGGCGCACAAATATGTCGAACAATGGGGCTGCTGGTTCATCGTGGCCATCGTCAGCTCCTGTTTATATGTCCATAAAGCGCACTATTTCACAGCCGGATTTTATGCCCTTTACGCCGTAATCAGCGTTTTCGGATACCGGAAATGGAAATGCATGATGGACTCCCCGTTATAGGAACAGGCATCCTTCGCGGCTTGCCGCCACGGGCTGCCCGTTCCTATCCCTCCATACGATGGGGGACTTGCTTCATTTTATTTCCACCTCCATGCCTTCCGTACGGCTGATGTACTCCGGAGCATACAAGCATTGGATCGTGCTGATGCCACCTGCGTATTTCCCCGGACGAGAGACATAGGCCGGATATTCCAGCACGAACGTCCCCTCAGGAAGGTGCTCGATGTAGATGTTCTCCGAAAGGTCTCTCGTCGCTTGGTAATACCAAATCCCCTCACGGCATACCGTCCGTGACAATTGATCTACGGGTTCCATGCAAGCCGAACGGATATCTTTCAAGAGGACATAGTCCATGGCCCTGTCCGAACGGATTGTCAAACGTACCACCACTCTGTCTCCTACTTGCAATGGCCGTCCTTCCGTCACTTGCTCCAAACGGCGCAGCCCATCTTCATGTTTCTCGATAAATAATTTCTTCTCCACATTCATCACTCCTTTATCCTTTTCCAAGGAGCTGAGCGGAGCAAAGTATTGCGTATAAACCGCCCCCCAAGCCGGTGCGTCCCCTTCTTTTTTAACTTGAACCGTTCGTTGCCGGCTTTGCTTTAACTGTTCGTCAGGTAACGATACTTTCACATAACCCGTGGCGGCATTTCCTGCATCCGAACTCAAAGTTCTTCCGTCCCAATCAATCCGGCAATGATTGTCCGTGCCCAACCAATCACCTCCCGTCGAGAGCAAGGCATGGACGGCATCGATGGAAGCTCCGGTCGATTCCCAATTCTGCGTCCGTTTTTGCCCGATCAGCCACTGCTTCATTTGGTTCATCAGCTTTGCATCGGGTTGCATGTCCGCAAACAAAGACATAATCATGCAATGCGTTTCCAGCGGACCATGCGAACCGGCAAAATACGAACGGTTGTTCGCCCAATACATTCCTTTTTCACTATCAACCGTCGCTGTCCGCTTGAACCAATCCAAAATAGTCCCCGCCAATTTTCGGTTGCCATTCCTTACCATCAGCTTAGCAATCATAGCCCGTCCGGGCAAACCATAATCATTCCAATGAGCTGCCGCTTTATTTTCATAATATTTGTACGCCTCATGAGATTTCCCCGTTTCCGGGACATCCCGGTAATAACTACGAACCAGCAAAGCATACAACTTGCCTTCGGAAGGAATCGACCCCAAAGACATATGCGCCATTTCCCATTCATATTCTTTTTGGATGGAATGATCGACATAAGCTAATGCATCGAATTGCATCCGCTTCTCCGCTTCCGTAAATTCCACAGCGTGCAGATCCACTAATCGGGCCATCACATCCAAGACCTGCAATGTCATATCACGGCTGCTTCGCATCCCCGGCATCCAGCCCCAACCGCCATCTTCCTGTTGAGTCTCTTGGAGCTTCCCAAACACTTTGCGTTTCAAATCGCCGGCACGATTCATGTCGAACAATAACCGCAAGCGCTGTTTCTGTTCCGTTTCATTCTTGGCTTCCATCACCCAAGGGGTCTCTTCCAACAAGATGCCCTTCAATTCGCTGTTCTTTTCCAGATTGGACAACAGAGTTTCCGTATTGGCCCCCTCGGCGTCCCATCGGTCAATGACTTGCCGTATCTTCGGATTGGAACCCGCAATGTACTGGGACAAAGTATTGCTGTAATAGACAGCCAGCAGACTGAGCAAATCCTCGCTGTCGCTTATGTCCAATGTAGCCAATGCCTGCACGGCATACCACACAGGATTGGCCGTCATTTCCAAAGTTACCCTATACGGATTCTCCACAGCCTGGCGAGGTAATCGGACATGCGTTTCTTTTTCATCCATCAGATAGAACGGGATGCTTTCCGTGACTAATATCTGCTTAGACAATACAGGCAGCAGGCGCTGCTCCCCATCATTACCTTCGGATGTCTTGGCCATGATACGGCAACCCAAGACACCAAAGCAAGACCAATCCGCAACAGGGATGCTCCACTGAATCGTTTCCATACGGTCGCCAGCTGATGAAGCAAAAGGCTTTTCAGCCCGGTAAAGGATGTTTTCATTTTCCGGTACAAACAACTCCAACGACACGTGTCCCTCAATTTCTTTGCCTGACTGGTTCAACAAATGAGTTGAAACCGTCACCAAATCGCCTTCTCGCAAGAAACGGGGCAAGTTAGGCTGTACCATAATCGGCTTGTTCGATATAATCTCTTTCGACCAATACCCATACTTCAAACTATCCGTATGAGCCAGCAGTTGCAACTTCCAAGTCGTATTGCTCTCGGGCAAGGTAAAATCAAAAGACACTTCTCCTTTCCCATCGGTTTTTAATACAGGATAAAAGAAAGCTGTCTCAGCAAAGTCCCTGCGCAAAGAAGAAGGGACTATCCTTCCATCATTTTCCTCATCGGATTCTTCAGGCAGCGCTTGTTCGACCATGGCATCTTCTACAAAACTATCGCCTTCAACGGCCATGGAACGCATCATCAACTGATTCTTCATCCGCACACCTCCAGTTACAGCCCCTTTACTCGGAGCGTTAATCCATGGAGTTGTCCAACTCAACAATTCATGCCACGGCTTAAACAAATCATCGTATTGGTAATAATAAGGGGAAACAAAACCTCCATTTCTCAAATCATCCTTGGATGAAGATTCAAAAGCTTGTCCGGAACGGAATCTTGCGAACCTGAGCAAATAGTGGTGTTCGGGCGCAAATACCCAAGAATGTCCAGCAATGGCATCCAATGAAGCATCGTACATGCTTGCCAATACTTCAGCTTTCACAGCCGTTGAATCAGCTTGCAACAAACGGAATTTCCAAGTTTCAAGACTGCCAGGCAGCAAATAATCCCGGAAAGTTTCGGGGATAATCGTTAATTTACGATTTGGTTGTTTGCGGGTTATAGAAGCATTCTCCGTAATCAATCTTCCATCACGAATATAAGTAAATGAAAGCGTGATGCCATCTCCATAACTATCTTTATAACAAATCGGGAAAGAACGGTTTTCATTCCCCATCCGTACAATCTCCCGGTGCAACACCTTTCCATCCTGCGCAAACTGTTCGTAAAGGAGATAAATGGCTTCGTGCGTCGTTCCAAATAGCACATTGCCTGTTTCCCCCGGGACCAACGACAACTCATGACGAGGCATCCAGCTGTCCGTTTCCACGGGTGGACGCTGGTCATGCAAACTATATAAAATAAAATCCCGTTCCGTTTCCGCAGGATTGCCCTTATCATCTTTCCCTGTTACAACCAAACGATAACGGTTAGAAGGCAACGAAGCAAATACCTTTTTATCCAGTGGCACATCTGTAACAAAAGTTCCGCTTGCCACTTTATCCCCACGGACGTACTTGTTTTCCGGTGCCCGTTTCCCCTTCACATCTTGCCGAAGGGCATAAATCGCATAGTCGCCTACCGCTTCAACCTTATTGCGATTCAATGTCCAAGCAGAAACAGTCACATTGGCCTTTTCTTTTTCCATCTGATTAGCGATGTCCACAGAAAACAGCATGCGCATGTCTCCGACGGCGAAAGTGGCAGAAGCTTCATGCGTTTCCCCCTTGCTGTCGGTCAAAGACACTTTTAACTCATAACTCTGCACAATACGCTCCTTGCCATTTTCAGGACGTTCCGGGACGAAATCGATTTGGAAAGTGCCGTCTTCTCCAACTTCTGAGGTACCAGAAGCTGCCAATAAATTATCCCGAAACGGGTTCGGCATATAATAACGTGCCCACCACGAAGGAACTGTCTGGATACTCCAATCCACCTTGCCCGAAGACAAGGGGACTCCCGAATAGGTCATCGCCTTACCTTTTAGCACCAATGCCTCACCAAAAGAAGCTGTTTCTTTCAAAGAATCCATCAAGACTTCAAATGAAGGACGCTTATATTCTTCAACACGGAAAGAGAAAGAAGAGTGGGCAGAAAACAAAGTATAGACACCCGTCAACGAGGATTGGGGCAAAGTGAACTCTCCATGGAACGAACCGAATTCATTCGTCCTAAAACTCTTCCGGGCTACTTCTTGCTGGTTCGCATCACGTAGCGACACTTCGCACTCCTCTCCCTTTTCAGCCAAAGTTTGTTTTTCATCCGTATATAATATGCCTTTAAAACATACGGTCTGCCCCGGACGATAAATGGCTCTGTCGGTAAAGAACGATGCAGTCACTACGAGCTTGTTGTTTGCCCGGCGGCTCGCAGCTTGGACATAGGTCAGCAATGACGCCGTGTCACCAGCCAAGAACGGACGGACGGATTGGACTTTGGGAGCATCAGCAAAATCTATCGTCGCTATTCCTTGCTTCCCCGTCACTGTTTGCCCCACCTTCTTCGGTGTATTGTCACGATTATAGGAAGTGCCATAACAAATCACAGGGACTCCCTCCATTGGTTTACCTGAACAAAAGTCTGTCACAAGCACTTCATTCCGTCCATTGCCAGACGGGCGAACCACAGCGGCCATGCGGCTTACACTGAATGTCCCGGAAACAGAGATTTTCTCCGCAACTCCCTCAATCCGATAAAAATAGAGACCATTTTTCGCCATAGGCAATTCTATGACCGTATCTTTTGCCAAATAAGGTTCTTCGTTAGGCAGTTCTATATAAGAACGATGAACCAACCCTCCTAATTTAGGCGCATTCGTGCTCGACCTCAAGGCTGACTCAGGAAGTTCCCGGCTCTCATAAACTGAAACCTTGACTCTGCGGATGTTTCGGCTCGTCAGCTTTAAAGCAAAATTCTTGCCAGGATAAACATTATTGTCGTTTTTAGCACTAACATATGGTGAATCCATGTCCAGTTGTGCGTTATAGAACGAAGCGGCACGACCGGTTTTACCATATTCCTCCACACACTCCCGCATAAACTTATATGTACTCCGTAATCTCTCCTTCTCTTCCCCCTCGGGCAATTGCTTGTAATTGGCTATGTTGCCAGATTGCAATGCCGTCAATTTTGCCAAAGCCAATTCCATGCGGCATCCCTTGTCGGTATATTCCACTGATAAAGAATCCAAGGCTTGCAGATAGGATGTTTTCCGGGAAGGGTCACCTATCCCCGATGAGTTCTGAAGCGAATCCAACACGACCAACAATTCGGCCTTTTTATTTGGCTGTGTCTTACGGAAAGCTATCCACTGCCCATAATATGTCTTTGCCTCCCTTCCATTCAAACGTATAGCACGCTCTATCAAAAAATCATACAGAGTCGGACGCAAATCTCTGGAATCCGCTTTCAGATCCATGATTTTCTCATAATCCTCCACCCTCGCCTCCTGCAATTCTTTTGCCGGGTCCAATGAGGCATTTGCCTCCTGTTCTATTTTCTCTTCGAACAGATTGGAGCTCCATTCACGGGTATCTTCAGGGACAAAGTCCGTCATGGGTGTCCTTTGCCGTATAGTCCACGCATTGTTATGGTAGTAATCCGAATACATTTCTGCTATCAACGAATGGAAAAAAGCTTTTACAACCGGATCTTCCAAATGGGCCGTATATTCCTCCAGCTCACGCATCAGCTCAGGGAAACGGTCGCTGTTCTTCTCCAGCTCTTTCAGCATTTCATCGATCAACCCCCGGATGACTTCCGGGGCGTTCTTCGCATTCACCATCTTATCCCAGTTTACATTCGATTCCGGCAGCACAGAAGCCTTGAGTCCATAATAGGCAGACAAGGCAAGAGCCGGAAGCATACATACGGAAACAAACAAAGCTCTAAACTTCATATCTATCTTCTTTAAATAAAAGTTCGACATACGGGCTGATAATCCTTCTCGCCCCAATAAATCACTTTCCCTTTTCATATAGATTGGATTTCAGAGCTAAAAGTTATGAACAATGCGTTAAAATAAGCCAATTATCCCATTTTCCTTCGATAGGTAAGGAATGAATAGGGATATTCATTCTTTTCGTCCGGCCAACCATCCTCACGGCTTACTTCCTCCCATTCCGACCAATCCACAACAGGGAAGAATGTGTCTGCGGTTTCAAAAGCATGATGCACACGGGTCAAATAAAGTTTATCAGCCTTCGGCAAGGCTCTTTGGTAAACAGCAGCCCCCCCAATGACAAACACTTCCGGTTCATCTGCACATATAGCCAAAGCCTCTTCCAAGGATGAACACCGCAAACAGTCAGAATCATCCCAATCTTTCCGGGAAGTCAATACGATGTTTTTTCGCTTCGGTAACGGGCCATTGGGCAAAGAATCAAAGGTATTTCTTCCCATAATCACTGTATGCCCCAGTGTCAAGGCCTTGAAATGTTTCAAATCGGCAGAAAGACGCCAGGGCAATCGCTGCTCGATGCCGATGGCCCCGTTTTCTGACACAGCCACGATAATGGATACTTCGCTCATCTGTCCTTTTCTTTTTATTATACAGCTACGGCTCCCGCGATATGCGGATGCGGGTCATAACCAACCAGCTTGAAATCGTCATATTGAAAATCAAAAATGCTTTTCACCCCCGGGTTGATCTCCATCTTTGGCAAAGGGCGCGGTTCACGGGTCAATTGCAGCCTTACTTGTTCCAAATGGTTCAGATAAATATGTGCATCTCCTAACGTGTGGACAAAATCACCCGGTTTGAGTCCGGTCACCTGTGCCATCATCTGAAGCAGCAATGCATAAGAAGCGATATTGAAAGGAACGCCTAAAAAAACATCCCCACTCCGTTGGTACATCTGAAGGCTTAAACGTCCATTGGCAACATAAAACTGGAAAAAGGCATGGCACGGTGGCAAATTCATGTTGCCCAAGTCTCCGACGTTCCATGCACTTACAATAATTCTCCTAGAATCGGGGTTATTCCTGATTGTCTCCACGGCTTCATGGATTTGGTCGATAGAACCCCCTTTGTAATCAGGCCAGGAACGCCACTGATATCCATAGATATGTCCCAAGTCGCCATCGGGTCCGGCCCATTCATTCCAAATACGCACGCCGTGCTCTTGCAGGTATTTCACATTCGTGTCTCCCTTCAAGAACCATAATAACTCATATATGATAGACTTAAGATGGAGTTTCTTCGTCGTAAGCAATGGGAAACCGTCTTCCATGTTAAATCTCATCTGGTAGCCAAACAAACTGATGGTCCCGGTCCCCGTACGATCATCCTTTCGGACACCTTCCGCCAGTATCCGGTTCAATAAATCCAAATATTGCTGCATAGGTTGTTATTTTTGTACAAAGATAATGTTTTCATGAAAAACTTTCAATCCCATTTATTCAAAAAGAGGCCGCTCTCACGAGCAGCCTCTTTTTAGCAGACTTAATCAAAAAAACACTTTAACTTACTACTCTTTTACTTTTACTTCGTTCAAAGTAAAGACTTAACCTATAAAAACGGATAAATGTAGAAACACCTAATTATGTATGTCGCATAAATATATGCGAAAGCCGTGCCAAACTTTTGCCGGAAGGGACTTTTTACGAAAAAAGAAAGAAATTCGCCGATTTCAGGAAGTTTAAAATGGATTATTGGGGCTTTTAGCTGATTGTCACACTGTGGAATCGAGGAAAAATGGCGGGGAAAATGTGGAAACATTCCACAGTTTTAATCCGCACCTTCCGTTTTTCCTTTTTCATTGCCATATTGCTGTTTGGCTTGGAATATAATTTCTGAAATATTCCCTATGACCTCTTCCAGCAACTTATGCCAGCCTTCGTCTGACAACTCGCCGTCGTTTTTTTCAAGGATGCGCAGTTTTTGCACCAAATGATTTGCCCCCATCATCACCAACAAAGGTATCAATTTATGAGCAACCCTCGCCGCTTCTCCCCTGTTGTATTCCTGCAAATAAACTTCCAACAAGTCTATGCTTTTCATTGTTTCTTCAATGAAAGTATGTAAAATGGAGAGGGAAGCTTCCTTATCGCCTCCAGCAAAGGCTGTCAATTGCGAGAAATCGATATTTGCAACCGGCTTCAAATGCGTGGTAAGCAGCTGATTCAACAGTTCGATCAGCTGTTCGGCGGTAAAGGGCTTATTGATGAATCCGGTAAACCCAGCTTCAATATAATGGCTATGTTCGTTTGCCACACTGGCCGATAGGGCTATGACGGGCACTTTGTCCGTACCCGGGATTCCGGATTCCCTGACCATCTTCAATAAATGATACCCATCCGTTCCGGGCATCTGGATGTCTGAAATAATGACATCAAATGATGTATTCTTCAATATATCCAAAACGGAAAACGGATTGGAAACACAGACGACCTCAACGTGGCTTTGTTTTAACAGTTCTTCCGTCAATGCCAGCTGGATAGCATCATCATCCACCAACAGGCAATAAACAGTCCGTTCTTCATCAATAGGCAACACGATATCATGTTGCACAGTCTCCACCGCAGGTTTCGCCTCCACGTCAGAAATCCGTATAGGCAAAGAAACGATAAAGTCACTTCCCTTCCCTATCACACTGTGCAAACACAACGAACCTTTCAAAAGTTCAACCAAACGGCGTGTTATAGACAATCCCAATCCATATCCTTCAACCTGCTCTGCATCTTTCAGACGTGTAAAATCTCCAAAAATCCGTTCCTGCTCGGATTCAGGAATGCCTGGTCCAGCATCAGAAACAGTGACATTCAATTGGTAAAGTTTCAAATGGATGTTCTTCACGGAAACATGTATGGAAATCTTCCCCTTTTGAGTAAACTTGACAGCATTGGACAATAAGTTGCTGATGATTTGCCTCAACCGGATAATGTCACACATATAGCTATGTTCTTTTTCTTCCATCTGGATATCAAGACCAAACTCCAAACCTTTCGCACTTGCCATGGGAAGGAAACTTTCATAAATTTCTTTCATGAAAGTATCAACTTGGAACGGGACAGGATGTAATTCTATTTGCCCCACTTCCAGACGATGGAAGTCCAACAGGTCATTCACTAATGACAATATATGCTGGGAAGAACTGGACATATTATCCAGATAATAAGCCGAACGCTCATCGGGATGACGGTGTTGCAAAAGTTCTATATAACCAATTATGGAAGATAAAGGAGCCCTGATGTCATGGCTAATCATAAGAATCAATTTCTCCCGGCTTCTCAACAATCCTTCCACATGCAGCTTGGCCTTTACCAACTGCTTGCGGTAATAATGGCTTTTAGAAATGTCACGGATGATAATAATCAAGAAGATAATGGCTATAAGCACAGCCACTAATCCTATTGTTGCAATTGTCCGGGTCGTATCTTTCAGTATTTCCTGCTTATGCCGCACACGCACAAAAGAGTCATCTACTTCTTCCTCTTCAATGTCTCTGAGCATTTGGTTAATTTTGCTGGATATAACAGAATTATTATAACGTAAATTGGCTGCCCTGTGAAGCAATTCATCCGCCAATTGCCTTCTTTTAAATGCGACTGTATCCTGCAGGCTTCTCAGCACCCGGATAATTGTATCAGCAGGATTATATGCCACCTTTACCGTATCTGCGACCATCTGCCGGGTCGTATTGACAACGATGCTTGTATCGGGGGCGTTTTTTGGGGTAAATGCTTCAGCTAAACGTTTGAAAAAGCCTTTTTTCTTCTTTGAAATGACAACGGTGTCTTGCCGGACTTCTATTACTTCATGCATGGCAGGCGGACTGATGCGTATCGAATCCTGCCTCACTTCTATGGTGTCTTGAACGGCAATAACTTTTTCAATATTCTCCCAATAGAGTTGTCCGGCATTCCATTCATTCAATGTCTCTATCAACTTCAACGTGTTCCAACGCTTCCGCTTCAACAAATCCTGGATGGTATCCAACTTGAGCCGTTGCGTGGAGTCCGTCAGCAAAACCCGTAAGGAGTCCAAATTGCGATGCGCTTTTTTCAAGGTGCGGTTGAAATTGCCAAAATCTTTGTCCGGCATTCCTACCAACTGCCCCAAAGCCTCACTTTCATAAATCAGAGAAAGAGTGTTTGTGACTAAATATATTTTTTCACGGTTGGAATTCTCAGGCATATCGTCCACGGCTAATTGTTGGAGGATGGTATAAATATACCAAACTGAACAAACCGCTGTAAGCAACAAGAGCAAATAACTCCAGATCACTTTCCAGGTGATATGATCATTCTTTTCCTCCATGCAACACCGCCTACCCGTTATTGACTCGCTTCCGATTTTTCTATTTTATGCAAAACTTGCATGAATTGTTCATTCGTAATCGAGACATCTTTCTCGACATATTTTACATAGTCCTCGAAATAGTCACTGGCAATATCTGCAACTATTTCCTTTCCGTCCAAACCATAAGAAGTAAGCAATTTCTCCACTTGCAAACGTATCCGACGAATCACCGCCATCCTGGATTCATAGTTATCCGGCTTGTTCAAATCCGTCAAATGTTCATTTTTGGCTATCAAGTAAACTACTTCATACAGAATTTCAACAGATCCAAATACTGGCTCTATGCGTTTTTTCGTTTCTTCAGGCAAACCTACTAATGTTTCTTGTATTGTCGTCATATCCCGTAAGTTTTACGTTCATCAATATTGTTCCTTTTCGCTCGGGAAGTCACCGGTCTTTACATCCTCGATATAGGACTGGACAGCGCACGTAATGTCTTCCGCCAAATTAGCATAACGCCGAAGAAAACGAGGCGAAAATCCTCGGTTGATTCCTAACATATCGTGCATGACCAGGACTTGACCGTCCACACCCCCCCCGGCTCCGATTCCAATGACAGGAATAGACAACTCCTTTGCCACTCGTGAAGCCAATTCGGCCGGTATTTTCTCCAATACCAAAGCGAAGCAACCTATATTCTCCAACAAATGGGCATCTTCAATCAGCTTCCTTGCTTCTGCTTCTTCCCGGGCACGAACGGAATAAGTTCCAAATTTGTTTATGGACTGAGGTGTCAAACCCAAATGCCCCATCACAGGAATGCCGGCACACAAAATACGTTCTACCGACTCCCTGACTTCCGCACCGCCTTCCAATTTAATGCAATCGGCATGCGTTTCTTTCATCACTCTTATGGCTGAAGCTAACGCCTCTAAGGGATTGCCTTGGTAAGTACCAAAAGGCAAATCTACCACAACCAATGCACGTTTTACGGCCTTAGCCACAGATCGTCCATGGTAAATCATCTGATCCAATGTGATAGGCAAAGTGGTTGTATTTCCAGCCATGACATTGGAAGCTGAATCGCCTACTAAAATCACATCCATTCCTGACTGATCGATCAGCGTCGCCATGGAATAATCATAGGCCGTCAACATCGAAATCTTCTCTCCACGCTGCTTCATCTCATATAAGCGGTGCGTTGTCACCTTACGTATATCGTCGTCTCTTTGTGCAACTGACATTTCTTATTATTTTTTAGTTTTGATAGCACAAAGATAAATACATATTTCATATTTTTGCCACAGTTATCAGTATTTACGATTTCTTCAAATTGGATTTTGGTTATGAAACATTCCTTCATTTTTTTCTTCATATACTTATTTTCCCTATTGCCTTCAGAAGCTCAAACAACTTATCGAACAGAAATTTTCAGCCCGAAACGCATCAAGACCTTGCAAGTGAAACAGCCAAACAAGGTATTTTCCACTCAGGTCATCACATTAGGAAGCGATGAACAGATTGAAATTTCATTTGATGATTTATCCAGCCATTTCACACGCTATGCCTACAATGTCATACATTGCAACACAGATTGGGCAGCTTCGCAACTTGCACAAACGGAGTATATGCAAGGATTCCAAGGTTTGACAATAGACGATTATGCCAACTCCTTCAATACAACCGTGCAGTATGTCAATTACCGGCTTTTGTTGCCAAATGAAGAAATACAACTAAAGGTTTCAGGGAATTATGTAGTGCGAGTTTACGATGAGGAACAGCCAGAAAATGCCATATTGACGGCCTGCTTTTCCGTTGTCGACCCCCAGGTCAGCATCCGTGGCGAAGTAAAAGGTAATACCTTAATCGACACCTACCAACAACACCAACAAGTAAATTTCACAGTTATAAAGAAGAATTTCCCCATAACATTTCCTCAAAGAGACCTTAAAATAAGGATTCTCCAAAACGACCGGCACGATTTACGCATCTCCGACATTCAACCCAGTACTATCCTAAACGACAGAATCATCTATGAGAATTGCCGCAGCTTGATATTTCCAGCAGGGAATGAATACCGACGTATGGAATTCCTTACACACAAATACAACGGGATGCATGTGGAAAGTACCTCTTTTTTCAACCCCTATTATCATGTAGAGTTATCCACAGATTTTCCCACCGCCACGAACAGCTATGCATACGACCAAGATCAAAATGGCAGATTTTACCCGGCTTGCAGCCGATGCGATGATGCGGACACGGAGTCAGATTACTGCATCGTCCATTTCTCTCTTGATATGCCTGAAATAAAAGGAGGAAATGTTTTCTTGAACGGGGATTTTGTCCAAAATCTTTTTAAAGCCGAAAATGAAATGGCTTATAACCCGGATGCCCAGCGTTACGAAAAAGCCCTGCTTTTAAAACAGGGCAATTATAATTATCAATATTTATGGGTAAAGGAAGGAACAGGAACGGGAGAAACGGGGACCATAGAAGGTAATTTCCATGAAACAGAAAATGAATATACGATATATATATATTATTGTCCTCCCGGAGCACGGTATGACCAGCTTATTGGTTTTCAGACATTGCGCTCCACACAAGGACAGTTATAGTTCGTACACACAGTCACCGGCTACATAGGTCGCTTTTACAGCCCTGTCATCCGCCATTGTCTGAAGTCCAAACAATTTTTGACCAATCGTCGCTTTTCCCAATTTCTCCAAGTAGTCCATCCTGAGCCGTTGGGGAATAGTCGAGGTATAATCAACGACAATGAAATCCGCAAATCGTCCTGGCAAAAGAGAACCTATCTCCTTTTCCAAATGCAAAGCTTGCGCACTTCCTAAGGTTGCCTTATAAAACGTCTCCATGACGGGCATCATGTATCCTTTTATTTGTTGTACCTTGTAGGATTCCCCCATGGTTTGGAACATGGAGAAAGTGGTTCCTGCTCCCACGTCAGTGCCCAAAGCGGTATGTATGCCAAATTCATTTGCCCGGTGCATATCATAAATACCGCTGCCCAAAAACGAGTTGGATGTGGGGCAATGAACAATTACCGCCTTATTCTCTGCTATACGTTTTAGTTCCGAATCCGACAGGTAAATGCCGTGGGCAAACAGGGAACGCTCCGTCAATAACCCATTTTCTTCATAGGTCTGCAAATAATCTTTTGATCCAGGATATAAGCCCATCACGGTTTCCACTTCCGATTTATTCTCCGACAAATGAGTCTGGATGTATGTATCGGGGAACTCTTCATGCAGAACTCCACATATTTTTAATTCTTCGGACACACAAGATACCGAAAAACGAGGAGTTATGGCATAATGCAAACGCCCTTTTCCATGCCATTTTTCTATCAAAATCCTCACGTCTTCAGCACCTTTTTCCGGTTTCTCACAAAGAGATTCCGGAGCATACCGGTTGGAATGCGCCTTTCCGGCTATCATGCACATTTTATATTTGGCAGCTGATCCCAACAAGGCATCGACAGAAGCGGCATGGATGGAACCAAATGCCGCACAAGCCGTCGTACCATTGCGGAAAAGTTCATGGACAAACACGTCTGCAATACGGAGGCAATGCTGTTTATCCGCAAACCTCCCTTCCAAAGGAAACGTATAATCGCTCAGCCAATCCAGCAGCTGGGAAGCCGACATTCCTATCATTTCAGACTGGACAAAATGTATATGCGCATCAACAAATCCAGGCATCAACAAATATCCTCTGTAATCTACTTCACGGCTTTTGGGATGCTTTGTTTTCAAAGAAAGATAATCGCCGGTCTCCAAAACACGGCCGTCCTCTACACACAATGCACCATCTTCATAGTAAGACCAGCAAGGTTCACCGTTTGCCGATAAGCCAGTAAAATAGAACAATTCACCACGATACAATTGCATAATCATCCTTTCTTTTTTTACCAATCCTTTATATTAACTTCAGATACCTCATCCGGCGTAAGCAAAAGCCAAAGAATAGCATCTCATTGCCTTCCGATGAGAAAAGCTTTTGGGAATGTGTTCGCGCCTTCACTCAAAACGAATGCTCTTGACTGGACTGATACGGGTAATCAAATAAGATGGCCCTAACATCATAAGCATGGAGAGCAATAAAGTCCCTATGTTCAACAACAACAGAGAGATGAGATTCAAATCTACAGGCACTGCATCCAAATAATATATGGAAGGATCCAATTTAAACAAATGAGTGCAGGATTGCAATATACAAATCGAAATGCCAACTACATTCCCCCATAACATTCCTTTCCCTATCAGGAAAAATGAAACATATAAGAATATCTTTCGGATGCTTAGGTTGTTTTCACCCAAAGCTTTTAAGATTCCTATCATATTGGTTCGTTCCAAAATGATAATCAACAAACCTGAAATCATGGTAAAACCGGCGACGGCAAGCATTAATGCCAAAATAACGGCTACATTTATATCCAACACATCCAACCAACTAAAAATCATCGGATTCAAGTCTTTGATGGATCGGACATAATAAGAGTTCCCGTCCTTGTCTTGTTTTTCCATCAAATCAAAATATAATTCTTCCGACAACGATTCTAATTGACCATAATCGTCAACCAGCAACTCGACTCCGCTCACTTGGTCGTCTGACCAGCCGTTGAGCCGTTTGACTTGACGTATGTCCGCAATCACGAAAAGTTTGTCGTAATCGGCAAAACCAGTTTCATAAATGCCCGTGATATTGAACTTTCTCGCTCGGATTTCATCATCGACAAAGTAAGTTAAGAAAGAATCCCCTACTTTCAGCCCTACCAAATCAGACAAATACCGGGAAATAATCACATCTGAAGAGCGTTTAAGCGAATCCATTTGGAAAATCTCCCCTTCTTGCAGGTTATTTCGGAAAAAAGACCAATCATATTGCCGGTCCACACCTTTCAAGACTATCCCTTGGAAGTCAGTATCCGTTTTTAAGATTCCCGGTTTCGTCGCAAAAGTCTCGACATGACGAATTCCCTTCCGTGCTTTCAAAGCAACCAAGAAAGAATCGGTAACAGTGATGGGCGTTGTCTGGTAAGAGCTATTGTTATCGAAATTGGTTATCTGGATATGGGAACCAAAACCAATAACCTTATTGCGTACTTCTTTTTTGAAACCTATGACTATTGCTACCGAAAGGATCATGACTGCCAAACCTAATGATATACCAATCATAGCTATTCGAATGGCAGGAGGAGTCGCTTTCCGCTCCCTGTCTTTTGCGAAATAAATCTTCCGAGCTATGAAAAGTTCCAAGTTCATGTTACAAGGTCCTGCCTGGATAAGCTTCCAATGCCTTTTGCAATACCATCAACGCATTGGCAAGATCTTCTTTTTTCAGCACGTATGCCATTCGCACTTCATTTTTCCCCAGCCCGGGTGTCGTATAGAAACCGGAGGCCGGAGCCATCATTACCGTTTGCCCTTCATACTCAAACTCGCTCAAACACCATGCACAGAACTTGTCCGCATCATCGACGGGCAATTTTGCCACCGTATAGAAGGCGCCCATGGGAATGGGTGAATAGCAACCAGGTATCCGGTTCAACCCGTCTATCAAAAACTTTCTTCGCTCCACATATTCGTTATATACATCCAGCATATAGTCCGCTGGAGTATCCAACGATGCTTCGGCGATAATCTGCCCAATCAATGGCGGGCTCAATCGCGCTTGACACCATTTCATCACATTTTCACGCACCATCTTGTTTTTGCATATCAGCGCTCCGATGCGGATTCCGCATTCGCTATAGCGTTTAGAAACGGAATCCACCAACACGACATTATTTTCTATTCCTTTTAGATGGAATGCGGAAATATAAGGGGCACCCGTATAACAGAACTCACGGTAAACCTCGTCCGAAAACAAAAACAAGTCATATTTTTTGACGATGTCCCGCAACTGGTTCATCTCTTTCTGAGTATAAAGATAGCCCGTCGGATTGTTCGGATTGCATATCAGTATGGCCTTGGTACGCGGAGTTATCAATTCTTCAAACCGTTCCATGGATGGCAAAGCAAAACCTTCATCTATGGAGGATGGGACAGTCTTTATGACCGCCCCCGAAGATATGGCAAAAGCCATGTAGTTGGCATACGCTGGCTCCGGAATGATAATTTCATCGCCTGGGTCCAAACATGCCATAAATGAAAAGAACACGGCTTCTGACCCACCCGTCGTGATGATAATGTCATCTACATCCACCATGATATGGAACTTGGCATAATAATTCACCAATTTCTCACGGAAGCTACGGATTCCTTCACTCGGAGAATACTCCAATACAGTCCGATCTATCTTGCGCATCGCCTCCAGCGCGACCTCCGGAGTTGGGAGGTCAGGCTGACCGATATTCAGGTGATACACTTTTATTCCTTTTGCTTTGGCTTGATTAGCCAAAGGTACAAGTTTTCGAATCGGAGAAGCTGGCATGCTTATCCCTCGTTGCGATATGTTCGGCATTGCTATATTTATATTATTGTTTTGCAATACAAAGATATGTATTTATTGAAAACTTGCAAAACAATCCTTACCAAAAACAAATCCCCGGAATCATGAAGAATCCGGAGATAACTTTATTGATAAAAATGTTTGACGGCACTTAAATTTGTGCCACTGATTTTATTGTTCGGCATATTCACTTGTCACTATGACTATCCGTCTTGCGTCCTTATCTTTCTTCAATTTGACACCGGAAGGAGATAGATAATTACTTATGGAAGTAGTAGTTTCAGTGGTTCCCCCGCTGCTCCAGTAACTGCTGCTGGATGAAGAGACGGTCGTCGTCGCACAATAAACAGGGACGACCAACAACACCAAATCCTTGTCCGGATTGTTTATATAATGTGTTTGCAAGACATTGGACACGTTACCAAAATCATATGTACGGTCGCTTGAATCATAATCTCCTTTGAACACAGTCTCGTTATCATTCAGTTTGCTTTGCTCGAAGAAATTCTTCATCGAATCTTGCGGCATCAGCAAGACCGTGGACGGAGCTTCGAAAGCGTACTTCCATTTCTCCTGCGGCATAGCCTTCAACTTGAAATGGAAATCGTTCAAAATGCGGGTACCTATTTTCTCTTTGATGGCCTTTGCCGGCACGATTATCTTCGTGCATACTCCGGAAGGAGTCTTCATATAAGTATATTCATCGTTCGGCTCCAACAATGTCTCCAAATTGTCGTTCTTCATTTGGTTCATCTGGATGACCTCTTTCGTCACATTGAATTGTTCACGAGTCCGTATGATCGTGTCATTTCCGGCATCCGTCTTCGACATATACCTGTAATAGATGAAAAACGATGATTGCGCCACTTTTAAGATATTGCCTGTCCCATATCCGGTGGTGACATAAAAACCCGGGAAAAACTTGTTGAACGTTTCTTGATTCTTGAATGTCTGCGGATTATTGACTGTTTCATCATAAAATGCCTGCGCCACCTCTGTCGGTATACGGATGCGGACATTCGGCGTATAATAATTATCATCACTCGAACTGGTAATGGCGCGGATGGAATCGGAAATGCTCAAATCCCTGGGCGTATAAGTCTTTTCTCCCAGCAATGTCCTCATGTCGCAATAATCTTCCGCTTTCATGTTCGTGTAATAGTTACGCTCCAAAGGCTTCGTGACTTTGTAAATCCGGGCTTGCATGGGAGCTAACGTATCCCCGATGCAGGAAGTGCCTATGTTACCGTTCGTATCACGCTGGTAAAGGATGAAAAAAGCCATGGAATCCACCTTGCCTTCCAAAGGCTCGTGAGCGAATTTATACCCCTCTGGGCAGTAGAACTGGCAAATATAGTCCGCCTTGATGTTGCCATACAGCGGGTCATACAGCTCACCTAGCAACCCACTTACAGTCCTCGCATAAACCGAGTCGAGTTTGATAGTGGACATTTCAACCTCGAACGTATCTGTGTATGCCTTGACTCTGTCAGCCCCCGGCTGAATACTTGGTCCAACCAAACTCACATCATCATTACACCCGCCCAAGAGAGAAGCTCCCAACGCGAGCCCAAGTATAAGACGTTTCATCTTCATTGCTTTTATATTATTTAGATTCTAAAACGACATCGTAAAATTTATTGTATGCGTCGATATAGGATTCAATAGGTTGATGGGGCAAGAAGGGTACTTTTTTAGCCGCTATATAGTCAGCGACAACAGGATTAATCGTTTCACTGCCTTGGATTACACCATCCGCGAAATCTATTGCCAACTTGGTAAGTTCCACGAAACTTGTATCCTTCTTTAATCCGGAAACATCTTTGTCCAATGCGCCGTCCATCTTCAGTTTGTTGGCAAATTTGGCATCTAACGGTTTTTTAAACTCGTCGTCGTATACGGAGTAGACAACCTTGGCGTTCCTGAAACATGGGTCATCCGCATACATGCGTTTGATATATAATCCGGTTATCGCAGCCATCCAACCATGGCAATGAATCAAGTCCGGAATCCAACGAAGTTTCTTAACTGTCTCCATCACGCCCCGGACGTAAAAAATCGAACGTTCGTCGTTATCTTCAAACTCCTCGTTTTTATCATTGACGACCGTGCCTTTACGGGCAAAATAATCATCATTGTCTATAAAATAGATTTGCATACGGGCAGACTGGATAGAAGCCACTTTTATAATCAATGGATGGTCTGTATCATCTATTATCAGGTTCATGCCTGAAAGACGTATCACTTCATGCAGTTGATTCCTACGTTCATTGACACTTCCATATTTAGGCATAAAAGCCCTAATCTCACGTCCCCTTTCCAAAATACCTTGAGGTAACTCCCGACATAATTTCGAAATCTCCGTACTTGGCAAATAAGGGCTGATTTCCTGGTTTATAAACAATATTCTTTTTGCACCCATTCTATAAAATGATTTTGTAAACGCTACAAAGGTAATAAAAATCTTTTATTTCTGATAATTATTTCGTTGCTTTGCAAAGTTTTTAAGCATCTATTAAGATGAAAGTAGTAAATAGAATTGAAGATTTAAAACGTTTCTTGTCTCAAGAAAGAGAGAAGGGCAAGCATATCGGACTGGTCCCCACCATGGGGGCTTTGCACGCAGGGCATCTGAGTTTGGTAAAACGTTGTGTCGCCGAGAATGACATTTGCGTAGTGAGTGTTTTTGTCAACCCGACGCAGTTCAACGACAAGCATGACCTGGAGACTTACCCGCGCACTTTGGATAAGGACTGCGCACTGCTGGAGCCGGCAGGTTGCACGTATGTTTTCGCTCCTTCTGTCGAGGAAATGTATCCAGAGCCGGATACTCGTGTTTTCGACCTGGGCCCCGTGGCTTCCGTCATGGAAGGGCCGCGCAGACCAGGGCATTTCAATGGCGTGGCGCAAGTAGTCAGCAAACTTTTCTATATCGTGGAACCGGACCGGGCATATTTTGGGGAAAAAGATTTCCAGCAAATTGCCGTTATCCGTGAAATGGTCAAGCAGTTGGGCTTGCCTGTACAGATTGTGGACTGCCCTATATGCCGGGAAGAGGACGGATTGGCATTAAGCAGCCGAAACACCCGTTTATCTCCTGAATTGCGCAAAAAGGCACCGTTGATAGCCAAGACGCTGAAGGAAAGCGTTGCCAAAGCAGCCGGCATGTCGGTAAAGGAAGTGCATGATTTCGTGGTAAACACCATCAACCAAGACCCGGACATGGAAGTGGAGTATTATGAAATCGTGGACGGCAATACCATGCAGCCGATTCAAAAGTGGAGCGACACAGATTATCCGGTGGGATGCATCACCGTTTATTGTGGCGATGTGCGCCTGATAGACAATGTTAAATATAACAAACAGTAACGATGTACGTAGAAGTAGTCAAGTCGAAAATTCACAGGGTGACTGTGACAGAGGCCAACCTCAATTATATTGGCAGCATAACGATCGATGGCGCATTGATGGAGGCGGCCAATCTGATTCCCAACGAGAAAGTCGCCATTGTAGACAACAACAATGGCGAACGGTTCGAGACATATGTCATCAAGGGTGAACCGGGTTCCGGTGTCATTTGCTTGAACGGGGCTGCCGCCCGCAAGGTACAACCCGGCGATGTAATCATCATCATGTCGTTCGCATACATGGACTTTGAAGAAGCCAAGGCTTTCAAGCCTTCTGTAATTTTCCCTGATACGGCGACAAATCGTTTGATTTAATATCCTAATCATATAATCCTATGAAACACATTTTGTGCTGCAGCTTGTTATTAGCTGCCGGCTTAACCATTGCATCTTGCCAGATGGGCAAGAAGAACGCCGATGCTCCGGCTACCGGAGTGACGGCCGTTCAAGAATCAAACATCGACCCGTCGACCGGAAGCTTGTTCCGCGGCGAAGCTTCGGAACGTTTGCGAACAGGCATGAAGGGCTACTTGGCCGCTCTCGATGAAAAGAAGATGAATGTCGAGAGCATCATGGTAGTACAACACGGGAAAGTTGTCGCCGAGCATTGGAGGGGGGAAGGCAAACCGGATGTCCCCCACGTACTATGGTCGGTCAGCAAGTCATTCACATCCACAGCCGTCGGGTTCGCAGTGGCTGAAGGCAAACTGAACGTGACCGACAAGGTCATATCCTTCTTCCCGGACGAATTGCCCGCAAACGTAAGCGAGAACTTGAAAAAGATGGAAATCCAGCACTTGCTTACCATGACTTGCGGGCAAGACAAGGAAGTCCTTTCCATCAGGGACACGGCCAACACCGGGAGCTGGGTGAAAGCGTTCCTGTCCGGTCCCGTAGTGCACGAGCCGGGCACTTATTATGTCTACAACAGCCTGGGCACATATATGCTTTCCGCCATCTTGCAAAAGGTGACGGGCGAAAAGGTAATCGATTATTTGAAGCCCCGCCTTTTCGACCCTTTGCGCATCCATGCGACCAAATGGCTGGAAAGTCCGCAGGGAATCAACTGCGGCGGTTGGGGATTATACCTGAAAACAGAGGACCTGGCAAAGATGGGGCTGTTCTTGCTCCAAAAAGGCAAATGGAACGGCCAGCAACTGTTGCCGCAAAAATGGGTGGAAACCGCCACGTCCGCCGTTGTCCCGTCTGTCCCGGCAGGAGTGCGTCCGGAAGAGGCCGAGAAGATGAACCTCACCAAGGAGAACAGCGATTGGGTGCAAGGATATGGCTACCAGTTCTGGCGCTGCCGCCACAATTGTTTCCGTGCCGACGGGGCACATGGGCAATATATACTTGTCATGCCGGAAAAGGATGCAGTGATTGCGGTCACCGCCAACTTGGATGACATGCAAGAAGAGTTGAACATGATTTGGGATTACGTCTGGCCGGCGTTATAAAACATAAAAACGCTTTTTTATTTTCTATAAATCGCGGAGGAGTCCATTTTTTTTGAACGGCTCCTCCGCTTCTTTTCATTCCGACCGTTCCTCTTATCGGATGCGACCATCCGGGAAAACGGCCGCATCCTTTTCAGGGAAAGGTGGCGACCGGATTCAAAAAACACCGTGACGGAATTATTTGGCCCCGGCTGTCCGGTAGATATAGTCCACGTCGGCATGAGCACGTACCCAGCCGGCCAATTTGTCGTATTGTTCCTCCTTGAACGCTCCGTAGTCGAACGGCGCGGATGAATCGCGCGTCAAGCCTTCCGCCAACCGGTCCAACACTTCCGGATTGTCCAGTATGCCATGCAAATAACTTCCCCAACAACGGTCGCTCATATAATAACCATCCTCCCCGCCATCTTCCAATTCTGCGACAGGCCGGGCAAGCGTTCCCGGCAACAAAGAGGTCTGTCCCATATGGATTTCATAACCGCGGTTGACATAAGCCGTTATCGGCTTGCCTGTTCCTCCCGCCACAAAAGCGAAGCGGCTCTGCCGGGTCACTTTCTCCGTCTCAATGCGTGTCACCTGAGGTAGCAATCCTATCCCGGGGACGACAGGCAAAC
>CALBYC010000227.1 GCA_937890135.1 uncultured Parabacteroides sp.
TAGGGTCCACTAAATAATTTTCACAAAGAGGCCGCGTGGCGTGGTTAAACCCTTCATGAGGTTCCCGGCGATGTTGATTATTCGTTTTTTGAGGATCTCCAAGCCCATTCCTGCAAAAATGAGACAAAGAAGTCCCCGAAGGAACTTCATTACGTTTTTAGCGAAGAAGCAAGCTCCTATCCACGTGTCGGCTGTCTCGTCAAGTTTCGCTCTGATGTCGTTCGCCCGGTAAACTCTCTTGGAGGTCTCAAACGTGCCCTCTATCTCATTCCGCTCACCGATGGCCCTTTTATTGTCCTCGGCGTGCTCGTCGTTTTCTTCCTTTGGAGGTCGGCCAAGCGGGCGATTGTAACAGTCAACGCGACAATCCTTGATAAGCTTCCTGTTCGCCTTCCCGAGGTAGAGTTTGTCTGCCTGGACTTCCTGGGGCAGCATGCCGAAGCGCTTCTTGTATAGCCCCAATTGCGTGGCGAGGTCGGATGACTCGTTGTAGGCGTCCCAACAGAGATGGTCAACATAAGTGTAGCCGTTCATGATGCTGGCGCCGATTTTCGCCCCAAACTCGACCTTGGCTTTCGCCTTGCCCCTGACAATGGGGCGGAGGTGTGGCTGGTAGATGCTGATGATGCGGTCGGCACATCTGCGGACGTTCTCATCGAACATCTTCTTCTGTTGCTCGTACATTTTGAACGCAGCCTTGAGGCACTTGAGGTCACGCCGGTTGAAGCACGAGAGGAGATGGCTCGACTGCTTGCCAAGGAAATCAAGGAATGTCTGCAAGTCCGCCTGCAGGCAGCGAAGTTGGAGCAGCTTCACCTTGTCTACAAGCTTCTTCCCCTTGCGCTTCTTCTTGGTCAGCGAGATGAAGGCCTGCCTGGCTTCCACACGGCACGTATGCGGCTTCTCGGTATTGTGGCGGGTGCAGAACTTTTCAAGCAGGCGGTCTATCAGTTTGCTGCCGTCCTCCAAAAGATTGCAGTCGGTCGGATAGCGAACCTCAGCGTCACAGCATGTGGCATCGACCTTCATCGTACCGCCATGGTCATTGCCATCTGCGTCCGTACCGGTCTTTTTCGGCTTGCTGCCGTCAGCCTCTGACAGCATTACGGTCAGCTCGTTGAAGAACTCGGGGTCAAGCCGCTTGCGAACCAGAACGAATAACTCCGGCACGAATACGGGCTTCTCCGTGAACCCGGGAAGCCCAAGCAGGTATTGCATGTAGGGGTTCTCTTGGATGGCCTGGATGGTTTTCTCGTCA
>CALBYC010000228.1 GCA_937890135.1 uncultured Parabacteroides sp.
CCGCCGCAGTCATCTCTTCTACCGCCTTGGCGTTCGTGATAAGGTATTGTGCGGCTGCGATGTTTTCTGATCCAAATACTTTCGCAAGATAGGTTACATCTTCCAGTTTTGGTTTTAATGAGTCGAGCGCATTCGCCAAACCTACTTCCGACAAATCCATGCCCAACGTCGTTTGCAACTTCAATATGATGTTGCGGAGCGCCGTGCCCGCTTCCGACCCTTTTACGTTGCTCTGAGACAGTACTTCCAACGCTCCGGCCGTCTGTTCCACCGACAGCCCTGCCGCTGCCGCTGTCGCACCCGTCACTTTGAACGATTGTGCCAAGTCGGTCACTTCGGCCGCTCCGTATTTGGATCCGGCGGCCAACACGTTTATCACCCGGCTCGCCTGGTCTGCCTCCAAGCCGAACTGGTTGATGGTCGCCGCCATCGCCGTGGCTGCATCCGTCAGGCTTAACCCTCCCGCCTGCGCCAGCGTGATGGTCTCTTTCTGCAACTGCATCAATCCCTTCAGTCCGATTTTGTCTATCTGTATTTGGGAGGCCAATAGTGCAAAAGCGTCCACAGCGCCCTTTGCCCCCAATCCGGATTCTTTCCCGATTTTGCGGGCGGTCTTGGATATCGTTTCAAGGTCTTTCCCCACGATTCCGGTAATCGCTTGCAAATCCGCCATCCCTTGCTCAAACTCGACACCTGATGTGCTCAATTCGTCCAAAAAATCGGCAAAGTTCTTAAAGTTTGACACTAATGCATCAAACTTTATATTTTTCAAGTCATTACAGATGCTCGTGAACTTCTTGAATTGCCCTCCCGTTTCCTTGACGGATTGCCTCACGCCGTCCATCCCCTGTTTGATAACCTTCAATTGCGGCAACAATCCCGACTTTGTGTCTAATTTTATTGTATATCTGAGATCATTCATTTAATTTTGCTCCAACATTAAAATGTTATACAAATGGGCGATTTTTTAATTAAAATAGTAGCATGGTTTTTAGTCATATTAGTGACAATAGGGTTACCGCTCTATTTAATTGATTCGATATGGGGCGCTATTACGGGGCACGATCTTATAGATAAATGCCATTTCGATGATGATGATGATGATTGAAATCATCAGTCCTCTCCGAACATGGTGCGGATTCTTTCAAGGTCTTCCGAAGTCGTCTTCCCGTGCGGATTGTCCCACGGGAATTTTGCTATATCCGTAGGCTTGAGCCGTTTCCCCTTTTTCTGATAGGGAAGGAGGGCGGTCAGGGCTAAAAAACGGGTACGCTCCCATCTGTCCCTGTATTCCGCATCCTCCTTTTCACTCCACGCCCTTAATATCTCCGACAGTTCGTCAACTTCCAAGCTGTAGACCTCCTTTACCGCCATGCCGGCTTTCCCTACCGCTATGGCGATCAATTCGGAAATCGTCAGCTTTTTTTTTCGCTATCCGCTTGCGCCTCCGCATCTCCCCCTAATAAGGCTGCCGCCTCCTGCATATCCACGTAGTCGATTATCTCGTCAGCGGACTTAAATGGGAAATCAATGCCGTCCGCCTTGCAAGCGGACTTGGTGCCGTGATAGATGATCACTCCTAATTTTTCCATGTCCTCGCCCGAGAACTTGGAAAAATCCTCGCCTGTCTCTCTCTTGTACGCTACCATCGCACCGATGGTAAGGCGGAACGGGTACTTGGTCCCCTGTATCGTCAGCCATTTCATGCCGTGACGGTTTTGGTTTCCACATTGCCCGTATTTTCAAAGGTGGCCGAGTAGGTCGCATCGTCGTCAGCCGGGGAACTCTCTTCCAAACTGGTGATGACGAACAGTCCCTCTTCATAGGATGTTCCCGTATCGCTTGTTGTATAGCCATACTTGAGCTTCACGGGGGTACGTTCCTTGAATTGCTTCAGCAACGTATCATACCCCATATCCGCATTGTATGTCTTTAACGCCTCGCATGTGATAGTACAAGACAACTTCGTCACGCTTTTCTGACTGAACGCTCCGCTCTCGGTGTCTTTTGTCACACGTTCCTTCGTTTCGCCGCTGTACGAAATTGTGTTTCCAGTCCTCGTTATCTTCATTTTTTAAATTTTTAATTTTTAATTTCGTACCTTTGTCCCTTAAATCGAAACGTATTTAATACGTTTCGGGCAATATTTAACGATGCAAATTACCTTATACATTCTAAAAATGGATTCACTTTTATTCATGCCTGGGAAGATCGGGCCTCTCACAATCCGGAATCGAGTCATTCGTTCCGCCGCATTTGAAAGCATGTGCCCTGGTAACGCCCCTTCTCAGGAATTATTAGACTATCATCAATCTGTTGCTGCCGGAGGAGTAGGCATGACAACTGTAGCATATGCTGCTGTTGCACAAAGCGGTTTGTCTTTTGACCGACAGCTTTGGATGCGTCCAGAAATTGTTTCAGGATTAATGTTGGTGACAGATGCCGTACATAAAGAAGGTGCAGCTGCCAGCATACAACTTGGGCATTGTGGCAATATGTCCCACAGGTCCATTTGCGGTCAGACGCCTGTGGGCGCGTCAAGTGGATTCAACTTATATTCTCCTACTTTCGTGCGTGGACTACGCAAAGACGAACTTCCTGAAATAGCCAAAGCTTACGGGAATGCGGTATCGTTAGCAAGGCAAGCGGGATTCGACGCTGTCGAAATCCATGCGGGGCATGGGTATTTGATCAGCCAGTTCTTATCTCCATATACCAATCACAGGCATGACGAATTCGGCGGTTCGCTGGATAACAGGATGCGATTCATGGACAGGGTGATGGACGAAGTGATGAAAGCCGCACGCAACGACATAGCTGTTATCGTGAAAATGAATATGCGTGACGGGTTCAAAGGAGGAATGGACATAGATGAATCTCTCGAAGTGGCCAAACGGTTGAAAGAAGACGGTGCCCATGCATTGGTGTTAAGTGGCGGCTTTGTCAGCAAAGCACCTATGTATGTAATGCGTGGAGCTATGCCTTTATGGACCATGACCTATTATATGGACAGCTGGTGGTTAAAATGGGGTGTCCGACTGGCTGGCAAATGGATGATAAAGGACGAACCTTACAAGGATGCTTATTTCCTGGATGATGCGCGTATGTTTTTAGACAAAATCAAAGACATACCATTGATATACGTAGGCGGTTTAACCTCCAGGGCATCCATCGACAAAGTCATGAATTGCGGCTTCCCATTTGTACAAATGGGAAGGGCATTGCTGAATACCCCCGACTTTGTCAATCGAATGAAACAAACGGAGAATTACCGCTGTGAATGCGGACATAGCAACTATTGCATTGCGCGTATGTACTCCTTGGACATGGCCTGCCATAAACATTTGAATGAAAAGCTGCCCTGCCGTGTGGAAAAAGAAATAGAACGGTTGGAAAAAGAGATAATTGAGCCATGAAAGGGAGAGCTATCGTAACTGGAGCGGACGGAGGAATGGGGCGTTGCATCACGGCAGCTCTGGCTAAAGCAGGTTATGATGTCATCATGATTTGCATGGACGCAGCTAAGGCGCAATCTTGCAGAGATGAGATTGCCCAAGAAGCAGAAAATGAAAAGATAACAATCAAAGAAGCTGATTTGGCGGACATGAGCCAAGTGGAAGCCATCGCCAAGGAAATATTGGAAGAAGGTGTGCCTGTCGACTTGTTGATGAACAATGCAGGCACGCTTAGTACCCATTTCCAAAGGACAAAGGATGGGTTGGAGCAAACGGTAGCTGTGAACTACATGGCACCTTATTTGCTGACCCGCAAACTATTGCCCCTGATGCATGATGGTTCCAGGATTGTTGCCATGGTTTCCTGCACATATGCCATCGGAAAGATTACGCCTTCTTTTTTCACGAATGGGAAGGAAGGAGCTTTTTGGAGGATTCCCATATACAGCAACACCAAGCTGGCACTTTGGCTATTCATACGCAAATTGTTCCGGTTAGTGGAAAGGAAAGGAATATGGGTAAACGCGGCTGATCCAGGCATCGTATCAACGCGCATCATTACCATGGATATGTGGTTTGATCCGTTGACTGACGTATTCTTCCGCCCTTTCATCCGCACACCACAACAAGGAGCAGCCACGGCTATACACTTGCTGCTGGATCCCATAGAAAGTACGGGGGGGATGTACGCATCATGCCATCAACGCCATTTGTCCAAGCATTATTTGGCTCACCCACAAATGGAATCACTTTGGGACGATACGGAAGCTTACTTGCGAAAATTTTGCCAAATCTCCTTTTGAATGCATCTCCATTTTCTTATCTTTGTTCAAAATTCAAACGAAAAACAAATGGAATCTATCAAGCAAATATACAGGATAGGAAACGGCCCGTCCAGCAGTCATACCATGGGGCCTTTGAGAGCCGCCAAATTGTTCTTGGAAAAGAATCCCTCTGCCAGCCGCTACGAGGTTACGCTATACGGCAGCTTGGCGGCTACAGGAAAAGGGCACATGACCGATGTCGCCATATTAAGTGCATTAAATCCGGTTCCGACTACGATTATTTGGAAGCCCAAAGTCTTTCTGCCGTTCCACCCGAATGGCATGCTGTTCGAGGCCTTCGATGGAAACGGAAAGAAAACAGACTCATGGACCATCTATAGCATTGGCGGGGGGACACTGGCCAATGAGCAATACAATGAGCAAAAAGCAAAAGAAGTCTATCCTATCCATAAAATAAAGGACATCCAGGACTGGTGCGAGAATACCGGATATTCGTATTGGGAGTTCGTGGAAAAACACGAAGGGCCGGAAATATGGGATTACTTGGCAGAGGTATGGAAAGTCATGCAAGAAGCTGTAAGGCGAGGGTTGGAAGCGGAAGGTATCATACCCGGTGGCTTGGGTCTCCGGAGAAAAGCCTCTGATTATATGATTCGTGCCCGAGGGTATGGCAGCAGCATCAAAAACCGAGGACTTATATATGCTTACGCCTTGGCTGTTTCCGAGGAAAACGCATGCGGGGGCAAGATTGTCACTGCCCCGACTTGTGGCTCGTGCGGAGTCATGCCTGCCGTATTATACCATCTGAAAGATACCAGAGAGTTCAGGGATTCTCGCATTCTCCGTGCATTGGCGACTGCCGGACTGTTCGGGAATGTGGTACGCACGAATGCTTCTGTCTCCGGTGCCGAGGTGGGATGCCAAGGTGAAGTGGGTGTCGCGTGCGCCATGGCGGCGGCGGCGGCGAGCCAGCTGTTCGGAGGGACACCGGCACAAATAGAGTATGCAGCCGAGATGGGCTTGGAACACCACTTGGGGCTGACATGCGATCCTGTTTGCGGTTTGGTGCAAATCCCGTGCATCGAACGGAATGCTTTCGCTGCGGCACGTGCTTTGGATGCGAATACGTTCTCCAATTTCTCTGACGGCCGCCACCGTGTCAGCTTCGACCAAGTGGTAGAAGTCATGAAACAAACCGGCCACGACCTCCCCTCGTTGTACAAAGAGACGTCCCAAGGCGGTTTGGCCAAGAAATATCATGAGAAAAATGAATAAGTCATTCATAACATTAATCAAAATATCATTTCATGAAACAATCTTTTCTTAAGACTTCTGTTTGTGCGTTCGCCACGGCCGCCCTATGCTGGAGCTGTGGACAAAAACAACAACATGAAGAGGCAGTGGCCATGAGTGGCAATCCTGTTTTCGAAGGATGGTATGCCGATCCGGAAGGCATCATCTACGGGGATACTTACTGGATCTATCCGACGTACAGCGACAAATACGAGAAACAAACCTTCTTCGACTGCTTTTCGTCCAAGGATTTGGTGAACTGGACCAAACACGCATCCATCTTAGACACGGCTGAAGTCAAATGGGCAAAGAAAGCGATGTGGGCACCGGCTGTCATCAGCAAAAACGGGAAATACTATTTGTTCTTTGGTGCGAATGATGTCCATGAAGGAGAAATAGGCGGAATCGGAGTTGCTGTGGCGGACCGACCTGAAGGGCCTTACAAAGATTTACTGGGCAAGCCGTTGATTAATGACATTGTCAACGGGGCACAGCCGATCGACCAGTTCGTATACAACGACAATGGCAGCTACTACATGTTCTATGGGGGTTGGGGACACTGCAACGTCGTCAAGTTGAATGACGACTTTACCGGACTCATCCCTTTTGAGGACGGAGAAGTCTACAAAGAAATCACGCCGGAGAACTATGTGGAAGGGCCTTTCCTGTTCAAAAAAGACGGGAAGTATTATTTCATGTGGAGCGAAGGGGGCTGGACGGGTCCGGACTATTGTGTAGCGTACGCCATGGCGGACTCGCCTTTCGGACCGTTCAAGCGTATCGGCAAAATTCTGCAGCAAGACCCGGAAATCGGGACGGGGGCAGGCCATCATTCTGTCATCCATGTACCGGGCACCGACGACTATTACATCGTTTACCACCGCCATCCTTTAGGCGACAAAGACGGCAACCATCGTGTCACTTGCATCGACAAAATGACTTTCGATGAAAAAGGTCGTATCAACCCGGTCACAATCACATTTGAAGGCGTGCATAAGCAAACGATAAAACGGTAGCGGCCTTTCATAAAAAAGGATGCGACCGCTCCTAAAAGTCAGTGCCGCCTTTTTCACCAAAGGCCGGCACTGTTTCTATCATGAGATGTCAATCCTTCATCCAACCATCCTACCCGGATTCTTCAAGAGTTTTCGATAATCTTGTAACCTGCGACCATCAATTTCTGCTTGATTTCGTTTATCTGCTTCTGATTTCGAGTTTCCATTTCCAAACGCAAGTAGCAGCCATTGATATCAGCCGTATGGCTCACTCTTTCATGATGGACAGAAACGACATTGGCGCCGCAGTCGGCTATGATTTTTGATACATGCTGGAGCTGCCCCGGCTTGTCAACCAATTCAATTGTCACAGAACAAGCACGGCCGGCCATCTGCAAGCCGCGGCCTATCACCCTTGACAGAATGTTCACGTCAATGTTGCCACCCGACACCACGCAGACGACCTTTTTCCCTTCGACCGGCACCTTGTTGAACATGGCGGCAGCCACGGAAACAGCCCCCGCTCCTTCTGCTATCAGCTTATGCTGCTCGATCAATGCCAAAATAGCCGTCGATATCTCATCGTCCGTGACTGTCACGATATCATCCACATATTTTTGGCAACAATCGAAAGTATGGATGCCGGGTTCTTTCACGGCAATGCCGTCAGCGATGGTACGCACGCTATCCAAACGTAGTATCTTGCCATGGCTTATCGATTCCTGCATACTTGGTGCGCCACTCGCCTGCACGCCGTAAACTTTGATGTCGGGGTTCAAACTCTTAATGGCAAACGCCACTCCGGAAATCAAGCCGCCTCCCCCGATCGGGACAATTACCGCATCCATGCCGGGCAGCTGATCCAATAGTTCCAACCCGATTGTGCCTTGGCCGGCAATCACGTCTTCATCATCAAAAGGATGAATGAACGTGTAACCTTTTTCATCCCTCAGTTCGAGTGCGTGCTTGTATGCATCATCGTAAACGCCTTCAACCAAACAGACATCGGCCCCCAATGACTTTGTCGCTTCCACTTTGGATATAGGAGCATTGTCGGGCAAGCAAACTAACGATTTAATGCCTTGGGCGGTAGCCGACAAAGCCACCCCTTGAGCATGATTTCCTGCCGAACATGCCACGACGCCGCGTTGTTTTTCTTCCGGGGTAAGTTGGGAAATTTTAAAGCAAGCGCCTCTGACCTTGAAGGAACCTGTAACTTGAAGGTTCTCCGGTTTCAAATAGATTTGGCAATTCGGATTAATGCGAGGGGCATAAATCAAATCCGTGCGCCTAATCACCGGCTTCAACACATATGAAGCCTGATATATTTTGTCAAGCGTCAACATAAAACTTATATATTATTTTGATGAACCTATGTAATAATAAAAAAGAGGATACATCCCGAAGTCGGCTGTATCCTCTTTTATTTTGCTTTTGCACAAATTATTCTGCGCTTTCAGCAGGTGCAGCTTCTTCAGCAGCAGTCTCGGCGGCGGCTTCAGCCTGTTTTGCGGCTTCAGCGGCAGCTTTTTCAGCTTTCTTCTGAGCCAAAGCTTCAGCTTTCACTTTGTTTACTTCCTTTTCAGCTTCCAAGCGAGCCGCTTTGGCAGCCTTTACGGCTTCAGCGTCCTTGTTCTTGATAGCATCAAGAGAAGCTTGCTTCTGCTCTTTCCAAGCCTGCAATTTTGCCTGGGCGGTAGCTTCGTCAAATGCACCTTTCTTCACACCTTCCAACAAATGCTTCATCAAGCATACACCTTCACGGGAGAGGATGTTGCGAGCCGTGTCTGTTGGCTGGGCACCTACTTGTAACCAATACAAAGCTCTGTCGAATTTCAAATCTACTGTAGCAGGATTAGTGTTCGGATTATATGAACCTATCCTCTCAATAAATCTTCCATCACGTGGAGCCCTGCTGTCCGCAACAACGATCTGATAAAAAGCGTAACCTTTACGACCGTGTCTTTGCAATCTAATTTTTGTTGCCATTTTTGAAATAAATTTTAATTAAGCTTGTTTTGTATCAGCAATATTGCGGTTGCAAAGATATCGTTTTCCCGTCATTCCACAAACATCTTTACAGCCTCTTTTCATGTTAATAATAATTAATCGATGGATGCCGATTTAAAGTTTGGGCAACTCCCAGGGAGCACGGTAATAAGCCTTGGCCAAAGCTGTCGCTTGTTCATCTCCTACGAACAAATGATTTTCATCATCCCATTTCACTTCCCTGCCAACTCGGCATGAGATATTAGCAAAATGCGCCAGTTTGGCTACCTTGGCTCCGATGGCGACATCCGCATGCGGCAATCGCCGGCTTTTCATACACTCCAGGAAATTCCCTACATGATTGTATAATCCTTTGCCTTCCCCCTTTTTTAATGGGACAGCTTCCATACGTGCCTTCCCTCCGGAAACGACAGGAATGACCTCCCATCCGGCCCGGTCTAATACCAATGTGCCATTTTCACCGTAGAAAGCTAATCCTTCTCTCCTATCGTAGAGTCCATGGTTTATGCCACAGGCATGATCCCATATCATATTGAATTCAGGATAGGTATAAGTAGCCATCAATGTGTCGGGAGTTTCCATCGCATCATCCGGGTAGGCGAATTTCCCGCCGCTTCCATAAATCCGTTCTGGGAATCCGGCATTCATCCCCTCCATTGCATAATCCAACAAATGTACTCCCCAGTCGGACATAAGACCTCCTGCGTAATCCCAGAAGAAACGGAAATTGTAATGGAAACGGTATGGGTTGAATGGACGTTTCGGTGCGGGTCCAAGCCACATGTCGTAGTCAACGCCCGCAGGAGGGTCGCAGTCCGGTTTCTTAGGCAAAGTCGGTTTTCCATCCTGATAAGCCCAGACTTTCACGGTACGGATTCTGCCTATACAGCCTTTTTTAAGAAAAGTGCTTGCCTCATCCCAATGAGGGTCGCTTCTTTGCCATTGCCCAACTTGGACTATCTTGTTATATTTGCGGGCAGCCTTGACCATCAAGTCACACTCCTCTATTGTGTTAGAGAGGGGCTTTTCCACATAAACGTCCTTCCCTGCTTGACATGCCCATATAGTAGGGAGGCAGTGCCAATGATCCGGCGTTCCGATAATAACAGCATCGACATCCTTATTATCTATCACTTTTCGCCAGTCTTTATATAAATTGGGGACTTTCTTCCCTGTCTTTTTTTCCACATCCGCTGCTCTTTTGTTGAGCCATTCATCGTCGACATCGCAAAGTGCGATGCATTCCACTTCTGGATATTGCAAAAAAGTACTCAGGTCGGCAAAGCCCATGCTCCTGCAACCTATCAAAGCCACCTTCACCTTATTGCTCGGCGATGTCGCCCCGTATATCGAAGAAAAAGAAGACCCAAATAATGGGGACAACCCGATTCCCGCAGCCGACAAAGCAGATCTTTGTAAAAAATCTCGTCTGTTCATGGTATACTTATCTATGTATTATGTTATGATTTTTAATTAATCATGCAATGATACAAATAAATATTGGAAAATCCATATTTGCACACAAAAAAAGCCCCCGCAAGGAGATTTGTTTCTTGCGGAAGGCTTTGTGTAACACTTACGGATTTATGGCCCGACCGAGTTATTTGTTCATTTCAGCTTCAATGGCATCAAACTTGTCACCCATATTAAGGTTGTAATAGATACCGCGCAAAGCAGTCATGCAGTCTCTATCATCCGGTTTCAACTGATGAACCTTTTCAAAATAAGGCATTGCTTTCTCAAACAAAGCTTTAGCTTTAGCTGATTCTTCTTGATACTTCTGAGAATCCGTGATAGCGTTAGCTTCGCCTAATTTGTTCACGCCCTGATTGTAATATACACGGCCCAAGTTAGACAATATATCAGCATTTTCAGAGTCCAAGCTATATGCTTTTGTAAAGAATTCTTCAGCTTTGGCATAATCCTTGAGTCCTTCGTATACGCGGCCCATCACATCATATAACTGGGCATTATTCGGATCTTTCTGGATGGCTGCATTCAAATATTCAATGGCTTGTTCGCTTCTGTTTGAGTAAATATAAGCGTTGATTAAGCTCAGCAAGTAATATTTTTCCTGAGGGAATTTCTCCATGCCTTCCTTCAAAGTCTTTTCCAAATTAACGGAGTCCTTGGCCTGCTCATATTCGTAGCACAAATACTGGTAAACATCATTCTGGCGATAATCCGTTGATTTGGCGCGTTCCAAAGCGGCAATGGCTTTCTTTGGATCGTTCAGCTGAGTAGCGGCCACTGCGGAATAGAACTGCACGGTCATGAAGTTAGAATCACGAGCTGCAGTCGGAGTCCCTTTGAACATTGGCATATCTGAAATAGTCAAATATTGTTCGAAGAAGTCATAAGCCTTGGCATAATCTTTTTGATCAAAGTAATATGCACCACCATTGATATAATATACATGGTTAGCACTTAAAGTGTTTTTGATGTTCTTCGTATACTTTGGCTTAACTTTTCCTTTTGCATTTGGCTTTTGGTCCAATTCGTATGCTTTCTGGAAATAAGGCAAGATGTGGCCCAAAGCATCATACATTACCGGTTCGTTCGGCTGCTGGCCCAGCACTTGTTTAGTTTTTTCATTACTGAACTGCTGGTCTTCGATAAAACCGGCTACATACCAGGTCTTAGGATCATCCTTTGATTCGGCATTTTCCATCGCTCCTTTAATCAAGGACCGAGCTTCTGTAAAAGCATTGGCATCAGCAGTTCCTTTCACGAGCGATTCAGCCTGGCTAACGGCCTTCTTTTGAGCGAATGATGCAGATGCGACCATGCACAACGCTACTGATAATAATACTCTTTTCATACTAATTCTTTTTTTAATTAATTATTCTATTTTGTTTAACAATCGGTTTATTCTTCATCCTCCGGTGTCTGCGGCAAATCTTGCCGAGCTACATCTGCCTTTTCACTTTCATCCAGCGGAAGTTCCGGATCTTCCTCTGGCTCCGTCATCACTTTACAAACAGAAGCGATTTCATCATTTCGTTTATCCAGATTTATCAGACGAACGCCCTGTGTCGCACGTCCAAGGATATTCAGGCTATCCACATTCATGCGGATGGTAACGCCTGATTTATTGATAATCATCAAATCATTTTCATCTGTCACATCAAGTATCGCTACCAGTTTGCCTGTCTTTTCCGTTATGTTCAATGTTCTGACTCCTTTGCCTCCACGGTTCGTGACGCGGTAATCATCCGGGTTGGAACGCTTGCCATAACCTTGTTCGGAAACAACTAGAATGGTCTCATTTTTCGTGTCCTTCAGACAAATCATTCCTATTACTTCATCCTTGTCATCGTCTAACTCCATACCTTTCACTCCCGATGCGGTACGTCCCATTTCCCGGACCTTCTCTTCATTGAAACGGATGGCGTTTCCGTTCCGGTTGGCCAAAACAACTTGTTGCTTTCCGTCTGTCATGCAAACTTGAATCAAGTCATCACCTTCGCGTAAGGTGATAGCGTTCACACCATTCTGGCGGGGACGTGAATACTCCCTCAAACAAGTCTTCTTGACAATACCCTTTTTCGTGCAGAACAACAGGTAGTGGGAGTTAACGAACTCCACATCGGAAGTCAACTTCTTAACCCGGATGAACGCCTGTACTTTATCATCTTTCTCTATGTTCAACAGATTCTGGATGGCACGCCCTTTTGATGTCCTCGAGCCTTCCGGTATTTGGTAAACCGGAAGCCAGAAGCAACGGCCTTTTGAAGTGAAGAGCAACAGCGTTGCATGCATAGAAGCAGAATATATATATTCGATAAAGTCTTCGTCACGCGTGTCGGAAGCCTTGACTCCGATTCCCCCACGACCTTGCGCCTTGAACTCCGCCAATGGAGTACGTTTAATATATCCCATGTGAGAAATCGTAATGATCATCTCCTCGTCTGCATAAAAATCCTCAGGATTCAAATCTTCTGAGGCATATACGATGTCCGTCTTACGTTCATCTCCATATTTTTCTTTGATTTCCCTAAGCTCGTCTTTTATCAGATTCATGCAAACGTCCTCATTGTTCAATATTTCGTTCAAACGAGCAATCAATATTTCTATTTCTTCATATTCCGCCCTTAACTTGTCTTGTTCCAAGCCAGTCAATTGGCGCAGGCGCATTTCCACAATTGCCCGGGCCTGCCTGTCAGAAAGTGAGAAACGTTCCATCAGTCGTGTCACGGCTTCCTGAGGACTGCTTGAAGATTTGATGATGGCGATAACTTCATCGATGTTGTCGGAAGCAATGATTAGGCCCTCCAATATATGGGCACGTTCTTCCGCTTTTGCCAAGTCATATCGTGTGCGGCGAATGACTACCTCATGGCGATGATCGACAAACGCCTTTATCATGTCCTTCAAATTCAACAAACGTGGCCGACCATTTACCAAAGCAATGTTGTTCACGCTGAACGATGATTGCAGCGCCGTCATTTTGTACAGCTTGTTCAGCACCACCTGGGCGTTGGCATCTCGTTTGACGTCTATTACTATACGCAGTCCTGCACGGTTCGATTCGTCCGTTATGTCAGAAATGCCCTCGATGCGTTTTTCATTCACCAAGTCGGCGATACTTTTCACCAAGTCAGATTTAATGACTTGGTAAGGTATTTCAGTGATAACGATTTGCTCATGATTATTTTCCGTTTCGATCTCAGCTTTTCCACGGATAATGATTCGTCCGCGTCCGGTCTCATAAGCCTCCGTCACCCCGTCATATCCATAAATAGTAGCGCCCGTCGGGAAATCGGGAGCTTTGATATATTTCATCAACCCGTGGATATCGATTTCCCCTTTAGAATCAATGTAAGCCACACATCCGTCCAAGACCTCGGACAAATTATGTGTAGGCATGTTAGTTGCCATTCCGACAGCAATACCAGACGCACCATTAACCAACAGATTGGGGATACGGGTTGGCAATACGAGAGGCTCCTTCCTTGCATCGTCGAATGTAGGCTGAAAATCCACTGTGTCTTTGTCGATGTCTTGCAGCATCTCTTCAGCGAATTTGCTAAGTCGAGCTTCCGTGTAACGCATTGCGGCAGGGCTGTCATTGTCCATGGAGCCAAAGTTACCTTGCCCGTCGATCAATTTATATCGCATAGACCACCATTGCGCCATACGAACTAATGCACCATATATAGAACTGTCACCGTGAGGATGATATTTACCCAAAACTTCACCCACCGTATTGGCAGATTTTTGATATTTCTTGTCCGATGTGTTTCCAATCATATCCATGGCATATAGTATGCGACGGTGGATAGGCTTGAAACCATCTCTTATATCCGGAAGGGCACGAGAGACAATGACCGACATGGAGTAGTCGATATATGCCGTCTTCATTTCTTCTTCGATGTTAATCTTAATTATTCTGTCTTGATCAACCATTTAATTATATATTAATTACACTCATGTTGTTTTCAAAAAGCCCCAACGTGCCTTTCGCGCTCAATTAGCACAAACTCTGAAAAAACGCACTAAAGTAAATGTTTTTCGTCACATAGAAAAGCCTTGCGGGCGAAATATTGTATTTTAACCTTCCGAAAATCCTTTTAAATATTTATGGCACAGATTTTGATATTAAAATTGTAAACATTTTTATTGTAGATGTACTGACTAAAAACAGGCTCTATCTACAAATAATTTAAACTTTAAAGGATGAAAGAAAACTATTCAGAACAATTAAGGGATGTAATCGAATATAGCCGTGAAGAAGCAGGACGACTGCAAAACAGCTATATCGGCCCTGAGCATTTGATATTAGGCATTATTCGAGAGGGGAAATGCCGCGCATATCAAATATTGGAAGGTTTGCATATCAATCCGTTTATGTTGAAGAAACTAATCGAACAAGAAATAAAAAACACTTTCGACATGGATTATTCCTCTCAAGAGATAACGGTCAGCAAAAGCACCCAAAAAGTATTGCGCGAAAGCATTTCCGAAAGCATAATGCTGCATAATGATTGCATAGGTACAGAACACTTATTGTTAGCTCTGTTGAAAGAAGAAAATATCGCTTCTCGTTTCTTGAATGATTCAGGGGTTTCTTATGAGATGGTGCTTGAAGCGATTAAATCTGAAAAAGGGGAAGGAGAATCAAAAGACCATTCGGATTTACAAGAACAAGAGATAGAAGACGGATTTACGGATGACGAAGAGGAAGAAGAGGAGGATGACTATCAAAGAGGCAACCAACATTCGTCGGGCAGCCAAAACTTGTCTCAGGGTAAATCATCGTCTGACACGCCTGTGTTGGATAATTTTGGTACAGACATGACCCGGGCCGCAGCTGAAAACAGACTTGACCCGGTTGTTGGTAGAGAAAAAGAGATTGAGCGTGTCGCTCAAATCTTGAGCCGAAGAAAGAAAAATAATCCAGTCTTGATTGGCGAGCCGGGCGTGGGTAAATCTGCGATTGTAGAGGGTTTGGCCTTGCGCATCATTCAACGAAAAGTATCACGTATCCTTTTCGACAAACGGGTGATAAGCTTGGATATGGCCTCCATCGTTGCTGGCACTAAATACCGTGGCCAGTTCGAAGAGCGTATCAAGGCAATCCTTAATGAACTGCAGAAGAATCCAAACATCATTCTGTTTATTGATGAAATCCATACCATCGTGGGGGCGGGTTCCGCTTCTGGCTCGATGGATGCAGCCAACTTGTTAAAGCCGGCTTTAGCTCGTGGTGAAATTCAATGTATAGGTGCGACTACATTGGATGAGTACAGAAAAAACATCGAGAAGGATGGTGCTTTGGAACGCCGTTTCCAGAAAGTCATCGTTGACCCTACAACACCGGAAGAGACATTACAGATATTGAATAATATCAAAGACAGGTATGAGGAGCATCACAATGTTTATTATACACCAGAGGCTCTGAAGGCGTGTGTCAAGTTGACAGAGCGCTACATAAGCGACCGGAATTTCCCGGACAAGGCGATAGATGCTTTAGACGAGGCCGGCTCGCGTGTCCATATATCTAATATAACCGTTCCCAAGAGCATCGAGGAGTTAGAGCAGAAGATAGAAGAGACGAAAGGTAAAAAAATGGATGCGGTCAAGTCGCAGAATTTCGAATTGGCAGCAAGCTTTAGGGACAAGGAAAGAGAGTATATCTCGGACTTAGAAGCGGCCAAGTCGAGATGGGAAAAAGAGATGCAAGAGCATCGCGAAACGGTCGGCGAAGATAAAATAGCCGAGGTCGTGGCAATGATGTCTGGCGTTCCGGTGCAGCGAATAGCCAAGGCTGAAAACGCACGTTTGCTTGAAATGGCGGATGTCCTGAAAGGGAAGGTGATTGGACAGGACGAGGCTGTCATGAAAGTCGTAAAAGCAATCCAGCGTAACAGAATTGGGCTGAAAGACCCTAACAAGCCTATCGGGACTTTTATGTTTTTAGGCCCTACGGGGGTAGGAAAGACTTATTTGGCGAAAAAAATAGCCGAATATTTATTTGATTCGGCAGATGCTTTGATTCGCATCGACATGAGTGAATACTTAGAGAAGTTTGCTGTTTCCAGATTAGTGGGTGCGCCTCCGGGATACGTGGGTTATGAAGAAGGTGGGCAGCTGACGGAAAAAGTACGTAGAAAGCCTTATTCAGTCGTTCTTTTGGACGAAATCGAAAAGGCTCATCCTGATGTATTCAACTTGTTGCTCCAAGTATTGGACGATGGAAGATTGACTGACAGTTTTGGACGTTGCATTGATTTCAGAAACACAATCATTATCATGACATCCAACATCGGGACGCGGCAATTGAAAGATTTTGGCCGAGGTGTCGGTTTCAGCACCCCATCGGCAAATGGTGGAGAGATTGACAAAAATTTCTCGAGGAGTGTCATCCAAAAGGCATTGAACAAGGCATTTGCACCTGAGTTCTTAAATCGTATAGATGATATCATCATGTTCGACCAGTTGGACAAAGACGCAATCCGAAAAATCATTGACATTGAATTGCAAGGGTTGTACAAGCGGGTTTCGGATTTAGGCTACACATTGGAAATAACAGATGCGGCAAAAGATTTTGTGGCGACAAAAGGTTACGACATACAATTCGGGGCTCGTCCTTTACGCCGTGCCATTCAAAAATATATCGAAGATGAAATGGCCGAGCTTATCATCCGAGCTTCAGTGAGTGAAGGTTGCACAATCGTTGTGGATTTTGATGAGAAGGAGCAACGCATCATTTCCTCTATTAAAAGTAAAGATTGAATCGGTTGAATGGAAAGATTTGCCTGACACATCAATAATAGCGAAGAGGGCGTCCATACGTTACCTCTTCGCTTTATTTATGTGCCTGCTCGTAGAATGGTCATTTACAGATTACGTTCAGGATAAAGGGCATCCCACCATTCCGGGGCATTCCACGGAAAAGACGAGACCGTCATTTAAACTGTGTCAGCGAAAAGAATAAAGCAATAACTTTGTAAC
>CALBYC010000229.1 GCA_937890135.1 uncultured Parabacteroides sp.
CATGGCTTATTCGCCTGTTCCTTCCACGCCTGCATCGGATGTTGTTAAGCCTGAAGGATGCAGCATTTTATTTATGGGCGGTCTCTTTGGCCATTGTTACGGCTCAGACCGTTCGTTCGTTGCTTCACAGCGATGTGTCGGTCGGCGTTGAAATCATGATTGCCTTAGCCGGACTGGTTACGTGTTGCTTGCAGTTCTTTTTGGGGAAGCGCATCGGGACGCATTATCACGACCGCATCAGTGCGGGGCAAGCCCTGGGGCAGAAGAATACGATCCTCGCCATTTGGATGGCATATACCTATTTGGATCCGGTCTCTTCGGTAGCTCCTGGTTCATACGTCTTGTGGCAGAACATCATCAACAGCTACCAGCTTTGGAAGAAAAGGAGAAAATGAAAGACGAGCTAAAGCTGCAAGTATGATAATGGCTTACAGGAACAAAACGTAATCTGGTAAAAGGCTTGCCTTAAAGGGGCTGCATCAAAACATCCATTTTGACGCAGCCCGGTTTTCCTCATTGGGGCTTCCTGTAAATGACGGAGCCACTTCCTTGATGGGTCGCCAGCACCAGGACTTCGGCAATCTGTACATGTTTTGGAGCGGAAGCCGCATAGAATGCCACATCGGCTATGTCAGCGCCGGTCAGCGGTTCAATGCCTTTGTAAACATTCTCCGCGCGGGATTCATCCCCATGGAAGCGGATGACGCTGAAGTTGGTCTCCACCAATCCCGGTTTGATGTTGGTGACGCGGACCGCCGATTCTGCCACGTCGATGCGTAACCCGTCCGTGATTGTCTTAACGGCCGCTTTTGTAGCACAATAGACATTGCCATTGGCGTATGCCGCATCGCCTGCCACGCTGCCGATGTTGATGACATGGCCCGAGTCGCGCTTCACCATTCCCGGAACGACCAAGCGGGTCATCGTCAGCAGGCCTTTGATGTTGGTGTCAATCATCGTGTTCCAGTCGTTCATGTCTCCTTCGTATTCCTTTTCCAGTCCCAAGGCAAGTCCGGCATTATTGATGAGCACATCGACGGATTCCCATTCTCCGGCCAGAGACTCGATTGCCTTTTGTGCGGCATTCGCATCGCGGACATCGAATGCCAGCGTGATTACTTTTGTACCCTCTTTTTCCAATTCATCTTTGATCTCTGCCAGTTTGCCTTCATTCCTTCCTGTCAAGATAAGGGAATAGCCTCCTTCGGCGAACTTACGTGCGCAAGCAGCCCCGATGCCGCTTGTCGCACCCGTGATTAATGCAATTTTCTTCATTGATTCCTGCTTATATGTTATAACTCTTCTAAGTCCTCGGCAGTAGTCTCTATCAAATTAGCCGCGAGCGAATCCGCGCTTTGGATGATACTGACCAAGGGGTATTTTTTGTTGGCTGCGTCATAGTTTTTCGTGTCCTCGAAGCTGTTCAAGTTGATGCCCCAGGCACCCATGTGCCACCGGATGGCAAGCATTTCGTCGTCGTACATGCTAAGGCCGGCGCACAACAACAGGACGACGGATTTTTCCCCATGGCCCATCGGAAAGTTCTTGTAAGAGACTTTGTATCCTTCCACGTCTTCCCAACCGCCCAATACTTTCTTTTTCCGTACGGAGCGTTGGTAAATGTCGGTTTTGCATACATCGTGCAGAAGGCTTGCGATGATGACGCTTTCGCGACTGACTTCTTGATGGAGAGACGGAGAAAGCTTTGCCATGTTTTCCCAGATGACAAGCGCAGCCCTGCAGGTGTTCAAAGAATGTTTTACCAAACCTCCCTCCGTGCATAAATGTTTGGTGGAAGAAGCCGGGGCGGTGAAGAAACCCTCTGTCTCCAAGTATTCAATCACGTCATCCACACCCTCGCGCTCTGTCGAACGAAGGAGCTGGATAAATTCCTCTTTATCTGTCATTGTATTGTTTGTACTCATATTGCTTGAATGAATCTACTTTCCATGCAATATTCGTAAGATTTTTCCATTTTACAAAATGATTTTCCGTATATTTGTTAATTGGATGGATAAAACGCATTGCAATGAACAAGAAATGGATTAAAAATGCCCATATCATCAACGAAGGACGCTCTTTTGAGGGAGCAGTCTTGATTGAGGGAGATAAGATAGCGGCCGTATACGAAGGGAACGGCCAGAATAATATGCCAGACAGTCAGGCCGAAATCATTGATGCGGCCGGGAAATGGCTGCTGCCGGGCTGCATTGACGACCAAGTGCATTTCCGTGAACCGGGATTGACATACAAAGCCGACATTTACAGTGAAAGCCGCGCGGCGGTGGCGGGAGGTGTGACATCTTTCATGGATATGCCTAACACAAAGCCTCAGACCACCACCCTGGATAACTTGGAATGGAAATTCAACCGGGCAGCACAGACTTCCGCCGCCAATTATTCATTCTTTTTCGGGGGGACGAATGATAACATGGCGGAAATACGGAAGCTTGACAAGCATCGTGTGCCCGGGCTGAAGCTGTTCCTGGGATCTTCTACCGGCAACATGTTGGTGGACAAGAAAGAGGCTTTGGAGCGCATATTCGGTGAAAGCGACATGCTGATTGCCGTACATGCGGAAAAAGAGGAAATCATCAAGCGGAACATCGCTTATTATACCCGGTTGTACGGGGAAGACCTGGACATTTCCTTCCATAGCAAGATAAGGAGCGAGGAGGCTTGCTATGCCTCCTCTTCCGAAGCGGTTGAACTGGCCACCCGCCTGGGGACGCGCCTGCATATCCTTCATCTTTCCACGGCAAAAGAGACTACATTGCTGGAGAATTCATTGCCCGTGCGGCAAAAGAAGATCACCGGGGAAGTTTGCGTGCACCACTTGTGGTTCCATGATGGGGACTATGCACGCTTAGGCAATTTGATCAAGTGGAACCCGTCTATCAAGACGCTTGCCGACCGCGAGGCATTGCGGGCCGCGCTCAATGCGGACAGGATCGACATCGTGGCGACCGACCATGCCCCGCACCTGTTGGCCGAGAAGCAGGGTTCGTGTTTGAAGGCTGCTTCGGGCGGACCGTTGGTGCAGCATTCGCTGGTGCTGATGCTCGAAATGGCCAAGCAAGGCATCTTTACCTATGAGAAAGTGGTGGAGAAGATGGCACATACGCCGGCTGACTTGTTCCATGTTGACCGCCGCGGTTATATCCGGCCGGGGTATTATGCGGACTTGGTCCTTGTCGATCCGCGAAAGAGCTGGACGGTCAGCAAGGAAAACATCTTGTCAAAATGCGGCTGGTCCCCGTTCGAAGGGGAGACATTCCACCATTCCGTCGACACGACATTCGTGAACGGGAAAGTGGTTTACCGTCATGGACGGATTATGGAAGATGCGCACGGACAAGAATTGTATTTCTTGTAGACCACGGAAAGGATGCGGTCTTTTTGCGTAAAGGATACGACCTTTTGCCAAAGAGGTCGCATCCTTTCCATCCAATGACCGCAATGTTTTTCCCACATCGTCCTTGAAGCGGTTTAAACTTGTTCTTTCCGTTTGCTGCATTTGTCCACGAGGTAGACAATCGATTCATAGGGAATCCCGGAATTTGTGGTCAGCCCTATTTCGCATGTGCGGCTGTTGGAATAGCCCATGCGGATGCCTTTTCCCTCCAGTTGCGGACGCAGTTTCCGCAGCGCATACGCGTTCACTTCCGGATGGGTGAAGCCGCGGTCTCCGGCGAAGCCGCAACATCCGACTTCTTCCGGCACGAAGACCTCCTTGGCGCAAAGCCGGGCAAGCTGTATGATTGTGTCCGCCAGCCCCATCCTCCTCATCGAACAGGTGATATGGATGGCTATGGGTTCATCTGTTGGCGTAAAATCCAACCGATTCCGCAAGAAGGAATAGATAAACTCGGCTGGTTCGTACAGCCTCATCTTTTGTATGGTCTCCCGCATGCGGTGCAAGCAGGGGCTTTGGTCGCACAGGACAGGGTATTTCCCCCTTTCGCTGGCTTCCCACAACGCATCTTCCAATTCCTTCGATTTGCGGTCGGCGATGTCCATCATGCCTTTGCTCTCCCAGATGGTCCCGCAGCATAGCTTCTCCATGTTTTTAGGGAAAATGGTTTCATACCCCGCCTTGTTCAGGAGCGAAACCATCTTATTGACCAGTGCCATCTCTTCGGGCGACTTGCGCGGCAGTCCCATTGTTTGGTTGATGCAGCTTGGGAAGTAAACCACTTTCTCCTTGACCTCGGGCTGGCTCTTTTCCAAGTTTTTGGGAACGCGGTACGCCTTAGGCATGGCAGGAGTCCACAAAGGAACGTGCAACAAGGAGTGCATTTCCTTTGTAATCGCACTCATGGCCGTCGTACCTAACAGGGCATGTGCCGTGTCGGCAAGCGTCAACACGGGCCTCAGGCCATTTTTGATTCCGGCGAAATGGTTGGCGGCGAAATCCCCCGCCCTGTACCCCAGGCTGCCTTTCGGCAACGACAGTTGCCGGATGACGTGGGTCAAGTCCCCGGTATTGATATGCATCGGGCAAGACAAAGAGCAGAGCCCGTCTCCAGCGCATGTCTCATTCCCCAGATACCGGTACCCTTTCTCTAATTGCTCCAGCCGAGCATTGTCTTCCCCCGTATGCTTGAGCCGTGCTATTTCGCGCCGGATGACGATCCGCTGGCGGCTGGACAAAGAAAAGCCGCAAGTGAGGCAATTTACCTCGCAAAACCCACACTCGATGCACCGGTCAATCAGCGGATGGGTCAGAGGCAGCGGCTTGAAATTCTTGATATGGCATTCAGGGTCGTCGTTGAATATGACTCCGGGATTCAAAAGGTTATCCGGGTCGAACAGCTCCTTCACGGCTTTCATGACGGCAAAGGCCTCGTCCCCCCATTCATAACGGACAAAGGGAGCCATGTTCCTGCCGGTACCATGTTCGGCTTTCAGCGACCCGTCATACTTGTCAACGACCAACCCCTTGACATCATTCATGAGGCTCTCATACCGGCGGACTTCTTCTGCGGAACTGAAGGACTGATTGATGATGAAATGGTAATTGCCCTCCAAGGCATGGCCATAAATGCAAGCGTCCTCATATCCGTGCCGGGCAATCAAAGCCTGCAAATCCGCGGTCGCTTCAGGCAAATCTTCAATGTGGAATGCCACGTCTTCAATCAGGCAAGTCGTTCCCGATTTGCGTGTTCCGCCCACCGAGGGGAAAATGCCGGAACGGATAGCCCAATATTTGGAGTACTCTTCCGGTTTGTCGGTAAAGTGGACGGGCTGGAATGTCTCAAAACCTTGCAGGCAGCTCTCGATCTGCCGGATGTTCCATCGCAATTCTTCGGCGGAGGAGGCCTTGGTCTCAGCCAGGATTGCCGTGAGGTTTTCCCCGGTCTTGTCATTGACCGAAGCCAATGATTTCTTGTCAAGCAGTTCCGCGCCTTTGACGATCCATTGCCCTTCCGGGTTTATTAATTTTTTCATTGCCACCACCGCCCGACATGCTTCCTTGATTTCTTTGAAATAGAGCATGGCACTTGCTTTGCATGGGAAGTCGTACTCTGTGTTCATCGTGACTTCCGCGAGGAATGCAAGTGTCCCCTCCGAGCCGACCATCAGATGGGTGATGATGTCGAAAGGATCGTCTTGACGGACAAAGGGGAGTATGTTCAAGCCGGTGACGTTCTTTATCGCATACTTGTATCGGATGCGTTCACACAGTTCTTTATTGTTGCGTACTTGGTCGCGCAGCTCTTCGACACGTTGCAGGAAATGAGGATTCTCTTGGGCGAATCTCTTTTTGCTTTCCTCGTCGCCTGTGTCTAATATCGTCCCATCTGCCAATATGATTTTGGCGGACAACAGCATTTTGTCGCTGTTGGCATGGGTACCGCAGTTCATGCCGGAAGCATTGTTCATGACAATGCCCCCCACCATGGCACTCTTGACAGAAGCCGGGTCGGGCGCAAATTTTCTCCCGTAAGGCTTCAGCAACTCATTGACCCGCTGCCCGACGATGCCCGGCTGCAGGCGAATCTTCTTGCCTTCGTCCAAGATTTCATATTTTTCCCAGTGCTTGCCAGCCACGACTAATATGGAATCGCTGATGGCTTGCCCGGAAAGGCTGGTGCCAGCGGCCCTGAATGTGACGGGAAGGTGTGAGGATTTTGCCAGCGCAAGCACTCGGGAAATTTCTTTTTCAGAGTCGGAGCGAATGACGATTTCCGGAATCATGCGGTAAAAACCGGCATCAGTTCCCCAGGCTAAACGCCTTACTTCGTCCGTGTAGATTCGCTCTTCAGGTATAAATGAACGAATCTCTTTTAGGAAAGACAGATATTTGTTGTTCATTTGATTGGATAAATTATAGTTGGGGCAATAACTCGCTGACGAAACGAGCTACGCCGTCTTCATCATTTGAATAGGGTAATACCAAATCGGCTTGCGCTTTGACGGGAGGCTGCGCATTAGCCATCGCCACGCCTAAACCGGCATATTGGATCATGGAGATGTCATTGAACCCGTCGCCGACGGCAATGGTTTCTTCCCGCTTGGTCTTGGTGCGGCTTCGCAACACTTTCAACGAATTGGCCTTGTCAATGCCTTTTGGCACCAGTTCCAAGTAAAACGGCTCGGAACGATAGACATTGATACGTGCACCTAATTCTTGGCGCAGTTTTTCCTCCAATGGGACCAGCAGTCCCGGCTCTCCGACGGCCAAGCATTTGTCGGCCGGCTGGTGGATTTCCCGCACAAAGTCCTCGACCTTTTTGACAGGCATTTTGGTCAGGAACGATTCATATTGAACATACTTGTTGTCCGGATTCTCCGAGATGATATCTTCCCCGTTATAGGACAATAAATCAACGCCCGCCTCTTTCGAGCGTTGGTACAAGACAGGGATGACATCCGGCGGCAAAGCCTGTTCAAATAGAACCTTCTTGGTCATGGCATCTATGATTTTCCCCCCATTGAAAGATAAAATGTAACCACCATAACAATCCATCTCTAATTCTTCGACCAACGGCATGATGCCGTAGGTAGGCCTGCCGGAAGCCAAAGCCAGATGCAACCCCTTTTGCTGGGCTTTGATCAATGTTGCCTTGGTATAAGGGGTGATTTCCTTTGTACTGTTTGTCAAAGTCCCGTCCAAGTCGAGAACCAATAATTTATATTTCATATCATGTCTGATTTTCTTTGTCACTGTCTAAACGGACAACTTTCCCGGCTTCTGCCACATACTCATATAATCCTTTATAAAAACGATGGCAGTCCATGGTATCCGCATCCCCTATTATCACCAGTTTCATTTTTGCTCGGGTAATTGCAACATTCATGCGCCTTAAGTCTTGCAAGAAGCCTATTTGCCCATTTTCATTCGCCCGAACGAGACTGATAATGACGACATCCCTTTCTTGCCCCTGGAAACCGTCTACCGTATGGATGGTGATAAGCTTTCTGAAAGGTCTGAAGAAAGAGTCTGATTTAATCAGTTTGCGAAGGTAGTGAACCTGCGCTTTATAGGGCGATATGACACCAAAATCGATGCGTTCGTCCAACATTCGTTCTGTTCCTATGCGTCCGATGTACTGTTTCAACTGTGAAATCACCAATTCGGCTTCTTTTATATTCAAACGGCTGACACCGTATGACGACAAACTCTCAGATGTGTCAAAAGCTGTCGTGTCCACCCATTCGATGGGGGAATCCCAGGCCAAAATCCCCCGATTCTCCACCTCGGGAGCGGCTTTCAGCTTGCCCTGGTAAAACCACTCGGATGAAAAGCGCATAATGGCTTGGTTCATCCTGTATTGGACGGTGAGCAAGGAAACAACTTCAGGCTTCCGTTCTGCGATTTTTTGCATTAGCGTTTTATCCAGCCCCATCTTTGCGGCCTCCGGGCATTTGATGGTCGGAGGCAGTTGTTGGTGGTCCCCTGCGAAGATAACACGATTGGCGTGTGCGATGGCAATCCAACATGCAGCTTCCAAAGCTTGCGCCGCTTCATCAATGAACAGGGTAGAGAAATGACGGCCTGCCATCACTTTGTTCGCTGCTCCCACTAATGTACAAGCAACGACCCTTGCCTCGTCGAATAGCTCGTTTTGAATCTTAAGCTCCAATTCCGTAGCACGTGAACGAAGGCCCGATAATCGGTTCTGGTTCCGGTTCCAGGCACTTTTATCCGCCTTGCCCTTATAGGACAGAATTTCACGTATCGCCTTCCGTATGCACCAAAGCTCGGCATAGTCGGGATGAGATTGGAACTTCTGTTCATAGGTAAAAGACAGCATTTTGTCATTGACCCGGGTCGGATTGCCAATACGCAATACGGGCACACCCCGGTCTACCAACTTTTCTGAAATCCAATCGACAGCCATGTTGCTCTGAGCACAAACCAAAACTTGGTTTTCCCGGTGCAATGCCTCATAGATAGCTTCTACCAAAGTTGTCGTTTTCCCTGTTCCGGGAGGGCCATGTACGATTTCGACCTCTTTGGCTTCCAACACCTTGTTGATGGCTCTTTCTTGTGAAGTGTTCAACCAGGGGAATCTCATCGGGAACAACTCCTGCTTTTGCGTTGGCTGATTGCCTAAGAAGATATCCCGCAATTCCGCCAAACGATTCCCCTTAGCAGTCGATACTTCCCTCAAGGCTGCGAACATCATCTTGTAGCTCGTCTCATCAAAACCGATCAAAACGCCCAAATTCCTTGCGTTACTTATCTGCATGTATTCAGAGACAGACGGTAACGTCACGACCATCCGGTTCTCTTGCACATAGCAGACGGTCGACGGAAAAAGAAAGCACTTAGGTGTTCCGGAATCACTGACCGTGAAGAAACGGACTGATTTGCCATATTCAAAACTATGGTCTATTTCTTGTCGTTCCGTACGGTCTAACTCGATCACATATTGGTTAAGTGAATTGTAGTAATTCCTTCCGACAGATAGTGGAAACCAGCAAACGCCTTGTTGTATTTTTTTTTCAACATCCCTCCATTCTGTTAAACTGAAGTTTGTTTCCCTTTCATAGTCATATTCCATTTTAAGGGCATCATATTGTTGCTTCAGGCATACCCCGGGAGAGAAACTGTCCTTCGATTCCACCATGGCCTTGTTATTTTTTTATCAGCAAATAACAGGTCTTTAAGTAACATTCTTGCAACTTGCCGGAAATGTTGCTTAGACGAATCGCCTTCACTTTCACGTCGTTTGGCTTGGAACGGTAGACGGTCGACCAGACCTGAGTAAGCCCTACCGTTTCCCAGCTATCGTTCTCATCCTGCATTTCCAGTTTAAGCCAGCCCAAGTCGGTCTTTCCCAAATCTATCCGGAACTCAACGGCAGGAACGGCTTTTCCCAAAGCGAGCGTCATGCTTCCGTTTTCATTCCATTTGAGCACTTCGTTTAAGGCCGAAACGGAAATCTTGTTTTCATTACGTAGCGTTACTGCTAAATTTTTCAACTGTGCCACATCACTTTCTAATCTGAAATGGGAATAGTTGAGAGTCGTGGCCAGATTTGCTCCAAACCGATGGTTGTACTCGTTTACCAAATGAAAGAAAAGCTTGTCCACAAAAGGGCGCAAGACTTTCGAGCCTGTTTTGATTCCCGGTTGGGATGCGTTGGCATTGATCTCTTGATCATATTTGTAGGAAAGGTATTGCAAGGCGCGCAAGTGACGATAACTTTTCAGGAAACCGTCTTGATATTGATCTTGCCAAGCCTTGTACAAATTCATGACCTCAACCCCCATTTCTCCTAAAAGTTTGAATTGCGGATACCAGTCCATTAGTTCATCCCTTAAATAAGGGTTCTCTTGGTCTGCCATTAAAATATCCGCTGCAACGATGATGTTTTCAAATTCATTAAGGACAGCTCCTTCTTTAAAGGATACGGCATTGTCCAAGGCGTTATTCAAGAAGTCATCCATGGCAGGCTTGATACGAACGGACTCTTCTCTCGAAAAGAGATGAGCGTTCGGGCCGGTGTCCGCATTGTGTTCGGCAAACAACCGCAAGGCATCCGCATTAGTAGACAATAGCTCTTTGATGGAATTGTTCCATGATTTGTCACTGTCAAAAGCCTTCATGTTCCATGTATAATCGGCAATGCTGTAGATGGCTATTTTGGAAGCTTCGGCCTGTTCCATCGGGTTGGACACGAAACCGGAAAGTTTGTCTGCTATCTCTTTGCTATTCCCATAGACCGGCCCAAGCAACAGATGATCCGTCACATAGTCATTTACAGGATAGTTCCACCAAACAAATGCCTTTCTCTTGATTCGTACGTTGATCCAGTCCATGTCTTCCGGTTGGATGTTGCAGATTACGGAATTGCCCGTCCACATGATGGATATGTCTTGGTTCAACTTTTCTCCTAAAGTGCTCAGGTATGAACTTTTAGGGTCAGACCAACTTTTGTTGTATACTGTCGGACACATGATCAGAGGTTTGACGTCTTTCTTTGCTTTGACGAAATGGTCATCGATATAGTTCAGCAATTCCACCTGCTTGTCTGCTTTAGCGCCCTCTCCACTAATGTCATCGAAAAAGACGGCGAACGCCCGTACACCCAATTGGTACATGGACTCGAACTTTTGGATGACAGAATCCCTGTCCGCTTCGTTCCACCGGATGTCTTTTCCGGGATGAATGGCCCAGACAAAATCAATCCCGTTGATCTTGGCAATGCGGGCCATTTCCCTGATTTCCCCCGCCTCTTTCGGCGGATAAGGCTTTCTCCAGTTGGGAGAACTATGATAGGGGTCGTCTTTGGGTCCGTAAAGATAGACATTCATCTTATTCATTCCATAATACTTCAACATCCGAAGATGGGTTGGGAAATCCATTGGAGTGCCATAATAACCTTCCACGATTCCTCGTAAGGGAACGTCAGGATAATCTGTTATTTCTATGGATGGAATCTCCTTTTGCTTTAGTATTTGTTGGAGCGTATGTAAACCATACAGGGTGCCGCGTTCGTCATTTCCTGCCACCACAATCTCTTCGTCTTTGACGCGAAGATAATAACCTTCCGCTTTCTTGGGGATTTTGTTGGCCACCTTCCGGACAGACCTGTCTCCCCGCTCACCGATAGATAATCTCCAGTATTTCTTGCCTTTGCTTTTTGGTGGAAGTAAATTTTCAGCAATGGAACGATTTGTCGAATCCGTTTCATTTAATCCATTGATAAGGAAAGATTCCGGAAGGGAATAGACCCTCTCGCCAGTGGTACATTGTTGAGGAGTAGGTGAAATCAAAGGATTTTGTGCCCAGATGTATGATGAACACAATAAAACAACGGAACATATGAGAATCGCTCTTTTCATCGTATCTATTTTTTGCTTATTCTTTCAGCCGGCAAAGGTATCAAGGAATGGGCAAATAGCCATCCTTATTCGGGGCTTTTAAGTAAATTAACAAAGAGTACCTATCCCAACACCATGGAAATATCGTACTTTTGCGAAATAATACGAATTGCGTCATGATAAAAGCGGCTTTTTTTGATATCGATGGAACGTTGGTCAGCTTCAACACACATGTTGTTTCCCAGTCATCGGTAGATGCCATCCAAGAGCTGAGAAAAAAAGGAGTGAAGGTGTTTATTGCCACGGGGCGTCATCCATTATGGATTAATAACTTGGCAGACATGAAAATAGACGGTTATATCTCTTTGAATGGAGGCTATTGCGTCACGTCAGATGGAGAAGTGTTGTATAAACACCCGATAGAATCCGAAGATATCCATTCTATGTTGGAATACCAAAAGGAAGAAGCATTTCCGGTTTCTTGCGTGATGGAAGATTCCATTTTGATGAATTTCAGGAATGAGGCGGTGGACAAAGTGTATAGCCTGTTGAATATAACAAATCCAGATTTCGGCGCATTGGAGGCCATCGCAGATAAGCCAATATATCAACTAATCGCATTCTTCACAGCAGACCAAGAACAGCGGATCATGGAGCATCTGCCTCATTGCGATGCCACGCGCTGGAATCCTTATTTCGCAGACGTAGTCCCCAAAGGAAGCAGCAAGGCGGTCGGGATAGATCATGTCATTCAACACTATGGGATAAATATTGGCGACACGATGGCCTTTGGAGACGGAGGAAATGACATATCCATGCTAAGGCACGTGGCGATTGGAGTGGCTATGGGTAACGCTGCCGATGAAGTTAAAGCAGCTGCAGATTATGTGACTGCTTCCGTTGACGAAGACGGCATTCGTCAAGCTCTCGTCCATTTCGGATTAATAGAATGAATGTATTTTCACCAGAGTCCGTAAGATGGAAAAGCAAACGGCATGAACGTTCATGACGGATTTAAGCTTTGGCCAATAATCGTTTTTTGTTTTCAAGCCTTACGGCTTGCTTCCATAATTATGGTTTTGCCATGCGGAAAAGCATTCGTTTCTTTTAAATAATGCAAATTTCCCGTTGCATTTTTTCTGAAAAGATATTTTCTGCGATTAACGGTTTTTTTATAATTGTACTTGCTTATTTACTCTACGCTCAATATTTTTTATTACTTTTGAGCCATAAATAGTAATGAACTATGGTATATAGATTTTTAATTTTATCGGACGAAGTGGATGATTTCAAAAGAGAAATTCAAATCAGCTCAGAAGCCACTTTCCTTGAATTGCAAAATGTCATTTTGGATTCCGTCCATTACACAAAAGACCAAATGACATCTTTCTTTATTTGCGATGATGATTGGAGCAAGCGTACGGAAATCACATTGGTTGAGATGGACACTTCTTCCGACGTGGACAATTATGTCATGGACAGTACACGCCTCAATGAATTACTGTTTGACGAGCACCAAAAACTTATGTTTGTCTTTGACTATATGACCGAACGCGCTTTCTTTATGGAGCTTCGTGAAATCATCCCTAACAAAGATTTGGAAAAGGGCATTTGCACCAAGTCTAAAGGAGAAGCGCCTCTGCAAATCATGCCATTGGATACCTTTGAGGCCCAGCAAAACAATTCGACTGATTATGGGGAGGACTTCTATGGCGATACCGAATTTGACATGGACGAGCTGGATAAAGACGGCTTTGAAGGCTTAGGCGATTCGATGATTGACAACCCTTACGATGACAATCGTTATTGATTTGAATGAAGACTTTAATCGTATTGTTAGGACCCACGGGGGTAGGGAAAACCGAATTAAGCCTCAAACTGGCCGAATGGATGGGTTCCCCTATCCTATCTGCCGATTCACGGCAATTATATAAGGATTTGACTATCGGGACTGCGGCTCCTACAGTCCAGCAGCGAGAAAGAATCATCCACTATTTTGTAGGGACTTTGGAGTTGCCGGATTATTACAGTGCCAGCCAATTCGAACAAGATGTGATGGCCTTATGCAAAAAGCTGTTTCTCACCCACGATTCCATCTTGATGACAGGAGGAAGCATGATGTATATAGATGCCGTGACTAAAGGAATTGATGATATACCCTCCGTCCATCCCGAAATCAGGGAGACCGTATGGCAGGAATATGAAAAAAAAGGGTTAGCTCCTTTTGTGGAAGAACTAAAAAATAAAGACCCCCTGCATTATGAAGAAGTCGATTTAAATAATTACAAGCGAGTCATTCATGCCATCGAAATATGTAGGCAGACCGGCTTGCCTTATTCATTTTTCCGGACCAAGAAACAAAAAGAGCGTCCATTCAAAATCATACAAGTAGGGCTCACACGTGAAAGGGAAGAATTATACGACCGCATAAACCAGCGTGTTGACCAAATGATTACGGACGGATTGGTAGAAGAAGCAAAACGGGTGTATCCTTACCACCAGTACAATTCTCTGAACACTGTGGGCTACAAAGAGCTTTTTTCCTATTTTAATGGAGAATGGCCTCTTAATGCCGCCATTGAGAAAATAAAGCGAAACAGCAGAGTCTATGCACGGAAACAGATGACTTGGTTCAAAAGAGACAAAGGAATCGAATGGTTTCACCCTAAGCAAGAAGAAGAAATAAAACAATATATACTGAGCCGGCAGGATTGATGCGGCATCTGCCATGCTGGTTCTGCAAAGACATTCAATCAGATTATTTCATGACAAACGATACTATTTGTGCAATTTCTACCGCCCCAGGCATTGGCGGAGTGGCAGTCATACGAGTTTCCGGAAAGGAATCTATCGCTATTTGCAGCAAATTATTCCATCCACATAAAAAAGGAAAAGATTTATCATGCCAGAAAGCATACACATTATCATATGGAGCAATCATCCACGGCAAAGAAACAGTGGATGATGTTGTGGCAGCACTTTTCCGCTCCCCTCATTCTTTTACCGGGGAAGACACGGTCGAACTGACATGCCATGGCTCGCTGTACATTCAACAACGTATTTTAGAATTATTGCTTGCACATGGGTGCAGGATGGCCCGACCGGGAGAATTCACACAGAGGGCTTTCATGAATGGGAAAATGGACTTAAGCCAAGCGGAAGCTGTAGCAGATTTGATTGCATCAACGTCGGAAGGGCAACATCGACTTGCCATGAACCAAATGAAAGGAGGTTTCAGCAAGGAGTTGAAAAACCTGCGCAAGCAATTGTTGGAAATAACTTCTCTCATGGAATTAGAATTGGACTTTGCCGACCATGAGGAACTGGAGTTCGCAGATAGAAGCGAACTGAAAAAATTGGCATCACAGATAGAAAATGCCATGTTACATCTTGCCCATTCTTTCAAAGCCGGAAATGCCATAAAAAATGGTATTCCAGTAGCCATTATCGGGAAAACGAATGCCGGCAAATCCACTTTACTCAATCGGTTATTGAACGAAGACAAAGCCATCGTGAGCGCCATCCACGGAACCACACGCGATGTGATAGAAGACACGACGTTGATAAAAGGACAGCTGTTCCGCTTCATCGACACCGCTGGTATACGTAACACAACCGATGCAATCGAGAACTTAGGCATAGAACGAACTTTCCAAAAGATAGAACAATCTTCCATCGTACTATGGATGATAGATGCCGTGGATGCCTTGCAACAAATCAAAGAAATCGGCAATGACATATTCCATAGATGCAAAAACAAGCAACTTATCATTGTACTCAACAAGGTTGATTTAATAGAAACCCAATTGGACTTGAAGCATCTAATCCCAACGAATATGCCTATTATCTATATTTCAGCAAAAGAGGGCAAAAACGTCGAAGAGCTCCAACGGAAACTAACAGAGGCTACTCAGATTACACCGACACAACAAGGTGATATCATTGTAAGCAATGTCCGCCACTTTGAGGCTTTGAACCATGCACTGGATTCTATCCACAGGGTACAAGATGGCTTGGAAAACAATCTCTCAGGCGACTTCATCTCTCAGGATTTACGCGAATGCATTTTTCACCTCTCTAACATCGTTGGTGAAGTCACAACAGACCAGGTCTTGGGAAACATATTCTCCCATTTTTGCGTCGGAAAATGAAGCGTTTTTTTGGGAAGTGAAGTATAGGGTAAAGGCAGGGTAAAGACTGCAAACAACCACTCTGATTATCATATATGTAGCGAATATTACTTCATAGCTCCGTTTTTGCAGCCTTACCTTTGGCGTTGTCATATTTTTGTTGTTATTTTGTTGCTCGTTAATTCATCAGCAACAAATAGCAACAAAAATATTATATGGCAGATGCAAAAGAACCAATCAGATTAAGAAAGCGTAAAATGGCATCGGGGAACACCTCCCTGTACCTTGACATCTATCTTGATGGCAGACGCACGTATGAGTATCTCAAACTCTATCTCATTCCCGAGACGAGCAGAAAGGACAAAGAGAAAAACAGACAGACCCTCCGCCTTGCCGAAGCAATCAAGGCAAAGCGAGTGGTTGAAGTTCAGAACGGCAAGTTCGGTTTCGAGAGTGAGTATAAACTTGATACCAACTTCCTTAATTACTATCGCCACCTGTGCGAGCAACGGCATAACACAGAGGGGTCGCTTGGTAATTGGGGCAATTGGTGGAGCGCACTAAAGCACCTCGAAAGGTATTGCCGTGCCAATATGACATTTCGAGAGGTAACACCCGAATGGGTACAGGGTTTCAAAGACTACCTTGACCACACGGCAAGAGTAAAGGATAAGCGCAAGCACATAACAACGGATTATGACTTAAAACCGCTCTCACAGAACAGCAAGGTCAGTTATTTCAATAAGGTGCGTGCCTGTATCAACCAAGCCTTTGAGGATAGAATAATACCGCACAATCCTCTGCGTGGTGTTGAGGGCTTCAAGACGGAAGAAAAGGAACGTGTTTACCTTACAATAGAAGAGGTCAGAGCAATGGCAGAGGGCGAATGTCGTTTCCCAGTCTTAAAACGAGCCTTCCTGTTTTCCTGTCTGACAGGCTTACGGAAGAGCGACATTGAGAAGATGCGTTGGTCAGAGGTCAGACAGGAGGGTAATTTTACACGCATCATCTTCAAGCAGAAAAAGACAGGCGGACAGGAGTATTTGGATATAAGCCCCGAAGCTGTGCCATACATCGGTCAGAGGGGCGAAGATGAAGATTTGGTATTCCGTGGCTTCCAATACTCCGCATACTTGCTGACAGAGTTAAAAGCATGGGCTATGCGATGTGGCATCACAAAACCGATAACTTTTCACTCATCAAGATATAGGTGATTTTGTTTGGTGTTGAAAATCAACAGATTACCTATATCTATTTTATTCAAGGTAACGATTTAGAAACCAGCTAACAACATAAAACTGCATATTTTTACTAAATCATCAGAACGCCTTTTCTGAGTGCAAAGATATAAAACTTTGTTGTAATACCAACTGAAAAATCTGTTTTTCTGCATTTTTATCCTGTATTTTTGGGGAGTGTAGAGTCCAACAACAAGTGCAAAATTAAGGAAAGTGCATGAAGAATCTATTC
>CALBYC010000230.1 GCA_937890135.1 uncultured Parabacteroides sp.
CAAGTCTTTTAGTGCCATTTTTCCCGTTTTTCGAGGTTATTCCAGAGATTTTCCGTAAGTTTGCATACATATATATGATTGCAATGGATATACAGGAGATAAATAAAGAATACGATCGCATCGTCGGGCATCTGGACCGGAAGGAACTTAAGTTGGCCTTTGATGGCCTTTTCGGATTGATGGCGGGATGTAACGAATATGGATTGCAAGACAAATGGAATGAACGGCAAGAAACATATAAATGCATGTTGCATTACCGGATAGAAGGCGTGCAAGATCCGATGCAGGAACAGATTTATGAATCGGTACAAAGGTCGGTTTATGAATTGGCCGATACTTTGCGGGGAAAGCTCCTGTACAAAGAATCGCCTTTGTGCTTTTATAGCCGTCGCCGAATCCTGAACGCGCAAAAAGAAGTGTCGTTCCATCTTCTTCACCAATCTTTGGCTGCATTGGTAGAAGCAAAACATCAAGACAGTTCGATGGTCAAGCATGTGACTGCCATACGGCATCGCTTGTTTTATAAGATATGGGTCTCCGGTTTCTTGTCGGCAGAGGAGATTTTCGACTTGAAAGCTTTCCTCCAAGACAAAATGCTTCCGGCTTTTGTCCCGTGCCAGATTGTGTCGGCCTTGTTGCTGGGCCTGGAAGAATTCTTTGATATGGGAAAGATGAACTTGCTGTTCGATGCGGCTGCCAGTCCGGATCCCGAGATATCTTCGCGCGCTTGGGTAGCCATCCTTGTGATTCTGTACAAATACAGGAAGAGGACTTGCCTTTATCCGCAATTACAAGACCGGCTGCAAGCAATTGCGGAAATCCGCCCTTCCTTGACGAAAGACCTAAGGGCTATAACGCTTAAGTTCATCATTGCAAGGGAAACGGAAAAGATTACCCGTAAACTCCAGGATGAGATTATCCCCGACATGATGAAGCTGAACTCTTCTTTGGCGAAAAAGATAAATATAGATGACTTGACACCGGATAAGTTGGGGGATGAGATGAATCCGGAATGGAAGAATGCTTTCGCGGAGAGCGACGCGGAAATCAACAAGAAGCTGATGGAATTTAATGAAATGCAAAAAGACGGAGCGGACGTGCTCCATTCGGCTTTCATCCATTTGAAGGATTATCCCTTTTTCAAGGATTTGGACAATTGGTTCATGCCGTTCTCTTTGGAATATTCCTCGTTGGAAGAGAAGTTTGACGACCCGAAGCAGCTGGACAAGATAAACTTGATGACACAAATATCCAAGATGTGTGATTCCGACAGGTACTCATTCTTTTTCAGCATAGCCAATTTCCCGACGCAGGTACGTGAAATGATGATAGGGCAGATGGACGAGAGGTCAATCGAAATGCTTCGCCAGAACGTTGGAGAGGAGCCTTGGGAACAGCCGGATTTCGTGGAGTTGGCAGGTTCTTATGTACAAGACTTGTATCGATTCCATAAGCTTTATCCGTCACACCTGGATTTTGATGACATTTTCAATTATGGGCTGGACTTTCACAATCTGCCTATACTGAAACCGTATCTGTCGGATCCGGAAAGCTTGAGGATTATAGCTGAATCTTATTTGCAGAAGAATTATTTTACGGACGCTTCGGTCGTTTTCGAACGTTTGTTGGAGCAAGATTCTGAAAATGACATGCTTTACCAGAAATTGGGTTATTGCAAACAGATGAGCGGAAACATTCAAGGAGCATTGCAAGATTATCTTCACGCCGATTTGTTAAACCCCAATAGCAAATGGGTGATACGGAGGATCGCGGCATGTTATAAATTATTGAAGCGTCCAGAGAAAGCCTTGGAATACTATCATCGTTATGAAGTGCTTTGTCCGGACAACTTGTCAATCCAAATAAGCATCGGGCATTGCCATTTGGAATTAAAGAACTATAGCGAGGCATTAAAGTATTATTACAAGGTCGATTATTTGGATGCGAAAAGCCATAAGGCTTGGCGTCCGATTGCCTGGTGTTCGTTCTTGACAGGGAAATATGACCAAGCTCGCAACTATTATAAGAAGATTTTGGCTGATGACCCTTGCATGCAGGATTATTTGAACGCAGGGCATACCGAATGGGTCTTGCAGAATGCACGGCAAACATTGGTTTATTACAAATTGGCTCTCCAGAAGGAAAACGGCAACTGGGATTCTTTCTATGCCCAATTCAAGCAGGATCTGCCCGATCTGGAAAGAGCCGGCGTGGAAATAGAAGAAGTCCCTCTGCTTTTGGACCAATTGAGATATATGGTATAATACTCGCGGCCGTGGGGATTGCAATCAGACAAGTCGGTGGGGACTATTTTTTTGCAGGGGGACTTATCGGCAAGAAGTGTTTAAAT
>CALBYC010000231.1 GCA_937890135.1 uncultured Parabacteroides sp.
ACCTTTGGTGGCATTAATTTGGAAGATATCAAAGCCCCCCAATGCTTTGAGATTGAAACTCGTTTGAAACAAGAACTGGATATTCCTGTCATGCACGACGACCAACATGGGACTGCCATCATTTCTGGTGCAGGTTTGCTGAATGCTTTGGAAGTGGCTGGCAAGAAGATAGAAGACATTAAAATTGTGGTCAATGGCGCCGGAGCCGCTTCTATCTCTTGTACGAAGTTGTATGTGATGTTGGGTGCTCGTAAAGAGAATATCATCATGTGTGACAGCAAAGGAGTTATTTCTATTCGTCGTACCGATTTGAATGAACAAAAGAAAGAATTTGCAACTTCTGCCGATGTCAATACGTTGCAGGAGGCTGTGGCTGGTGCAGATGTGTTTTTGGGACTTTCAGTTGCGAATGTTTTGACAAAGGAGATGGTACGCTCGATGAATCCTAATCCGATTGTATTTGCGTTGGCCAATCCGAATCCTGAGATTTCCTACGCCGATGCGATGGAATCCCGCGATGATATCATTTTTGCGACCGGACGTTCGGATTATCCTAACCAAATAAATAATGTATTGGGTTTCCCTTATATTTTCAGAGGCGCATTGGACACGCATGCCAAGGCTATCAATGAGAAAATGAAGCTGGCTGCCGTTTATGCGATTGCCCGTTTGGCCAAAGAACCGGTGCCGGATGTGGTCAATGCGGCTTATATGCTGAAACGTACGACCTTCGGAAGGGCTTATATTTTGCCTAAGGCTTTGGACCCACGTTTGTTGACTCGTGTCTCTTGCGCTGTGGCAAAAGCGGCGATTGAATCGGGTGTGGCTCGCCATACCATTACGGATTGGGATGGATATGCCAATCATTTGAAAGAAATGATGGGATATGACAATAAGCTGTTGCGTTCCTTTACCGATATGGCGAAAGCGAATCCCAAACGTGTCGTTTTTGCCGAAGCCAACCATATCAATATGTTGAAAGCGGCCTCGGAAGCGAAAGCCGAAGGTGTATGCCAACCTGTCTTGTTAGGCAATTGGGATTATCTGCATAAATTGGCAGGAGAGGAAAATATCAATTTGGAAGGGATTGAGATTATCAACATGCGTTCGGATGCAGAGACGGACCGGCGCCATCGTTATGCTCGTATCTTGTCGAAGAAAAGAGAACGCGAAGGCGTCACCTATTCTGAAGCATGTGAAATCATGTTTGACCGTAACGCCTTTGGCATGATGATGGTGGAAACGGGGGATGCCGATGCTTTCATCACGGGCATTTACAGCCGTTACTCCGAGATTACGAAGTTGGCTGAGCAGATTATCGGCATTCGTCCTTCCTACAAGCATTTCGGGGCGATGCACATTATTTCCGGGAAAAAGGGGACTTTCTTCATGTCTGACACATTGATTAACCGTCATCCTTCCACCGAGGTGTTGATTGACATTGCTCGTTTGACTCACGATGCGGTCAAATTCTTCGCGCATGAACCCGTTATGGCGATGTTGTCATATTCTAATTTTGGTGCGGACAAGCAAGGCAGTCCTCAGAAAGTGCATGACGCAATCGAATACCTTCATGCGAATCATCCGGAAATCTTGGTGGATGGTGAAATGCAGGTGAATTTCGCTCTTGATAAGAAGTTACGTGATGATATGTATCCGTTCAACATATTGAAAGGTAAAGATGTGAATACTTTGGTATTCCCTAACTTGAGTTCGGCGAATAGTGCCTATAAACTGATGCTTGAAATGGGGTATGTTGAGTCGATAGGCCCGATCCAGATGGGATTGAACAAGCCGATTCACTTTACCGATGTGGAAAGTTCTACCCGGGATATCTTGAACTTGACGACCGTAGCGGTCGTGGATGCGATTGTCCAGGAGCAAATTGATAAAAACAAACAATGAAAAGGTATCCGACAGCACTTTCCATAGCCGGCTCGGACAGTTGCGGAGGCGCCGGAATCCAGGCAGATTTGAAAACCTTTTCTGCTTGGGGGGTGTATGGAATGACAGTTATCACTGCTGTCACAGCTCAAAACACGATGAGTGTGCGGGCCGTCCAGGCAGTTGACCCGAAAGTATTGGAAGAGCAATTGGATGCTGTTTTTTCCGATTTTACTATTGATGCGGTGAAGACGGGCATGTTGAATGACAGGGAAACCGTTCGTTTGGTCATTGAGGCGGTAGACAAGTACCAACCTGAATGGGTGGTGGTGGATCCTGTCATGGTTGCGACCAGCGGCTCTGTCCTGTTAAAAGAGGATGCCATGGAATTGGTGGTTAATGAGCTTTTGCCAAGGGCGACTCTGGTCACTCCTAATATTCCGGAAGCAGAATGCATCCTCGGGAGGGATATCGACAAGTCGAACGGTGAGGAAATGGCCATGAGATTGGTAGAGGAAAAGCATTTGAATGCAGTATTATTGAAAGGGGGGCATTGGGACGGGGAAGATTCGGATGATTTGTTTTATGTAAGGAATGGGAAGCAGCCTTCTTTTTTCCGCAAGAAAAAAATAGAGACTTCCAACACGCATGGGACGGGATGTACCTTGTCAGCGGCTATCACGGCGGGATTGGCGTTGGGACTGGATTTGCATGAAGCGATTGCCCATGCCGAGGAGTATATAGGGCGAGCCATTGCTGCTGGAGCGGATGTGCAAGCCGGACATGGGCATGGTCCCGTGAATCATTTGTTTGACCCTCGTAAACTTCACAAAATAACGTGTGGATGAAAAGGTTGATAGTTATTACTTTGCCTGACTTCTTCCCTGAAGAAGCGGATAGGATAAATTTTTCACTCTGGATTGGAGCGTTTGCATTTGAGAAAACCTCATGCAGGCCGAGCCTCTTTGAAGGAGCTGTTGGGTAAAATAGATTCGGAGTTCTATCCCCGGATGGTATTACACGATTGTTTTGATTTGGCGGAGGAGTTCGTTTTGGGAGGAATTCATCTTAACCGAAGAAACCCCGAGCCGCTGCCGTCTTTCAAAGGGACGGTCAGCCGTTCGTGCCATTCCATATCGGAATTGGGGAAATACCCGGATTTGGACTATCTCTTTCTGAGTCCTATTTTCCCAAGCATTTCCAAA
>CALBYC010000232.1 GCA_937890135.1 uncultured Parabacteroides sp.
CTATTACTCGATTTCCTGTATTAGAGAATGTCACTGTGGCATAATGGTCTTTACCCCAATCCAACCATTTCACTACCTCAGGCTTGGTATCACATGTGAATTGCTTGCCGTCAAAATCTCCCACAAAGTATTGGGTGGCAGAACCTCCAAAGATGCAACCCGGATTGACATTCACTATCAATGCCCATTTCTTATGGTCCACGTCTCCATCAACAGGCAGTTGGAAAAAGTCCGGACATTCAAACATACTCGGCTTGACACCATAGCCGTCACCGAATGCACTCATGAATGTCCATTCTTTCAAGTCTGTAGACGAATAAAAGCGCATCTCTTTGAAAGCGGAAACCAGCATGACCCATTTTTGGTCCGGCTCATACCATAAAACTTTCGGATCACGAAAATCCTTAATGCCATCTATAGGTTTCAGTACTGGATTCTTGTCATATTTAGTGAAAGTCCTTCCGTTATCCGTACTATATGCCATACACTGTACTTGGCCATTTCCGCTGGCGGATGTATAGAATGAAATGATGGCCCCTTTGCCAAAGCCCGCACTATTGTTGAAATCCACGATAGAGCTTCCAGAAAAAATATGTCCCATCGAATCACGTTCGATAGCTACCGGAAGGTGCTCCCAATTCACCAAATCACGGCTTACCGAGTGCCCCCAGTGCATATTCCCCCACATCGAGCCGTATGGGTTGTATTGATAAAACAAATGGTATTCACCATCTTTATATACCATCCCATTAGGGTCGTTCATCCATCCATACAAAGGAGTATGATGGTACAACGGGCGGTATTTCTCTCTATTCGAAACATCGAAAGTGTTTGATAGTTTCATGCTGTCCATCTGCAATTGCCGCGCTTGCCCGCTTCGTATGCGAACAGCTATTTTCTGAGAGGACGATGCCGGCATGGACATTGGCACATAGTAATCGATGCGATCTTGTGCGATGCGGACATCCATTTCTGCGTTTTCCGAAATGCCTGTCATGATACAAACTTTGCTTTCAGGTGCATCTTCTTGGATAGGCAAAAGCAAAAACTTAGATGAGCGATTGATGTTCAAAATAGCCACGGAGTCATTTTGCAGGTTTATGGCTATTTCGTTTTTTTTGTTTTGGCATGATATAAGCCCCATTACCAAAATGGAACCACATATCGCTCCAATTCTTAGCATTCCATTCATGATAAAAGATATTAATAGTTTTCTGCGCTAAAGATACAAAAAAAGAGGATAACGAACATGCGTTACCCTCTTTTTTCTTTCCCGTATTCTTTCGATTACTCAGAAACTACAGTGAAAGGGATTTCAACTGCAACTTCTTTATGCAATTTTACCGTAGCTTTGTAATTGCCTACTTCCTTGACAGCATCTTTGATGAAAATCATCTTACGATCCACATCAAAACCTAATTTAGCCAACTCTTCAGCAATTTGGATATTGTTAACGGAACCGAAAATAGTTCCTGTAGAGCTGGTTTTTGCACCGATTGTCAAGTTCACGCCTGCCAACTTAGCAGCCAATTCTTCTGCATCGGCTTTGATTTTGGCCAATTTGTGAGCGCGTTGCTTTAAGTTTTCAGCCAATACTTTCTTAGCAGATTCTGATGCGATAACTGCCTTACCCGTGGGGATTAGAAAGTTACGACCGTAACCAGCCTTAACAGTCACGATGTCGTCTTTGTAACCTAAATTGATTACGTCTTCTTTCAAAATAACTTCCATATTCTGTCTCCTCTTAATTTATTATTTCATCAAATCTGTCACGAAAGGAAGCAACGCCAAGTGACGTGCACGCTTCACAGCTTGTGCCACGCGACGCTGGAACTTCAAAGATGTGCCTGTGATACGACGTGGCAAAATCTTGCCCTGTTCGTTCAAGAACTTCTTCAAGAATTCCGGATCTTTATAATCGATATACTTGATGCCGTTCTTCTTGAAACGGCAATACTTTTTCTTCTTAACGTCTACTGAAGGCGGAGTCAAATATCTGATTTCTGATTGAGTTGCTGCCATAATTAATTCTCCTTAACTGTTTCTTTTGATGATTTCAAATTTCTTCTCTTTGCTGCATATTCAGCTGCGTATTTATCCTGACGGAAAGTCAAGAATCGAATCACGCGTTCGTCACGGCGGAAGTTTACTTCCAATGTAGCGATTGTTTCCGGATTTGCCTTGAACTCGATCAGCTGATAGAAACCAGTAGATTTTTTCTGGATAGGATAAGCCAACTTGCGCAATCCCCAATTTTCTTCATTCACGATTTCCGCACCTTGTTCTTTCAAGATGCCAGTGAACTTGTCTACCGCTTCCTTCATCTGTGCATCAGACAAAACGGGAGTCAAAATGAAAACGGTTTCGTAAT
>CALBYC010000233.1 GCA_937890135.1 uncultured Parabacteroides sp.
ATCAGGGTGTTCTTCAGAGGTAAGGGAAAAAATAGAAGAATTGGTGCTGGCCCGTTCTTTATGGGATATTCTGACAGGGGAAGAAAAGAACCGTTTTTTCCATTTGTTGCTGGAAAAAGCTTATTCGGTCTGCCGGAAAGCTTATCCTCGGTACTCTTTGACTTTGCTGTTGATTCATGAAGATGGTTCTATACCTTATCGCATGGATGCGGATTCATTTCATCCATGATTGCTCCCAATAATGCTTCTATGTTATTTAATGTGGTTTTTTCCCCGGTTGAAGAGACATAAGTATATGAGGAGGGCTCACAGCAAATCGAGTCGCTCGATTCCTCATTGATGTCTGCGAGGATTCCATTCCGGGATAGTGCTTTTTTTACCATATAATAGGGGGCTTTTTCCCCGCTTAAATGGATTCTTTTGGATATATCGGGGGTAATTACCTTGAACAGTCCCGATTGGTAATCGAAAGTTATCCCCTTATTACTGAAAAACTTTTCCAAGCTACCATTTATCGATAAATCTTCCGGTATGCCTATTTGTAATCCGCATTCCTTATCCATCAGCCATAATTTGTCTGCTATTTGTAATGCCAACTCAAGGTCATGCGTGGAAAGAAAAACAGTTTTCCCATAGTCGTGAGCCAGCGTGTGAAGAAGCTGCATGATTTCAACTTTGCTTGGATAATCGAGGAAAGCAGTAGGCTCATCTAAAAAAATGATGGGGGTTTGTTGTGCTAAAGCTTTAGCAATCATGACCTTTTGTCTTTCTCCATCGCTGAGGGTGTGAACCATCCTCCTTTTTAGACTTTCTATCCCTACCAGTTGCAAGCTTTCATCTACAATTATCAAATCTTCTTTGCCTAATTTTCCCAAAAAACCGGTATAGGGGCTCCTTCCCATTCCAGTTAATTCAGCAACGGACATATTGCGGAGGTCGAAACGTTCAGTCAATACGACACTGATTATTTGAGCCAATTGTTTGTCAGTATACTCTGATAGCAACTTGTTTTGGATATAGATGCTCCCGGATAAAGCAGGTTGTAAAGCTGATAATGTACGGAGCAGGGTTGATTTTCCCGCCCCGTTGACCCCTAATAGGCAAGTTAATTGTCCGCTGTAAAGAGATGCGTTTACGGCATTTGCGATGATTCGTGCCTTATGTTTCCCTCTGTATCCGGTAGTAAGGTTTTCTAATTGGATAATTGTTTTCTGTTTCATTCTTGTATTTCCCCCTTCCGTTTATTAAATAAGACTGATACGACCACGGGTGCTCCGATTAGAGCTGTCACAGAATTAATAGGCAATGCGCCTTCAAATCCTGGTAATCGGGCTATCAAGTTACATAACAAAGCTAATGCTGCTCCAACCAGCAATGACGAAGGCATAAGGATTCGATGGTCGGATGTATGGAACAATCCTCTGCATAGGTGGGGCACTGCTAATCCTAAGAATACGATAGGCCCGCAATAAGCGGTGACAACCGCAGTAAGAATACCCGCACTACTGATGACCAATAGTCTTGCTTGGCGAATGTTAAGCCCTAAATTGCGAGCATAGGACTCTCCTAAAAGTAGCAGGTTCAGTGTTTTTACTAAAAGAAAGGAGAGGGGCAGGAGGATGGACATCAAGATGATGAACAGATACATTTGTTCTCCGGTCACACGCGAGAAACTTCCTAATCCCCAGATGACATAAGCCCGAATATCTTCTTCCAGGCTGAAAAACTTTAATACACCAATAATAGCATTGGAAACATAACCAATCATTACTCCTATAATCAGCAGTGTGACGTTCCCTTTTACTTTTTGTGAAACGTAGACAATGATTGCCATGATGGAAAATGAACCAATGATGGCGGCTAACGTAAGTGCCACGTTTCCGATAATCCCGATTCTACTGAGTGCTACCCCTCCCAAACTTCCGGAGAGGAGAATTACGAACGCTACTCCCATACTTGCCCCGGAACTAATACCCAATACGGAGGGGCCGGCAAGTGGATTATGGAAAACGGTTTGCATTTGAAGTCCGCTCACAGCCAATCCTGCTCCGGCCATCATCGCTGTTACGGTTTGTGGTATGCGAGACTTCCAGATGATGTTATGCCATATTATCGATTCGTTTCCATTTCCCATCAGTATGTTCCAAACTGAACGGAAAGGAATTTGCACCGAACCTAATAGAAGATTCAAGCTGAATAATAGCACAATGGCTGCTATGATCAGCAGGATGTGGAGTTTAAAGTGATGATGCATATTGACGGGTTTTTGCCGGTTTAGTGTAGCAGCTCATAATAATGGGGTTGATAATCGGGAAGTAAATCAGGATAAAATATCTTGATTAAGTCGGCCAAGACCAGCTCAGGCTCTACGGGCATGCTTTCATAAAAAGGTTTTGTCCGCATGTTGCAGTAAATGGCTTTCTTATTCTTAAACGCTTTGAAGTCGGCATAACGGGCATCTTCATCTTTTAAAGCGTTGTATGTGAAAATCCCCTGGTAGCTGTTGACAATACGCCAATAATCAGCATCGGCCGCCTGGCTATATACCGTTTCAAAGTCCAAATTAATACCACCGGAATGTTCATCCTCTTTGAGGAAATAATCAGCACCCGCATCTTCTATCAATTGGGCAAGAAAGCTTTTCCCCCCTACGGCATACCAATTTCCCCCGTGTATTTCTCCACTGAATACGGTCGGGCGTTTGTCCGCATTAGCCACCATTTGCTTCAGCTCATTATATTTATTCGCTATTTCCCCGAATGTCTGTTCTGCTAATTCTTCTTGACCAATAAGTAACCCCACAAGCTTTATCCATTCAGCTTGACCTAACGGGGTCATCTCTTTATATCCTAAATGGGGTATCAATGGGATTCCTACATCTTTTAATGCTTCGTAGCCACCTCGTTTGAAAGGAGAAATCAGAATCACATTTGGGTTTGCAGCGATGATATCCTCATTGTCGAAGTTCCCTTCTATCCCGATTTTGATGATTTTCCCCTCTTTGATACGTTTTTTTATTTCAGGATTGAACATGTGCCGGGCGCTGGTTGTCCCTGCGATATAGTCATATGCGTTCAGCTTTATGAAGTTGGAAACCTGCAGCGATGTCATGCAGATGGCTTTTTTGACGGGTACTCGGAGCGGAGTGTATCCCGCCGGGACATCCGATGAATTTGCATTGGACGGGACAAGAGCAAACTGATATACTTCTGCATGTTCGTTTTGCGGGTCATGAATGTCTATCAACCGAATACCATTTGCTAAATTGCGAACCTCAAATCCTTTAGCATAATCCAATTTCATGTGACTGCTTTCACTTGCTTCGACAGTACCTTTGTTTTGTTTGGGAGACGGCTGGCAAGCGAAAAAGGAAATGGACAATAGAATAAGAATGCTTGTATATAATTTTTTCATGGATGTTATTTTTAGGCAAAGTTACATAGTTCCAAGAATATAATCAATAAAATAATAAGGGAAGTCTGTGTTTTTGTTAGTTAAAACAGTATAGTGCATGGAAATAGTAAGCATATAGAAGATAGTTGTCAGATTCAGGGGAAGATTTGAAAGATGAAATCACCAATTATCAATCACTAAATCTGAGTAAATTATGAGTGAAATCTTGAAATTTTTCTGATATTTGCATTTGCAATTCTATGTTGCTTAAAGCCGACTAACATCCTCGTCAAGTTAATTTTGGAAAAGTACAAAATTGGAGATGCAGAGTCTTGCCAAAGTATAACAAATGCCGGGGCATTGATAGGTAATTTGGAAAGGATACTTACAATGGTCTTTGTTCTAATAGGACAATATGAAGCTGTGGGGTTTATTGTTACGGCAAAATCTTTACTCCGCTTTAAAGAAACAGATACAGCAAAGACGGAATATGTATTGGCTGGGACATTGCTGAGCTTTGGAATAGCTACGGTTTTTAGCTTGCTGGTAAAACATTTATTTTCAATATTCTGAATCATCAACAATGAAAATATTGACTATTTACGAAATATGATAATCATTGAATCTAAACGTAAAAAGCCGGAGAACATCTTAAAGAAGTATCCCGGTGCCGTTATAACAGACGTGACAAGCCATGCCAAGGACAGCCTTGTGAAACTCAGTCCGTTTTATCCTCACTACGGTATACCCGTACCGTTCAGCGAGGGATGGACGGCTGCATGCGTGGAGGGCGTCTGGCAAGGGCTGAAGGTTTTTGAAAAGGAAGACATCGATGTGGACATGTTCAAGAACGACACCATGAAAAACATCAAGCGAACCGTGAGAAGGTTTGGCAAGCCTTTAG
>CALBYC010000234.1 GCA_937890135.1 uncultured Parabacteroides sp.
GTCAAGGTGGGAATCGGAGGCGGTTCCATCTGCATCACGCGCGAACAGAAAGGCATAGGCCGCGGACAAGCCACCGCCTTGATTGACGTGGCAAGGGCACGCGACGCTTACTTCCAAAAAACAGGTGTCTACGTCCCTATCTGCAGCGACGGAGGCCTGGTGCATGATTACCACATGGTCCTGGCATTGGCGATGGGCGCAGACTTCTTGATGATGGGCCGTTACTTTGCCCGCTTCGACGAATCCCCTACCAAGAAACTGAAGATTGGCAACAATTTCGTGAAAGAGTACTGGGGCGAAGGTTCCAACAGGGCGAAGAACTGGCAACGCTACGACATGGGAGGCAGCGAGGCTTTGAAGTTCGAGGAAGGCGTGGACAGCTATGTCCCTTATGCCGGCAAGATGAAAGACAACCTGGCCGTGACCCTGGGGAAAATCAAGGCGACCATGTGCAGCTGCGGCTCCATCACGATCGAGCAGTTGCAGAAAAGCGCGAAAATCACGCTGGTCTCATCTACTTCCATCGTGGAAGGGGGTGCGCACGATGTCATCCTGAAAGACCAGAACTGATTGTAACATAACGAATAAACGCAAAGAGGACGTGTCAAAGCCGTTTGGCACGTCCTTTTTTTATGCAAAAAATATGGATGATTTATATACGTATTATAAAGAGAGAATAAAAGTGCTCTCAAATGAATCGGCGGTAGTGAAAAAACGCATTCATTGGGTCGGCTCCTTACGACTGGCGATAGTAGTCGCCGCAGGTTGCGTTCTCTGCTTTTCACCTTTGGAAAGCACCGGTTACGCCATCGTGGCCCTGCTGTTTTCCCTGCCGTTCATCGGCTTGATGGTTTATCACAACAAGCTGTTCGGCAAAAGGCATTCGATTGAAATACTCATCGAATTGAACCAAAACGAGTTAAAAGGGCTGGACAACGACTACTCCGCATTCGACGGGGCCGACGAGGAGAAAGACCCGTCGCATTCCTTTTCCTTGGATCTGGACTTGTTCGGCGACCATTCTCTTTTCCAGGCCATCAACCGGACAGTGACCGGACGGGGCAGGCAGAAATTAATCCGGTGGATGAAGCAGCCGGCTGACAAGAAAGAGGAAATCCTGTACCGGCAGGAAGCCGTACGGGAACTTTCATCCGATCCGGAAATGTTCCAGCACTTCTACATGACTGGCAAGCAAAACAAGGGGCAGTCGGATGACGGGAAGTCCGCAAGCCTGCCAAACGAGACCGACGACAGGCTCCAATCCCCGGTTTGGAAGTTTCTCATCTGGCTGGTTCCATCGGTGTGGGTGCTCCTGCTGGTCTCGGTATATTTCCATCTCCTTCCCGAAAGCAGCCTCGGCATTTACTTCGCCCTTGCCTTGTTAATCACTTATTGGAACAGCAAAGGCATCCAGAAATCATGGCACGAAGCAGACCGGCTGGACCATCTGTTCTCTTCTTACGCCCACCTCATTTCTTATGTGGAGACATGCCAATTCAGGAGTGACAGGTTGCGGCAACTTCAAAAGGCATTCTTCGAACCTCCCGGCTCTGCTTCTGAAGCGTTAAAGGAGCTGTCCGGGCATATCGGCGCGCTGAACCAACGATTCAGCGCCATGGGCACCTGCCTGAACATTTTAACCATGAGGGACACCCGCCATGCCATCGCCTTGGAAAGATGGAAACGCCGCCATGGCAAGGAGATGCTCCGATGGCTGGATGCCTTGGCGGAATTGGACGCGTACTTTTCTTTGGGGCAGTTCGCATTCAACCACCCGGACTACACCTACCCCTCCATAGCCGATTCCTATTTCAGCATGAAAGGGGAAGCCTTGGGTCATCCGTTGCTCGGCAGGAACGCATGCGTAAGGAATGGCATCGACATGCCACGCAGTCCTTATTTCTTGATCATCACGGGAGCCAACATGGCGGGGAAAAGCACTTACCTGCGTACCGTAGGGTGCAACTACCTTTTGGCTTGCATGGGATTGCCGGCATATGCGAAGCAACTGTCCGTCTACCCCGCCCATTTGGTAACCAGCCTGCGGACTTCGGACTCCTTGGCAAGCAACGAATCGTATTTCTTTGCCGAATTGAAACGAATCAAGATGATCATCGACCGGATGGGACAGGGGGAGGAATTGTTCATCATATTGGACGAGATCCTAAAAGGGACCAACTCCGTCGATAAACAAAAAGGCTCGATGGAGCTGCTGAAGCGGTTCGTCAGGGACGGGGCTTGCGGCATCATCGCCACGCACGACTTGATTTTAGGCTCGCTGGAAAGCGAGTTCCCGGGCGAAGTCAAGAATTATTGCTTCGAAGCCGACATCGTGGACGACGAACTTTCTTTCTCATACAAGCTGCGGGAAGGCATTGCCCGAAACATGAACGCCAGCTTTTTGATACATAAGCTGCTTGACAGATAAGCCAACGCAAAAAAAAGGGGATGCTACAAACTCACGTTTGTCTGCATCCCCAAGAGGATTTAAGTGTCAGAAAAAACACATAAAATATTTGATGGAAAATTAATTATTTCACACCGGTACGGGTATCCCACCACATCTTTTCGCCCCAGGTGTTGTCCACAATATTGGCAGTGACAGCTTCAAGGTTCTCTTTATTGTAAACATACTCGTTGTCCGGATAAGGCATACGGAACGGAACGTCGTTGTGCTCGTCACCGAAAATACAGAACTTGCCCGGATACTCGCCTGATGTCTGGATTTCCTTCGGGAAACCGGTACGGCGGTACAACGACCATGCCTCTCTGTCTTCCTTGAACAAGGCAACCCATTCTTCCATGTAGATGCGTTCCAACGTATTGTCGAACTTGCCTTTGCCCGCCAAGTATTTGTCCGCTTCCTCAGAAGAGATCTCGTTGTCATCCATCGAGAGGCGCACAGCCTTTTCGTATGCGTCCTTTGCGGAGATGCCCACGTTCCAACCGCGCAAGGCAGCTTCTGCCAAGATGAAGTAGTTCTCGCAAGACTTCAAGAACGGAGTGAAACCATCAGCCACGTCACGATAGAGTGCGCCCACACGCGAGACGGTTTTCAGGTTGGCGGGAGCGGACAACGCCCCGTTTTCATACCCTCTGTACTGACCGTCCGCCTCGGCCGGCTTCATGATGGAAGCGCAGCGGGGATCTTCCATCTTGGTCAGGTGGGCAACAAAGATATTGCTCATTCCGTAGTCGTCACGTGACAAGGAATTGTCATACCAAGGTTCGTTGTACGGCTTCGAGCCTTGCCAGTACAAATAGGCGTTGTCCTCGCTGCTGTCCAAAATCGGATATTTGCTCAAGTCCTGGGCTATTTCTTCGATGTTGCTCTTCGCCAAGTCGGGAGCGACGTTCACGATGCGCATCGCCGCGCGCAGGCGGAGTGAATTACAGAATTTCCTCCATTTTGCGACATCGCCTTTGAACAAGAAGTCGCCGTTCCCCAAATTATCGTCGCCCAAGCCGGCAGACATTTCATCGGCAATGGCCTTCAACGAGTTCAAGATAGCAGGATAAATGTCCGCCTGGCGGTCATACTTCGGTTTCAAGATGCCTTCCGAAACCTTGTTGGCTTCCGTGAAAGGAATGTCACCGAACTCGTCCACCGTAGTCAACCACAGATACTGGCTCCAGATACGTGCCACCCAGCGGATGTTCTTCAACTGGTCGGCCGACGTTTCCGTGCTGGACAAGATGTCATTCATCAACTCGATGCCGTTGTAGCAGTTGCTAAACTTGTTGCCGTATGTGTTGTTCGTCGGAATGTAGTTGTAGTTATCCATGTACTGGATATTCACTTGGTAACCCGCCCACTTTTCCGTAGCGTCATAATCACCCTCGACAGACCCTTTTGACTGGATGGAATAACCCAAGATGTTGCTCGGTTCGCCCTTTGGGAGTGCATCCGGGTCGGTGTTGATTTCTTCAAAATCACTGGTACAGCCTCCAAGCGCCAAAGTAAATAGCAATGAGGCGAATGCTGATTTCTTTACTATATTTTTCATCATGATTTCTGCTTGTTTTAATGATTAAAATGTCAAGTTAAGTTTCAAACCGAAGCTACGGGAAGATGGAACGGCACCCTGTTCGAAACCGACACCACGGCTATCGCTGGATACACCACCTGTTTCAGGATCCAAACGCATCTTGTTTGAACTATGCACCCACATCAACCATAAGTTCGTACCAATCAAGGAGACGGAAGCGTTGCTGATATAACGCGTCTTGGCAATCAAATCTTTCGGGAAGGTGTAAGAGACGTATGCTTCACGCAATTTCAAGAATGAGCCGTCGAACACGTAATATTCGCTGACATCGGTCTTGAACCAGGAGTAAGCGTCCGTCTTGATGGTGTTGGTCACCCATTTCCCGCTTTCGTCCTGCATCACGACCCTTTCATTCTGCAACACGTCCACACCGCCTACGATGTCGCGTTCGCGGATGCCGTTCTCGGCTGTCACGTTGGCAACACCGGCAGAGTACGAGTGGGACATGGTCTGCGACCAGATGTCGCCGCCTACCCTCAAGTCCAACAAGAAGCCGAATCCCCAGTTCTTGATGTTGAAGTCATGGCGCCAGTTCATCATGAAGTCCGGCGTGACGTTACCAATCCGCTGCGCGCTCTTGCTCTTCAACAAACCGTTGGAGTTGACTTTGACCGCACCGATTTGGTCGGCTGTAGCCAAACCATTCTTCACATCCTCTTCATCCACACGGTCGAAGCCGGTACCGACCAATTCGCCCCATTTTTCGCCTTCGATGGCTTGGGTAGCGATACCCCATGTCCAGCCCATTCCATATTTTGTCAATCCGGGATACAATTCTATGACTTTGCTCCTGTCCTTGGAGAAGTTCAAAGTGGAACTCCAGTTCAAGCCGTTCTTGCTTTCGAGGATGTCGCCCCTAACCTGCAATTCAACACCCTTGTTCTCTATCTTACCGGCATTGATCAACAAGGAACGGTAACCGCTCGAATAAGGAATGGTGACGTTCAAGATCTGGTCGGTAGTCGTCTTGTGGTAGTAAGCCAAGTCCACGTGCAAACGGTCATGCAAGAAACCGAATTCGGAACCGATTTCCCAAGTCCTGATGCTTTCCGGCTTCAAGTCCGGGTTCGGGTAAGTCGTGCTCTTGTATATCTGTGCGACCCCGTTGAACGCATCCGTCGCGGCATAGTAATAAGCGCGGTTGCGGTACGGGGAAGTAGCGCTACCGATTTCCGCCCAGCCCGCGCGCAATTTCCAGAATGAAAGCGCGCTGCCGTCGCCCTTCAAGGCAGGCAAAGACTCCGTCACAATCCAGCTGGCACTTGCCGACGGATAGAAGAAGGCATCATTGATGGTCGAATCCCAGTCGTTACGGGCGCTCAAGTCCAAATACAACTGGTTCTTCCAGCCGATGGAAGCATTGCCATAAACAGAGTTGGAACGACGATGCGAGTGGTCCATATAATTATATGCCGCCCCGTCCTTGTTGGTAATCGTGTAAACGCCCGGGATAGTCAACGCCGTCGCACCGATTCTCGAATCTTCCCAAGACACGTCACGGTAGTTGGCACCCGCCATCGCCGTGATGTTGAAGTCTCCGAAAGTCTTGTTGAAGCTGGCGATGAAGTCCAAGTTCAGCTCGGTGTTGGAAGTATTGATTCGGGTGAAACCGCCATTTGTCCAATCAGACCTGTCGATATAGTGCTTTTCCATTGAATTGGAATTGTAGTAGTCCACGCCGGCACGGCCCTCAAACTTCAAGAACTCGAACGGCTGGTAGTACAAGGAAGTCTTGCCGAAGATACGGTCACGCTGGTAGCTGTTCGTGTTTTCATATACATTGAAATACGGGTTCATGTGGTAATTGGTATTCCAGTTGTAATAGGTAAAGTTGCCATTGGCATCCTTCTGGTCCCAATTCTCCTTCAATGTCTTCATGTTGATCTGACGGCCGGACCAAGCGAACAAAGAGTTGATGGGGTTGTTTCCTCCATAACCCTGCGCTATCAAGTTGTCGCTCTGCGTTCTCGTGTAATTTGCGCTCAAATCGTAAGAGATGTAGTTGTTAAACTTGAAGAACGAGTTCAACTGGGCGGAATATCTCTTCTGGTCCGTGTTGGGCACCGTACCTTTCTGGTCGCGGTAAGAGACGGAGGCACGCGTGTTCGACTTTTCGGAGTTCGCAGTCAAAGAGATGGTATGGTTCATGGAGTAACCCGTCTGGAAGAAATCCTTGATGTTGTTGGGACGGGATACCCAAGGCGCCTTCTCCCCGTTGCTGTCGTACTGAACCAAGTTCAAGCCCACATCCAGGCGAGGTCCCCAGGACTCGTCGTAGAAGTCATTGATACCGCTTGAACCGTCCACCCAGTTGAAACCGTATTGCTCGGCATATTCCTGATAGGTCAAGTCCGGACGGTTGTGCTGCCAGTGCCATTCGTCACCGTTGTTACCTTGTCCGTAAGAGTTCTGCAATTTCGGGACGGTAGAGATGCGGTCGATGGTGAAGTTTCCGTCATAGGACACCTTCACGCCGTTTCCTTTCTTTCCCGACTTGGTCGTGATCAAGATGACGCCGTTACCGGCACGCATACCGTAAAGGGCGGCGGAACCACCTTTCAGCACGGTCATGGATTCGATGTCCTCCGGGTTGATGTCGTTCAAGCCTGAACCGTAGTCCACGCCATTGTATGTGTTATCACCGGAACGCTGCGTGTCGTTGGAGATAGGCACACCATCCAGCACGATCAACGGCTGCTGGTCGTTCGACAAAGAGGAGTTACCGCGGACAGAGATACGGGAAGACGCACCGACGCTGCCGCCGAACTGGTTAATCTGCACGCCAGCCACCTTGCCGGACAAAGCGCCCGTGACACTGATTTGGCCGGCTTTGGTCAATTCTTCGGAACCCACTTCCTGAATGGCATAACCCAATGATTTCTTTTCACGGGAAATACCCATGGCCGTCACAACCACTTCATCCAAAGATTGAGAATCGGATTCCAATTTGATGTTCATCTGGGCAGTGATAGGAACTTCTTGTCCTTTCAAACCTACGTAAGATACCATCACGCTCTTCGCGTCGCTCGGAACGTCCAACGTGAAATTACCGTCGAAGTCCGTGATTGTACCGATTGTCGTACCTTTCACTACAACCGCCGCACCGATTACCGGCTGATTGTCCTCAGCAGAAATAACCTGCCCTGTCACCTTTTTAGTCTGTGCTGTAGCCAAACCAATGCTGGATGCTACGCAGACCATTAATAAGCCAACCTTATCCATAGACATAATTTAATTAATATTAGTACCCAAACAAGGAGCAGTGCTATTGCGCTCAATACCCTCAGACCTTGCAAGGTACATGTTAGTTATGTTTTCTTTCCCTTTTGTCCGGCATCGGGCTTTCGTCCTGCCCGGCCTTCCACAATATCCATTAAAGCTTCATATACTTAAATATTGTTTACTCTGAAACCGCTATATGATAAATTTTGCTTCAATATTATAAACTTTTCTCACCGCAAATATAAAACATTATTTTTATAATGGTCAAATTTTATGACATATTTTTTCGCAAAAAGTTATTATTTGCATTTATCATGTCATTTTGAAAGCAAATCACAGACCTTTTACTACTAAAAGACTATGCAAACTATACAAGATAATTATAACTACAATTCACTATAATTATACTATTCGACGGATACTAATTTTGTTAAATTCTTTCCATATTCTTTTAATTAAACATGATTGTAACATTATTGTAACACCAAATGCCTCCGATACGGCAGTAGCAAAGCGGAAGAGCTTACATTTTGTTCACAAGGGAAGCCGCATGAAAATTTTGGTCTATCTACCCGAAAAAGGGGAATTCGGGCAGGACGGACGGAACGGACGGACGAGAAAGATGGGGCGCAGGCAGCCAAGCATATACAAAAAAAGGTGGAGGACTTACAAAAGCCCGTCCACCTCCTCTTAAAGGTTAAACATTGTATAAAGAATATTGTTTAATAGTTCTTCGTGCAAAGCGAGTTAAAGTCCGTCTCCATTTTCGGGATTTCCCATACCCAACCCTGCGCGTCCTTGTCCTTCTCGAGGAAGGTACAGAAAGCGATCTTGAAATTGGAGCCTCGCTTGATGGGCAAATGCAGGCGTTTCAAGTCATAGAAACGGAAACCTTCGCCCCACAGTTCCACGCGGCGGCTGTTCATGATTTCCTCGGCGAGCGCATCGCCCGTATTCCCCTTGGACACATAAGAGGGGTCGCGGGTCACTTGGAAACGGGTGAACACATCCTGCGCCTCGGCATATTTTCCCGCGCGGGCCAGGGCTTCCGCCTGGTTCAGGTATATTTCCGCCAAGCGCATGAAGGCGACGTCGCCCACGGCATTGGCCGTGGAACGGGCAGTGAACTTGCGGTTCTGGTAGACATTCTTGGCATAACTTGCCGCAGGGACTTCCGCTTCCCCGGTCGGATCCCACCAAGCGCGGCGCAAGTCCGTCTGGGACATCGTTTCGTAAGTTTCCGCATTGATGCACTTCACGCCCTGCCGGACGGAACTGGAATTGAAGTTCCAGGACATGTACGCATAGAAAGAATAAAAATAGACGGTCTTGTCGTCCGGGGTCATGGCAGCGTACATGGCTTCCTGCGTGTCCGAAGTGATATCGGCGAATCCGCAATTCAGCTGGTCGCCCGACATCAGTTTGCGCCCTTCCGCTTCTGCCAGCGCGATGGACTTCGCCGCATAATCCGCCGCGTTGTTATAATCTTGCTTGGCCAATGCCACACGGGACTTCAAGCCCCACGCCACCATTTCGCTATAGTGGTTGACGTCATTCACCTGGATACCCGCCAACAGCGTGCAAGCCTCGTCGAGGTCCGCATTGATTTTGGCGTACACCTCTTCAACCGAACTGCGAGCCAGCTCTTCGGCAACGGGGTTGACACGGTAAGGGATACCGTCCTGCGTGTTCTCCTTGCCCGCCTCATAACGCTGGGCATAGAGCTGCACCAAATTGAAATGGGCCCAAGCGCGGATGCACAACGCCTCCCCCTTGATCTGGTTGTACAAGGCCTGGTCGGTCATGGGGGCGCTCTCCAGCCCCACCAGGATCTTGTTGGCGTTCAGAATCCATTGATAATAGATTTGCCAGAACTTATAGTTATACCCGCTCGATTCGTTCATGTTGCACTGCCATCCCAAATAAGCCGCCTTCATCCATGCGTTGGTCTGCCAGTTGATGTCGTCGGCTTCGGTGTCACGGCTCATCATGAAACCAGGCTCGCCGCCGAGGCACTGGTATCCTGTTTCCTGCGAGACCATCTCCTTGTGAATCCCATTCAAAGCGATGTAAAGGTTCTCCAACGAGCTGTTGATCGTCGTTTCCCCCACAGCCGTAGACGGGGCAGTATCCAGGTAATCGCTGGCGCAACCGGAGAGGGACACCATCCCAATCGCCGCCAATCCTAAAGTCATATTTTTAATCAATCTCATAATCGTCGAATTTTTAGAATGAAACGTTAAGTCCTAATGTAATGTTACGAGACGGCATGTACTCGTTGTAAGTGATGCCGGAGAAGTTTGCCATCGGGTTCAATCCCTGACGTGCCTTCAGCATGAACAGGTTCTCCATCGTCAGGTTCAGGCGCGCGCTCTTAAGCATCACTCTGCCCAACCATGATTTCGGCAGCTGATATCCCAAGGTAATCGACCTGAGGTTTAGATAGTTCGAGCTGGTAAGCCAACGGGTCGAATAGCTCTGGCCGATGTTGGTCGAATGGGCCGCATTGTTGTCCACGCGGGGCACATCCGTGATATCGCCTGCCTGTTTCCACGCGTTCAGCAAGTCCGGGCTTTGCGCGTAACCGTATTCGCCTATGTCCATCATTTTGGCGTAATTGGTATCCAAAAGTTTCCCGCCCAGCTGGTAAGAGAACACAGCCGCCAGGTCGAAGCCCTTGTAGCTGGCCTTGATATTGAAGCCGCCGTACACTTTCGGGATGGACGAACCGCTGTAGTCATATTTGGCATAAGAATAAGAGTTGGTCAATTCCTTGCCGTCCACGTTCACCACCGTCTTCTTGTATGCGTCGTACTGTTTCTGCGTGATGTTGCCTTCCGCCGAGCCGATGTTTCCTTCGTTGTACTTGCTGTCGTCCGGGACATACAAGCCATCGCCCGTCTGGGGATCCACGCCGTACCACTGGCGAAGCCAGAAATCATAAATGGACCGGCCTTCCATCCACTTCTTGGAGCCGTTGACATACCCGTTCTCTTTCATCGTGGCGGGCAAGTTCGTGATCTTGTTCTTCACGAAAGTGGCATTGATGCCGAAAGACACGCTCCAGTCCTTGTTCTTGAACGCCCTGTAATCCAAATCGATTTCTACGCCGGAGTTGGAAACCTTTCCGATATTCTGTATGATGGAGGTCACGCCGACCGACCCCGGCTGGGAAACGTCGAACAGCAAGTCCTTGGAGTCTTTCTTGAAGTATTCGACAGAACCCGTCAACCGGTCGAACAAGCCGAACTCAAGGGCCACGTCGGTGGAGACCTGCGTTTCCCACTTCAAGTTGGAATTGGCAATCATCGTGAAGTAAGCGCCGGCTTCCATTCCGTTCTTGTATCCCAGTCCGTAGAGGGTCTGGTAAGGATAATAGTCTTGATAGCCGTCGCTGTCCAGGATGGCATCGTTACCTGTCTCGCCGTAAGAAGCGCGCAGCTTCAAGTTGTCCACCCAGTACAGGTCCTTCATGAACTCCTCTTCGCTGATTCTCCAGCTTGCGCCGAACGACCAGAAGTTACCCCAGCGGTTGTCTTTCGAGAAACGGGAGGAACCGTCGTGGCGGTAGGAAAGGGACGCATAGTATTTATGGCCATAGTCATAGTTTACACGGGCGAAATAACCTTCCTTCTTGTATTGGTCAGTATATGAGCTAAGCGAACTGATGTTCACGAAATTGCCGAACTCGTACATGTCTGCTACGGTTTCCTGCGTCTTCATGCCGTACAGGTACTCGTATTTATAGGAATAGTTCTCATGTCCCAGCAACACGTCGAAGTTGTGGTTGCCTATGGATTTGTTATAAGTGATCAACTGGTTGAACGTCTGCGTCAACGCGCGGGTGGATGTCTGGTTCAAACGTCCCGGGCCCGCCGTACCGTCGCCCACGTAAGGATTTTCATACACCTTGGCGCGGTAATCGATGTTGTTGATGGAGTAATTGACCGTAAGGTTCAATCCTTCGATCGGGGTCAAAGTGAGGTAGGTATGCCCCGTCTGGTTGGCACGCACCAACTCACGATGGTTCAACATGGTCTCCGCCACCGCGTCACGCCCGTTGTTCGACAGGCGCGTCCCCTCATAGTCATAGACATAGTCGGCGGGGTTGGTCGTAACGTTGCCTTTGGCATCCAGATAAGCGCCCGTCTCCAAATCATGCTTGTGGACAGGATAAATGGGAGCCATCGTACGGATGAAACGAGTCAAGTTGCTATATGAAGACGTGTTGCTCTGCGTCGAAGTCGAATAGTTGGACTCCGTGCGGGTGAAGCCCAGGTTCAAACCCGTCTTGAACCATTTGGCAGGGTACACGTTGTAATTCAAGCGGCCGGAATAACGTTCAAAGTCGGTCTTGATCATGTAACCGTCGTCCTTCAAATACCCGATGGACGCATATGTGTCGCTCTTTTCCGTTTTCGTGTCATAGCTCAGGTTGTATTCCTGGCGGTAGCCTGTCTTGAAGGCGGCGTCTTCCCAGTCCAGATCGTCTCCCCACTTCAACGCCTGGGCGGCGGAGGACAACCTGCCGTCCGTCCCGACGATGGCGTCGTCAGCCACGCCGGCGAAAGGATTATACTTTAATACCCCCCCCTATCTCGGCAGAAGCCAGAGAGGCAGCCGTCGCGGCATCCTTGCCGGAGGAGATGTAAGAGTTCTTCAACATTTCCCACTGCAACGGGTAGTAGTCATAAATCCCCACCTTTTTATAATCGTTGTATGCCCGTTTCGACCAACCTTGGTTGATAGTCAGGCTGACGCCCGTGCCACCGGTCCCCTTGCCTTTCTTCGTCGTGATCAAGATGACACCGTTGCCGGCGCTTGAACCATACAAGGAGGTGGAAGCGGCATCTTTCAAGACAGTCATGGACTCGATGTCGGCGGGGTTGATATCGCCTATGCTACCATTATATATAGTACCGTCCACCACATACAAGGGGGCGTTGGAAGCATTGACCGACCCGAAGCCGCGGATACGCACCGAAGAAGACTCGCCCGGCTGTCCGGTGGCGGCTGTCACCTGCACGCCGGAAGCGTTTCCTTCCAAGGCAGCCGTGACGTTGGTGATGGCGCGCTTCTCGATCGACTGCGAGCCCAAGGTGGAAGCAGCTCCGGTGAAAGAGGATTTCTTCTGCGTGCCGTAAGCCACGACAACCACCTCGTCAATCATCTCGGAATTGCTGTGCAAAACGACTTTCTGCATACCGGACTTTATCGGCATTTCATGCGTTTTCATGCCCACATACGATATGACCAACGTTTTCGCACCGGCGGGGACACCCTCGATGCGATACTGCCCGTCCATGCCGGTGACCGTCCCGATGGTGGTACCTTTCACGAGGACAGAAGCCCCGATAATCGGCTCGTTGTCATCTTCCGAAACCACTATGCCCGAGACAGTGGATGTCTGGGCGCATACTATCCCCACACTCAGGAAAAAGCATGCCAATAGCATTAGTAACCTTTCTTTCATAAATTCACTACTTTTAGTTAATACTCTTGATTGATTCATTCAAACAAATCATCATAAACAAGCCATGCGTTTTTCCCGCTTTATAATGATTTTTGACAAATGTACGAAAAGGAAATGACATATCACAACAAAAAACAAACAAATTTAACATTTGCGCAAGCAACGGTTTCCAAATGATGGCTGCCAAGGATTACGACCTCCCACAAAAAAGGTTGCATCCTTTCCGGGAAAAGGACGCATCCGTTCCCTCGAACGGCCGCAGCCATTCATGCCGGGAGTGCCCGGGCAAACGGCAGAGCCGCCCGGAGCTTCATTTCACGAAGTCGGACAAATAATAGAAGGTTTCCCGGGAAGGGAGGCTTTCGATGTGGTAACGGGTGGAAGAGGTGACGGCAAACGTATAGCCCGCCTCCTGCCCTTCCGGCACGGTGATGAACAATTCGTTGCCGTGGCAGCATGTGGCCAGGATGTTTTTCGGATCCCCGAGGTCCAGGGTGTCTTTCGTCGTGCAATAAACCGTATAGGTCAAGTCCCGCGTTTCGGCGGCCGGTTTGTCCCAGCTCAGCCGCAGCTCGTCCCCCTTGCGCTCCACCCTGATTTCCCGGGGGGCACGGGGCACGGAGTCGTCCAGCCATTTCAGGGGCGGCAGCTGGGCCGGATAAAGATAATAATGTTTTTTCAATTCGTCGTATATCCCTTTTTCGTTGGAAAGGATGTTGCCGGCACGGAAGAAAGCGCATCCCGCCCCCCCGTAATAGCGGCTGTAGTCGATCTGGTCCGTCAAATCGTTCAACGACCAGTCCGCCTCCCCTTTCGTCAAGCGGTAGGCCCCCAGCCCGGGGACGACCAGCCTGCCGTTGCTGTTCGCCACCCAATTGTCCACGAACGGGAAAAAGTTCTTGTGGAGGTAATACATCATCGGCAGGATCATGTCCTGCTTGCCGGCACGGAACCACTGGCACGGATCCTGGAAAACGCTCTCGTAGGCAGTCCACCCGGCATCCGGCACCTCGGGGATCCGGCTGTATTTGCCCAGAGGGGAACTGCTCACCTGCACCCAGGGCTTCATGGCCTTCACGGCGTCGTAGATCCGCGCGACCATTTTATTGATGTTGTCCCTGCGCCAGTCGTCCAGCTTGTTTTTCTCGCCATACCGCCGGAACGCTTTCTTGTCCGGGAAACTCTTGGCCTTTTCGGGATAACGGATGTAGTCGAAATGTATGCCGTCGATGTCGTAGTTTCCCACGATCTCCCGCACAAGGGACAAGATATAGTCGGACGTGCCCGGCACGCCGGGGTCCAGGAACCACTCGCCGTTATGCTTCCTGCACAACTGCGGCATCCGCTTCACCACCGACTGCCTGCCCAACATCCGGACATGCTCCTCCTTGCCCAAGGGGAAGGTCACGAACCAGGCATGGCACTCCATCCCCCGCTTGTGGCACTCCTCGACGGCAAAAGCCAAGGGGTCGTAGCCCGGCGAGCCGCCCTCTTTCCCCGTGAACACATAAGAAAAAGGCTCGATGGCGGAACGGTAGGCCACGTCGCCGCGCAACCGCGCCTGAAAAAAAACCGTGTTGAAGTTCGCCTCCTGCAACTTGTCCAACATCCCGCACAACGCCTGGCGTTGCCGTTCCCGGGAGGATTCGGAAGTCGCGGCGGCACGAGGCCAATCCAGGCCATACACCGTGGCCAGCCACACGGCACGTATTTCCGTTTTCAACGGTCTCACAGCGATTGCCTCAGGCGCAAACAGGCAAATAAGCAAAAAAAGAACGATTTTCTTCATCTTAAATTAGTTGTTCGCCGCAAAAGTACGAATAAATATCAAGACGGAGAAAACCCACCTCCTTTTCATCCAATCCATCCCTCCTCCGGGCGGCCGAGCCGAGCGCGCCAAAGACCTTCCGCCAGGCCGCTCCCGTTCGTTTCATCCGAGAATGCCGCCCCGCATTGTAAATTTCAGCACAAACCGCTCATCCATGTTTGAATTTCATCCAAAATTCCCCGTCATAGTTACGGTTTGTAATTTTTTTCAAGAAAAAAAGAAGAAACAATCTTTGAAATTCCAGAAAACAGCGTATCTTTGCAGCGGTAAAAAAGAAAAGACAAAATGTTGCAGGATTCACGAAACATCCGATTGCAGGCTTTGGCCATTATTATTCTATCCCGGTGCCAGGATGGGAAGTGAGACGGGTGCGTGACGCTGCAATGAATGACGAATAATAGGAAAGCCTTTCTTACTTCCGGGTGAGAAAGGTTTTTTTATAATCAGCCATCGACAACAAAACAAACAAGAATATATGTCAGACAGGTTATTTATTTTCGACACGACATTGCGGGACGGCGAACAGGTGCCCGGGTGTCAGTTAAACACAGTTGAGAAAATACAAGTGGCCAAGGCTCTCGAAACCTTGGGCGTGGACGTAATCGAAGCGGGGTTCCCGATCTCAAGCCCGGGAGACTTCAAAAGCGTGGAAGAAATATCCAAAGCCGTGACATGGCCTACCATTTGCGCCCTGACGCGCGCGGTCGAAAAAGACATCGACGTGGCGGCCGAGGCTTTGAGATATGCCAAGAGGGGACGCATCCACACGGGCATCGGCACTTCCGACCCGCATATCCGCTACAAGTTCAACTCCACCCGGGAAGAGATCATCGAGCGTGCCATCGCGGCGACCCGGTATGCCAAGAAACACGTGGAAGACGTGGAGTTCTACTGCGAAGACGCCGGACGGACGGAAAATGAATACCTGGCCCGTGTCGTGGAAGCCGTCATCAAGGCGGGAGCCACGGTCGTCAACATCCCCGACACCACCGGATATTGCCTGCCCGACGAATACGGCGCCAAAATCAAATATCTGATGGAGCATGTCGACGGCTTGAACGGGAAGGCCATCCTGTCCACCCACTGCCACAACGACCTGGGCATGGCGACCGCCAACACGACGCAAGGCGTCTTGAACGGGGCACGACAGGTGGAAGTCACCATCAACGGCATCGGCGAACGCGCCGGCAACACTTCCCTGGAAGAAATAGCCATGATATTCAAGAGCCACAAGGAGTGCAACATCGTCACCAACATCAACACGACCAAGATCTACGGCATCAGCCGCATGGTCTCCAGCCTGATGAACATGCCCGTGCAGCCGAACAAGGCCATCGTGGGGCGTAACGCATTCGCCCACTCTTCCGGCATCCACCAGGACGGCGTGCTGAAGAACGTGCAAACATACGAAATCATCGACCCGAAGGAGGTGGGAATCGACGACAACGCCATCGTATTGACTGCCCGCAGCGGACGCGCGGCGCTGAAGCACCGCCTGCACGTGCTGGGCATCGAGATGGAACAGGACAAGTTGGACAAGGTGTACGAAGACTTCCTGAAGCTGGCGGACAAGAAAAAAGAAATCACGGACGACGACGTCATGGTCCTGGCGGGCGCGGACCGCTCTCAGAACCACCATATCAAACTGGAATACCTGCAAGTGACCAGCGGGGTGGGCGTACGTTCCGTGGCCAGCGTCGGCCTTAACATCGCCGGCGAGAGATTCGAGGCGGCAGCGACAGGAAACGGGCCGGTGGACGCCGCCATCAAAGCCCTGAAGAACATCATACGCCGCCAAATGGTCTTGAAAGAGTTCACGATACAAGCCATCAGCAAAGGCAGCGACGACGTGGGGAAAGTGCACATGCAAGTCGAATATGACGGGCACCTCTATTACGGCTTCGGGGCCAATACCGATATCATCGCGGCTTCCGTGGAAGCTTATATTGACGCAATCAACAAATTTGTAAAATAACACAGCGATCATGAACACGCTTTTTGACAAAATCTGGGACGTCCACATCGTACAGCAAGTAAGCGACGGACCCACCCAATTATATATCGACAGGCTTTATTGCCACGAAGTAACCAGCCCCCAGGCTTTCCAGGGCATGAGGGAAAGAGGACTCAAGTGTTTCAGGCCGGACCATATCTTCTGCATGCCGGACCATAACACCCCGACCCACGACCAGGACAAGCCCATCGAGGACCCGGTGTCCAGGACACAAGTGGAGACGCTGGCGAAGAATGCCGCCGAGTTCGGACTGACCCACTTCGGCATGATGGACCCCAAGAATGGCATCATCCATGTGGTAGGGCCGGAAAGAGGACTCTCGCTGCCGGGCATGACCATCGTGTGCGGCGACTCCCACACATCGACCCACGGGGCAATGGGCGCGGTAGCCTTCGGCATCGGCACCAGCGAAGTGGAAATGGTGATGGCTTCCCAGTGCATCCTGCAAACCCGCCCGAAGACCATGCGCATCACCATCGACGGCAAATTGGGCAAGGGCGTGACCGCGAAAGACATCGCCCTTTACATGATGTCCAAGATGACAACCAGCGGCGCTACCGGGTATTTCGTCGAATATGCCGGAGAGGCCATCCGCGGCCTGACCATGGAAGGACGCCTGACCCTTTGCAACCTGAGCATCGAAATGGGCGCAAGGGGCGGGATGATCGCTCCGGACGAAGTGACGTTCGAATACATCAAGGGACGCGAATACGCACCCAAAGGGGAAGCATGGGACAAGGCGGTCGCTTATTGGAAGACATTGAAAAGCGATGACGACGCCGTGTTCGACAAGGAAATACGCTACCGGGCCGAGGACATCGAACCGATGATCACTTACGGGACCAACCCGGGCATGGGCATGGGCATCACGCAGCACATCCCGACCACCGAAGGCATGAGCGCCGTCGAAAAAGCGTCTTTTGAAAAATCCTTGAAATACATGGGATTCAAGCCCGGCGAGTCCTTGCTGGGCAAAAAGGTCGATTACGTCTTCCTGGGCGCATGCACCAACGGGCGCATCGAAGACTTCCGCGCTTTCGCCTCCATCGCCAAGGGACGCAAAAAGGCAGACAACATCACAGCCTGGCTGGTGCCGGGATCATGGATGGTGGACGCACAAATCCGTCAGGAAGGATTGGACAAGATATTGGAAGAAGCGGGATTTGAAATCCGGCAGCCGGGTTGTTCCGCTTGCCTGGCGATGAACGACGACAAGATACCGGCGGGGAAATATGCCGTGTCCACCAGCAACCGTAATTTCGAAGGCCGCCAAGGGCCGGGTTCCAGGACATTGCTGGCAAGCCCGTTGACAGCCGCCGCAGCAGCAGTGACAGGCGTAATCACAGACCCAAGAACCCTTTTATAACTCACAGAAATGAAACAGAAATTCCATATCATCACAAGCACGTGCGTCCCTCTCCCATTGGAGAACGTGGACACAGACCAGATCATCCCCGCCCGCTTCCTGAAAGCGACGACACGCGAAGAGAAATTCTTCGGGGACAACCTTTTCCGCGACTGGCGTTACAACCCGGACGGTTCGCTCAATGCCCGTTTCGTGTTGAACGACCCGACGTACGGCGGGCAAATCTTGGTCGCAGGGAAAAACTTCGGCAGCGGCTCCAGCCGCGAACATGCCGCATGGGCCATTGCCGGATACGGGTTCCGGGTCGTCGTCAGCAGTTTCTTTGCCGACATCCACAAAAACAACGAGCTGAACAACTTCGTGCTCCCGGTGGTCGTCAGCGAAGGTTTCCTGAAAGAGCTGTTCGACTCCATTTACGCCGACCCTAAGACCGAGGTCGAGGTGAACTTGCCGGAACAGACCATCACCAACAAGGCGACCGGCAAGTCTGAACGGTTCGAAATCAACGCCTACAAAAAGCATTGCCTGATGAACGGGCTGGACGACATCGACTTCCTGGTGCAGAACAAAGACAAAATAGAAGCTTACGAGGCCAAACAGAAATAAAAAGCTTATGGATAATCATCCAAGAATAGAAATCATGGATACGACACTCCGCGACGGGGAACAGACCAGCGGGGTGTCATTCGTTCCACACGAGAAATTGATGATTGCCCGCCTGTTATTGGAAGATCTTAAAGTGGACCGCATCGAAGTGGCATCCGCCCGCGTCTCCGACGGGGAGCTGAACGCTGTCAGGATGATATGCGACTGGGCTGCCCGGCGCAACCTCTTGTCGAAGGTCGAGGTGCTGGGGTTCGTGGATGGCAAGACGTCGGTCGACTGGATCCACAGCGCAGGAGGACGGGTCATCAACCTGCTGACGAAAGGGTCGGAGAAGCATTGCCGTTACCAGCTGAAAAAGACGGTGGAAGAGCATGTCCGGGACATCCGGGAGGTTATCCGCTATGCCAACGAAATGGACATGTCCGTCAACGTCTACCTGGAAGACTGGAGCAACGGCATGAAGGACTCGCCGGAATATGTGTACGCTTTGGTGGACGGACTGAAAGATTCGGGCATCAAAAGGTTCATGCTCCCCGACACGCTGGGCATCCTGAACCCTCTGCAAGTAATCGAGTACATGCGGAAGATGAGGAAACGCTATCCCGACTTGCACTTCGACTTCCATGCCCACAACGACTACGACTTGGCTGTCAGCAATGTCCTTGCCGCCGTCTTGAGCGGCGTGAAGGGATTGCACACAACCATCAACGGGCTGGGCGAGAGAGCGGGCAACGCGCCTTTGGCAAGCGTGCAGGCCATCCTGAAAGACCATTTCCAAGCGATAACCCATATCGACGAAAGCAAGCTGAACGACGTGAGCCGGGTCG
>CALBYC010000235.1 GCA_937890135.1 uncultured Parabacteroides sp.
TGTCGGGGTACCAGGATTCGAACCTGGGACCCCCTGCTCCCAAAGCAGGTGCGCTAACCGGACTGCGCTACACCCCGTGTTATTTGGCCTTTCCAAAAGCGTTGCAAAAGTATTGCATTATTTTCAAGTATGCAAACTTTTCATGGATATTTTTCGGGCTAATTTCAAAATTCTCCGGAATTCTCCGGATTCGAAAAGTGGCTTTCTCGTCTCTGGAGGTCATATTTGCCCTATCTTATTCATTGCAGTTGTTCATAATAAGCTATATCTTTGCGGCATTAATCATATTCGACATGAGTGTAGTTATAGGAATAGACGTAGGAGGTAGTACGACCAAGGTTGTGGGAGTCCGAAATAAGAAAATATGCAATCCTTTGTTTGTCCGTGCGACCGATCCAGTAGCTTCCCTTTTTGGCGCTTTTGGAAAGTACCTATATGATAATAGCATCCCTTTGGCCGAGGTGGAGAAGGTTGTCTTGACGGGTGTGGGTAGCGCTTATATCCACCAGCCTTTGTATGGATTACCCACGGCAAAGGTCGATGAGTTCTTGGCAAACGGCTTGGGCGCCCAATATATGACCCATTTGGACAAACTGGTTGTCGTCAGCATGGGGACGGGAACGTCGTTTGTCAGCGTGGAAGGGGATAAGGTGAGGCATATTGGCGGCATAGGCATAGGAGGCGGAACGATATTAGGCTTGTCCCGTTTGTTGCTGAAAACACAAGATTTCAAGCAAATCATCGAATTGGCAATGAAAGGCAACCTTTCCAACATTGATTTGCAGATACAGGATATTTGCAACCAGCCTTTGCCGGGACTACCCTTGGATGCAACCGCTTCGATTTTCGGGAAAGCTGCGTCCAACGCTTCCGTAGAAGATGTGGCGGCGGGTATTGTGCACATGGTGCTTCAAAGCATAGGACAGGCTGCTATCTTATCCGCATTGAACTCGAACGTCCATGACTTTGTCTTGATAGGGAATCTGACACGTATGCCGCAGTGCAAGGAGACCTTTCCCGTATTTGAGAACATGTTCAAGAAACATTTCATCATACCTGAATATGCGGAATATCGGACAGCGATAGGGGCGGCGCTCTCATATATAAGGGGAAGCGAATACAAGGAAATAGAATGAGGAAATAAGAGAGCAGCAACAGGACTGTGCCAAAACAGCAATTCCCGTTTTGCTGAAGAGATTCAAAGGTACTTCACGGGTGCGGGGGCTGCACTAAAACGATGGTTTTAGCACATCTCCCGCGCCTATCGTTTGTCAGAAGTCTTGCTTATGACTAAATTCATTCATTTCTTCCATCCGTTCGTGTGCCGCTTCCTATGTAGGAATGCTGTTTTTCATACGAATTAATTGGATTGTTTGTAACTGTTTGTTATTAATCCAGACGTGTTAAACAAGAGCTGCATCCAAACTGAACGAACAGGATTTACTCCCCCCACTTTTTCGGTTGCCATACGGAACTTTCGCGGAAGTGCCGGATAGGAAGCTCTTGTGTGCTGTAAATCGTATAGAACCGATTATGCTTTACTAAGCCACCCTTATAGAAAACCCAATTCTTGCCCGATCGGTCGTCGGCATACCAATTCCAGTTCTTTTTATCCCAAAACTGATTGAATTTGTTTTCTTCCGTCTGCGTAGCGTTCATACGCAGTTCGCTGCCACCAGTAGATGCAATGATCTTGTCCTTTTTGTCAACATTGGCGAAACCAATGGCGGTAATCTTCTTGGATGGGTCGTGGTCTACACCCTCGTCATAGTATTTCACAAAAAGGTAGTTGTTGTCGAGCGCTCCCGACATTTCATGGTTCGCATGCACGCCCCGCGGGATGTAATATTTTCCGCCATTAAAGTCTTTGGCCGTTCCCTCCTGGCAGAACACGGCATCCACGATGCCTAAGCAGTTGTCGCTCGGTGCTAACGCATAGTAGAAATACTTGTCATCATAGTCGGTGGCATCTATATAATGGTGGCAGGTCACCTCGAATGCATATCCGTTTTCGCATGGAGCGTTAGAATTCGACATCATGGGATAGTAAGTCAGGTAGTTATTTTGATTGTTCGGGTCTTGGGCCACAAAAGGAGCTGGTTCGTTCTTTTTATGTCCATTCGTACCACTCTTGATGATGATGTCAGCCAACACCAATCTCGACTTGGCCTGCTGTTTTACTTGTTTGCTGTTCAGGTAATCGTCTTTTGCGTTAAGCAAATCGCTGTAATTGTTCAGCAGGCGAGTCACTGCCTCCATATCGGCTTCAGATTTGTCCGTAACCACTTGGTCATAGGTAAATGCGATTTGACCAACTAATTCTTCGATGGGATAGAGGCGGCAAAGGGTGTCGTCATTCTCGTCGCTACTCGTGTTGTAGCCGATGAGTGCCCATTTGCTGTTGGAACCGTCGGTGTTAAAACCATCGAGCCACTTCTGCGGGTCGTCGATGGCAAGGTCGCCACCGGTAGAGGTTTGCAGAGATACGGCTTTGCTGGCTTTCTCGTAGTTCTCATTTTGGTAGGCAACATCGAAATGCCCCTCCGCATAATCGCTATGGGCATTTTCATAGATGTCTTGCCACGTTTTGCCGGTGCTGGTAGGTTTGCTGCGTGAGAGGCTCCCTTGTGCATCGAAGCCTACACTGTATTCATAGACATTTTCCTGACGGCCGTAGATGTAGATATTGTAACCGCCGAACGAACCTTGCGTGATGATATCTGTGCCCCAGTTATCGAAGAACGCAGTCGTATTGATGTTGTCAACATTCAATGCCTTGGCGAAGGTGGGCGAAAGCAGTGCCAGTAGGGAGGGGTCTTTCTTTTCCTGTTCGAAGACCGACATGTTCATGCGCACTTCTGACATCTTCACGCGATACAGATTCAGATAGTATTCATAAGACTCGCTCGTGGATAGGCTTCCGCTCATGCCAAGATCAAACGAGCCGGACCAAACATAGGTGGGTTTACGGTTCAATATCGAGGTTAGTTCCTTTTTAAACTGCGCTTGCCCACTTTTAGCAAGAACATCCTTCAATACGAGCTTATCGCCCGCTGACAGTCCTTTCTTGCGTGTCTTCTGAAACGATGCTCCCACGTTGGTCGACCAGTTTTCCATCGTCTTCTCGTAGCTGTCGCCCGAGAATTCAAGCATTGAGAATTTTTTCTGTGTGGTGTTGGCCGTCAAATACTTCTCGCCTAATTTGCTGATTTGGTCGTAAAGCAGTACACTGCCTAACGTGTTGCCTATCTGTCCATAACAGCGGGTACCTTTACCTAAGACTTCGCTGTAGACGGAGGTGATGGCATCACCTGCTTTGGTCGCTGCGCTGCTCTGTCGAAGCACTACCAGCACGGTGCGTGCCTTCTCGGGAAACTCTCGGGGCGTGATTTTTACCGGAATTATCTCATAAGGTTTGTCTAGTGCTTTTTGCATCTCGGCAATGGCATACCACTTGCCGTCATTGTGTTGTTCGCAGTTGAATTTCACGTAGTCGTTCGGTGTCGTTTCGATATTCACCATGCGCAGGACGCTCAATGGCAAGACAAGACTATCTTCGTCTCCCTCATCAATAATATGTAGCAGTACACTGCCAACCACGTCATTTGTGCCTTGCGGTACATACTCCTCGATTCCTACTACTTCTTCCAGATTTTCACTTTCTTGGCATCCGGTCAAGCCGAATAGTCCGCTTAGAAACGACAGTGATGCCACAGAACTTTTCAGATACTTTATTCGCATAATTTTATGTATTAGTATTGATAAATAATGCGTGAAAGTATACTAAAAAGGTAATGGCAACGTGCTAAAACCGCAAAATAGAGTGTCAATTCTGCAATTTATAAATTGGGGAACGTTCTGAGGCTACCGTCATCAGGTATTCGCTAGGTAAAATACCTGTATACTTCTTGAAGCATCTCAATGCGGTTTCTTTCGATCGGAAGCCCACGTGGAAGAATGCATCCTGAACGTTCTCTACTTCGCCCTCTTCCGCCATACAGCAGAAAGCCTGTATGCGGTGGCGGTTCACCAGGTCCGCAAAGTTGTCGTAACCTGCCTCCTGTATGGCTTTGGCAAGATAGTTTCGGTTGGTGCCCAGTATTTGTGCCAGTCTTGCAACAGTGAGGTCCGGGTTTTGCCATACTTTCTCTTCGTCAAACAGATGATTTAGCCGCATGACGAGAGGGCTGTCTTTTTCCACTGACGGCGAGGAGGGCATAACCGGTTTCATGGATGGTACGGTGGAACAATCCGCTGGGAGACAGAATCGGGTGAACAACTCCTCGTATGTCACTATAAAAGCTAAGGTAAGGCAAGCCAACAGATGTATCATGCTGACTGAAGCATTGCGGGTCAGCATGAATACTGTATAGAGTGCGGAGATTAACAGGATGGTACACGTATAATGCCTAATCCAGCGTAACCTGACTCGACTC
>CALBYC010000236.1 GCA_937890135.1 uncultured Parabacteroides sp.
CACACCTTCCTTATTCAGCAATCTGTCCGATATACGGGTTATTCATAGTCTTATTATTTTGCGAAGTACTCAGTCTTCAACCAATAGGCATAAATCGGGTCCTGGAACGAGATTTCACCAGCCTTATTATCCAATATATCATTCTTGATAAGGGCAGCCTTTGAACGGGATATTGAGGTCGTTGAAGAGATTTGATAGCGATGCATCACTTCAGTCGAACTGATAGCCTTTTCGCCGGCAAGAAGAGCCTTGAGGTAGTTCAGTTGCTGTGTGGTCAGTGTTTCGGTGATTGTTACAAACAACAGGCTTAACTGTTCCACCAATGCCGTGTGTGCCTCACGCACAATCTCAACGGTACACACATCCTTTGTTCTAAGCCATGAAAGCTGTGCCAGCTGCTGTGCGTAGTATGGATGGTTATCCACAAGCTTTGCAATCAAATGGCTTGCTTCATCGTCGATGTTCTTGCCAGTATCAGCGAAACGACTCTTGAAAAATTCCATGAGGCAAGGTGTCTCAATCTTATTGAGAAACATCAGATTGCCGAACTTGTAGAAGGGCTTGGATGAGTCGGCAAACACTTCCATCATCATGTGACGCTTGCTGCCATAGAGACAATAGGCCACACTTTGGTGCAGCTGCCAATGTGAACGCAACTTTTTCTGGAAATAGTCAGGGTCTGTAAATTCCGCAATGTTTTGGAACTCATCTACGCAAATCACGATTTTCAAGCTTTTCTTTCTGGCAATCTTTTCGGCAAGATCGAGCACTTCATCTGGGTTGCGTTTTACCTCCTCCCAATCAAAGTCGATTGAAACCTCATTAGTGGAGTCTGTACCGATTGAAATCTTGGGAACAAGGTGCGAAAAGAAACTCCTCGCACTCTCGATTGCCTCCTCCCATTTTGTAGAAGTGGCAGCAATAACCTTTTGGGCGAGCAACGAATAGAAATGCTCCTCGCTACGTACATTAAAAAGGTCTATATGACAGATTCGAAGATTACAGTCCTGCGCCATCGCTAATTTTGCAGCCTTGTTTACAAGCGAACTTTTACCCCAACGGCGAGGAGATATAATAATCGTGTTGATTAACGACGTAAAGTTCTGAACCAGGTCGGCTGTTTCTTTCTCGCGGTCGGTAAAATTCTTCTCGGTAGCAATCTTTCCAAATATAAACGGAGTTTCCATAATACTATATTTTTTAGGTCACAAATATAACACATAAAATATATGCACAAAAATTGTTATGACAAAAAGTGTATGTACATTTATTGTAGGATATGGGTGTATGGGCGATTGAAGCTCAATTGATGCTAAAAATATAACAAAACAATCCCCAAACAAGCATTTTATCTCCCACTCCTTCACGTTAATTGAAAAAGCAAAGATTCTCTATTGCCTTTCATTTGTTTGTTGTATCTTTGTCGAGAACAAAATGATGAAGATATGGAACATCCATTACAAATTTACAACACCCTTACAAGAAAGAAGGAACAATTTGTGCCGTTACACGAACCTTTTGTGGGTATGTATGTATGCGGACCAACAGTATACGGGGATGCGCATCTGGGCCATGCACGTCCAGCCATCACTTTTGATATTTTATTCCGCTACCTGAAGCATTTAGGCTATAAGGTTCGTTATGTGCGTAATATAACAGATGTTGGGCATTTGGAGCATGATGCTGATGAAGGAGAAGACAAAATTGCAAAAAAAGCAAGATTAGAGCAGTTGGAGCCGATGGAAGTCGTCCAGTATTACACGATACGTTACCATCATGCGATGGAAGCATTGAACGTTTTGCCCCCCAGCATAGAGCCGTATGCGTCTGGTCACATTATAGAACAGATAGAGTTGGTAAAGAAAATCTTGGATAATGGTTATGCCTATGAGAGCCATGGATCGGTTTATTTCGATGTTGAGAAATACAACAAGACCCATCATTATGGTGTCCTGTCCAGCAGAAACATTGATGACATGCTTAACACGACTCGTGCACTTGACGGCCAGGATGAAAAACATAATCCGATTGACTTTGCCCTGTGGAAATGTGCTCAACCGGAACATATCATGCGTTGGCCTTCTCCTTGGAGCGTTGGTTTCCCGGGATGGCATTGCGAATGCACGGCAATGGGCAAGAAATATCTTGGGGATAGATTCGACATCCATGGAGGAGGAATGGATTTGATCTTCCCCCACCACGAATGTGAAATTGCACAAGCAGTCGCATCTGAAGGACATGAAATGGTGCACTATTGGATGCATAACAACATGATTACGATTAATGGACAGAAAATGGGCAAATCGCTGGGCAATTTTATCACATTGGACCAATTCTTTACCGGGTCTCATGAAAAACTGGACCAACCGTACTCTGCCATGACAATTCGTTTCTTTATCTTGCAAGCGCATTACCGTAGCACGGTAGACTTTAGCAATGAAGCCCTCCAGGCTGCAGAAAAGGGATTGGCAAGATTGCTGGACGCTTATGCGAGTTTACAGAAATTGAAACCCGCCGCTGCATCGTCTGTAAAGGTGGACGGCATACGGGCGAAATGCTATGAGGCGATGAATGATGACTTGAATACACCGATAGTCATATCCCACCTCTTTGATGTTGCCCGCATTGTAAATCAAGTAAAGGACGGGAAAGAAACTTTAAACGAGGCCGATTTGAAAGAACTTCAAGACGTATTCCATCTGTTTGCTTTTGATCTTCTGGGCATTAAGGATGAGATATGCGGCGATGTGAACAATGGACTGGACGCATTTGGAAAGGCAATGGATTTACTTCTAAGCATACGCCAGCAAGCCAAAGCAAATAAAGATTGGGCGACCTCCGATAAGATACGTAACGAATTGACAGCTATGGGATTCGTTATCAAAGACACAAAAGAAGGCGCTGAATGGAAATTGGACAAATAATAAAAAAAAGAGTACAATAGGGGATACGGTGGCAAATAAGATGGTTCAAAATTGCGAATTGGAGCCACCGTTCCCTTTTATCTTAAATTATGACAATCAAAGAGTTTCTTGAAGGAGACAAGTTCGCCTTGATGGCAGGTGTGGAACTCATGGAAGTAGGGAACGGCTATGCCAAGGCTCGCATGGAAATCCGGCCGCAGCACTTGAATGGAGGAGGCGTATGCCAAGGTGGAGCAATTTTCACATTGGCTGATTTGGCGTTTGCAGCAGCGACGAACAGCCATGCCCAATTGACGCTCACCATCACTTCTTCCATCAACTTCTTTCAAGCGGAAAGCCAAGGTTATTTGTATGCAGAAGCCAAAGAAGTCTTAAACCGCAAGCACTTGTCCAATTGCGAAGTGGTAATTACCAATGAAAAGGGAGAGAAAGTCGCCACATTTAATGGCACTGGCTATCGCAAAGAGGCCCGGCTTCCCTTCTCCCCCATAGAAGACAAGCCAACCTTTTAACGGACTAATAATTTGCGGACTACTTGCGGGTAATATTCATATTCTAAAGCGTGAACTTTTTGGGCGACCGATTCGGCATCATCTTCCGGAGTCACTTGGCATGTCGCCTGGAAAATGATGGTTCCTTCGTCGTAATGTTCATTTATATAATGAATCGTAATGCCTGTTTCTTTCTCTTTGGCTGCGACAACCGCTTCGTGCACATGCATGCCGTACATTCCCCTACCTCCGAACTTTGGCAACAATGCCGGATGGATGTTGACTATCCTGTCCGGGAAAACCTTTAGCAGTGGCTCCGATATCTTATTCATGAAACCTGCCAAAACAATATAATCTATGTGATATTCTTCGAGCACTTTTAATATCTCTTCTCCTTTCTGGAAACTTTCATTAGAGAAAGTCATCGAGGGAATGCCAAACGCTTTCATCCTGTCATGTACACCGGCTGCTGCACGGTTGGATAAAACCAAAGAGATACGCACAGCATCGTCATGTGCGAAATACCGGGCGAAATTCTCAGCATTTGTGCCCGAACCTGAAGCAAAAATTGCAATGTTTCTCATACTTTAACTTTTTCGTGCACAAGATAAGAATAAATGTGCAGATATACGCAATTTTTATGATTGAAATTTATGACATTCCATAAATATTTCGTTTCTTTGCAGCAAAAATAAAAGTATAATTGTAATTATTAATCTAAAATTGAAAGTTATGTCTGAAATTGCTGAAAAAGTAAAGAATATTATCGTTGATAAATTGAGCGTAGAAGAATCAGAAGTTACAAACGAAGCAAGCTTTACAAATGATTTAGGTGCAGATTCACTTGATACAGTAGAGTTGATTATGGAATTTGAAAAAGAATTTGGCATTCAGATTCCTGATGACCAAGCAGAGAAGATTACTACTGTAGGTGACGCTATCGCTTATATCGAGGCTAACACAAAGAAGTAATCAATCCTTTAATAAAAGGTATGGAATTAAAACGAGTCGTAGTAACAGGCCTTGGTGCCATTTCTCCTTTAGGAAACTCCCTCTCTGAAACGTGGGAAGGACTTCTAAATGGAAAAAGCGGAGCAGGGCCTATTACTCATTTTGATGCAAGTAAATTTAAGACACGGTTTGCGTGCGAAGTGAAGGGTTTTGACCCGCTTCAATACATGGACCGCAAGGAAGCACGCAAATGCGATCGTTATAGCTTGTTGGCCATTGGCGCAGCGAAACAAGCTGTGGCAGATTCAGCCATGGACTTGGAAAACGAAGATAAAAACCGGATTGGCGTTATCTTTGCTGCCGGCATAGGGGGCATTCAAACATTTGAAGATGAAGTGATGGGGTATGCAAAAACGAAAGACACCATTGGTCCTAAGTTCAACCCTTTCTTTATCCCGAAAATGATAGCGGATATCGCAGCAGGACATATCTCCATGATTTATGGTTTCCGCGGCCCTAATTTTGCTACGGTTTCAGCTTGTGCTTCTTCTACCAATGCCATTGCCGATGCGTTTAACTATATCCGTTTGGGCAAAGCGAATGCAATTGTCACAGGGGGTGCAGAAGCGGCTATCGCTGCTGCCGGCGTAGGTGGATTCAACTCCATGAATGCCTTGTCAACTCGAAATGATTCGCCCGAGACAGCTTCCCGCCCGTTTAGTGCAAGTCGTGATGGATTTGTAATGGGCGAGGGTGCAGCTTGTTTGATTCTTGAGGAGTTGGAGCATGCATTGGCACGCGGAGCCAAGATTTATGCCGAAGTAGCAGGAGCAGGCCTTTCCGCTGACGCTTACCATTTAACGGCTACCCATCCGGAAGGATTAGGAGCCAAGCTGGTGATGAGAAATGCGTTGGAGGATGCCGAAATGAAACCCGAGGATATCGATTATATCAATGTCCACGGCACGTCCACGCCTGTTGGCGACTTGTCTGAAGTGAAAGCCATCAAAGAAGTGTTTGGAGAACATGCATATAATTTGAACATCAGTTCAACAAAATCTATGACAGGCCATCTATTAGGAGCTGCCGGAGCTTTGGAAGCAATTATTAGTGTGATGTCTGTTAAGGAAAACATAGTTCCACCAACCATCAATCATGCGGAAGGCGACAATGATCCGGAAATTGACTATAACATGAACTTTACTTTCAATAAAGCTCAAAGACGTACAGTCAATGCCGCATTGTCCAATACGTTCGGTTTCGGAGGTCATAATGCAAGTGTAATTGTCAAAAAGTTTGCAGAATAACGTGTTTTCAAAACTATACAAGAAGATAAGGCTCCTTAAGAACAAAGGTAAGGAGCCTTACTTATCTATATACAAGATTACAGGTTTCTATCCGGATAATATCCAGTTTTACCAGGAGGCATTCCTTCATCGGTCTTCGTCCGTCGAAGTACAGAATGGTAGGTGGATCAATAATGAACGGCTGGAATTTCTGGGCGATGCCGTTTTAAGTGCGATAGTTGCAGACATATTATATAAGCATTTTGATCATGGAGGAGAAGGCTTGCTGACAAATACACGTTCCAAAATCGTGTCACGTGAGTCCATGAATGAGATTGCCAAGAATCTCAATTTACATGAAATGCTCCATTATTCTATTCATTATTCTATTATTGAAGGGCATAATTCCAATATTCTCGGCAATGCCTTGGAAGCCTTGATAGGTGCGATTTATCTGGATAAAGGTTTTGATCATTGCTATCAATTTATTAATAATGTGATGATTAAAAACATCAATTTGGATTCTCTATTGAAAAAAGAAGTGAATTTCAAGTCTCATCTTATCGAGTGGAGCCAAAAGCACCGCATACCTATCCGTTTTGATGTCATCGAGAATTTCCTTGACGAACAAGGGAGTCCTGTCTTCCAATCAGCTGCATATTTGTCTGATACAGAAGAGCAAATAGGAGTAGGAATAGGGTTCTCGAAGAAAGAGTCACAGCAAAAAGCAGCAGAGATGGCAATCAAGAAAATACGTTCTGATAAAACTTTCATGGGCCATATTCGGGAAATCAAGCGAAAGCGCAAACAGCCGGATACGTTTGTGGTAGAATCGCCAGCCGAAACCCCTTCTTCCGAGGCAGCAGCAAGCGAACCGCCCCAGCTTATCCCGGAAGCCCCCTTCGCAGTAGCAGAAATAACGGAAATAAAATAAAATAAAATGAATTAAGTTGCACCTCAAAGCCATTCATCGGGCCTTTGGGGTGCAATCGGTTTTATGGGATAGCGTTTTGAAATAGGTCATGGATACTATCCGCTTACTCGAGCGATGCCCATGTATCCAAAATTTCTTGCCGACCGATTCGCCAAACGGATGCGATGCTTTTATGGAAAGATAAGGATTAATTTATAACTTTGCGAGAATAATAAAAAAACGAAAAGGTCATGGTGGAAAAAAGAATTAGTTTCGGGCGGGATAGGTTGCCTCTGATAGCAAGTCTGCTGCTATGGATATCCTGTTTGGGCATGGGGATGCAATTAAGTTCATGCACGCCCAACACCCAACATGCTTACTATATCGACCCCGAAGCGGGCAATGATGCCAATTCCGGGCGTTCGGCAGAAGAGGCCTGGCAAAGCCTGGAGAAAGTCAAGGACATTTCTTTGGCTCCCGGTGAACAGTTGTTGCTGAAGCGCGGGACGACCCTCAACGGACAGCTCGAAGTTTGTGCGAAAGGGACTGCGGACAAGCCTGTTGTTATCGGATCTTACGGAGACAATAAATTGCCGAAACCTTGCATTGTAGGAAATGATACTTCGCTCTATGCGGTTCATATTTTCAATTCAGAACACCTTATCATGCGAGATCTTGAAATCGTAAATACCGGCAAGCAAGCCCTGCCACTGCGTACCGGATTGAAGATAGAATGCAAAGATTACGGAGTTTCACACAATATCCGCATAGACGGCTTGACCATCCGCGATGTCAACGGATCCCTTGTCAAGCAATTGGGAGGAGGAAGCGGAATCTATATTGTCAATGAAGGGGCAAAGGTGAAGTCTTGCTTCGACAGCCTCGTCATCGAGAACTGCCATATCTTGCGGTGTGCACGAAATGCCATGATTTGGAAGGGTTACCATGACCGCAGGAACTGGTATCCCAGCAAACATACCGTGATACGTGGCAACCTCATTGAAGAGGTACCGGGTGATGGCATTGTGCCCATCGGTTGCGACAGCACGCTCATCGAATATAACGTGATGAGAAATTGCCCGGATGTGTTGCCCATGACAGAGGCTGCTGCTGGATTTTGGCCATGGAGCTGTGACAACACGACGATCCAATTCAACCATGTCAGCGGGCACAAGGCGCCATGGGATGCGCAAGCCTATGACTGTGACTACAACTGCACGAACACCGTCATCCAATACAATTACAGCCATGACAATTATGGCGGCTTGGTGTTAATCTGCGATGCGGGGAAAGAACGCACCTACAGCTTGGGAAACCAGCACAGCACCGTGCGGTATAATATCAGCATAGGTGACGGCATACGCCCCAAACCTACTCGCCAGGGCATGTTTTCGCCTGGCATCCACATTGCCGGACGGGTAGAAGATACCCGCATCGAACGCAACATCATACATGCCAATGCCAAGCCTGGCAAGGACATTGACCGGAGCATGGTCGTGTCCGACAATTGGGATGGCTATGCAGCCCGCACGACCTTTTCCCAGAACATCTTTTATGCAGCCGAGCCTTCATGCTTTGATTTGACCCAATCCACCGGTAACGTATTCAACGGTAACTGGCATTTGGGCGACTATGCCTCGTTGCCCGATGACCCGGAGCAGAAAACGGACTGTCCAGTATATGATGAACTGATTCTTTCTGTAGACAAAGATGGATACGGAGGCTTGGAGAAACTGATGAAGCAGCACACTGTATGTGGCGTAAAATTCCTGTTCGTTGATAAAGAAAGCATTGAAAACTTCTTCGGGCTTCTGCAATAATCAACGGCATCGCCAACTATCATGCAAGTTGTTTTTCATCAATGATGAGTGAATAATCTGTTTCCCATGGCAGGAATGAAAGATTTTATTATACCTTTGTGTCAAAATAATCATAAAAAAATGAAAAAGATATTCGTATTGTTCGCCTTGTCGCTGATATTGTTCCAGCAAGGCATAGCGCAGGTGCGCCAGACTGTCGCCGTTTTAGGTGATTCATATTCCACTTATGAAGGTTTTATTCCTGAAGGCAATGCTGTATGGTATCATAATCCTGCCCATACAGACCAGACAGACGTATCGAGCGTGGAGCAAACATGGTGGTGGCAGGTGGCAAAAGAGGGAGGATATAAACTGGGCATGATAAACGCCTATTCCGGCTCTACCATTTGCAACACTGGCTATAACGACCAAGACTTCACAGACCGTTCCTTTCTCTCCCGGTCCGGCAACCTCGGCAATCCAGACATCATCCTTATCTGTGGGGCGACCAATGATTCATGGGCAGGTGTGAAAATGGGAGAGTACCAATATACCGATTGGAAACGTGCAGACCTTTATTATTTTCGTCCGGCCATGGCGAAGATGTTAAGTGATATCCGTCAACGTTACCCTAACGTGAAGGTCTATTTCATCCTCAACTCCGAATTGAAAGATGAAATCAACCAATCCGTCGAGACGGTATGCCGCCACTATGACGTACCGCTAATCAAACTAAAGGACATCGATAAAAAGGCCGGGCATCCATCTGTAAAGGGGATGAAAAGCATGGCAGAACAGGTATTGAAAGTATTAAAGGATGCTTCTCCCATTTGAAATGAGCATCCTGCTGAAAACTTGTTCAAAACTTTTTTAAGGCATAAAGTTTGGTTTCTTGACTGAATGCCTACCTTTACACTCAATTTGAGTGAGCATTAATTACCGAAATCCTGAAACTATGAAAAAGACATTTCCCTTTCTGGCAGCTTTGTTTATATTTGTCCATGATGCGCATGCCTCATCTTCAGATTATCTACGAGTTCCCAATATCCACTCCCTCGCAATGGGAGGGAGTGGAATTGTAACGGACGCATTTTCCAATCCGTCCGTGATGGAATTGTCGTCAAGCCGTTCTGTCGGAGTTGAATATTTTAACCGTTATGGATTAAAAGAATTAGGTACGGCTCAAGGCTATTTCCTTTTTCCCAACCCTATACTGTCATTTGGAGTGCATATATCATCTTTCGGATATGAGCAGTTCAAGATGTTGATGGGAAGATGCCTGCTTTCAAAACGCTTGAATGAACGATGGAATATAGGTGTTTCCTTCCAATATGCCTATTTGCAATCCGAACTATATGAAACAAAGCCTGCAAAAGTTTCAACGGATTTAGGCATTGTTTATAACCCGTTTGAAAACCTGTTTATTGCTTTTACCGTGCAAGATTTCCCTTCTTTTCAGTTGACATCTAAAACGGTTGATATCAATGAATTTAAATCGTATCGAATGGAAGCAGGTATTAACTGGAATATTATGAACGGGTTATTGATAACTTCCTATGGGGCGTTAAATGAACAACAAGATGTCATGGCTGGAATCGGTATGGAATATAAGGTTTATTCCTGTTTTGCACTTCGGGCAGGGGTACAAACATTGCCTTTTTTGCCTTCCATCGGTTTAGGAATCCATCTCAATGGTTTCCAAATAGATGCCGTAGCGATTTGGCATCCGGAATTAGGCATTAATTCAGGTATCGGACTGTCTTACTCTTTTTAAAATAAACCATGCAGCAAATGAAAAAGTTAACAATCTTGTTTATAACATGGTTCATATTAAGTTATCATGTTTATAGTCAACAAATAATAGCCGTTGATAAATGGAAAGAATATGTGGATGATTTAGCCGGAGACGATGCGGATGAAAATAAACTGGAAACCTTATACGCTGAATTATCTTACCTTTCGGAACATCCATTTGACTTGAACACGGTAACGGAAGAACAATTGAGCCGACTTCCTTTCCTGACCGATAAGCAAGTGGAGCAAATCCTCAGCTATCGGAAAAAGGTTCGCTCTTTTGTCTCTATATATGAATTGAAGGCAATTTACGGACTGGACTATGCAACGGTTGAATTACTCTATCCTTTTGTTTATATTGGACATAAATCGGTGGATAAACATCCAATTTCGGTTAAAAACATGTTGAAATATGGGAGCAATGAATTAATAGCAAGGACCGATTATGGTTTTCAGCAGAAGGATGGGTATCGTCCATGTCCGGATTCTGTCTTGCAAAAGTATCCGAATCGGAAATACTTGGGAGAACCATTTTATGCTTCACTGCGATATAGTTATCATTATGACGACCGGTTGATGTGGGGTTTTGTGGGTGAGAAAGACGCAGGAGAACCTTTTTGGACGAAACGTCATAAAGGGTTCGACTATTACTCGTTCCATTTTATCCTGAAAGACCAAGGGGCATTGAAAACTTTGGCTTTGGGCGATTATAAATTATCTTTTGGCCAAGGTTTAGTTTTAAGCCATGACTTTTCCCCCAGTAGAGTAGCTTTGGTCACGCAAGCCGAGAGACGGACATCCGGCATCAGGCGGCACTATTCCACCAACGAACAAGATTATTTCCGCGGTGTGGCGGCAACAATAGTTTTATCCAAATCTTTTGAAGCGACGCTTTTCTATTCGGGAAGGAAATGGGACGCATCCGTCTCCCATGACACTTTCCCCTCATTGAAGACGGATGGTTTGCATCGTTTGGAACGGGATTGGCAAAAACGGAAAAAAGTGGATATATATACGTTCGGTGGGAACTTTCGTTGGAAGAAACCTCGTTTCCAAATAGGGATAACTGCGGTTGATTACTATTTGGGAGGTGCAACTTTTTATCCGCAAAAATTGCCATATAATCAATTCGCATTCAGAGGAAAGAACAATTTCAACATAGGTGTTGATTACTTGTTGAAAAGCAGGGTGATAAAATTTTACGGAGAGACGGCCATATCGGCCAATGGTGCGATGGCAACATTGAATGCTTTTCGGGTTACACCTGTTTCTTATTGTTCTCTATTGTTACTTCATCGTTACTATGACAAACGTTACCAATCGCTATATGGTAATGCGTTTGGCCAGAACAGCACCGTGCAAAATGAACAGGGTTATTATTGTGGCTTGCAATGGCAGCCCTTTGCCTATTGGAAATTATCCGCTTACGCCGATTTCTTCCGTTTCCCGTGGCTGAAATATCAAGCAAAAAGCTTACAAACGGGGAAAGAATACATGGCGCAAATAGATTATTTATCAGGAAAAAGATTCTCCTCCTATTTGAGATATAAGGAGAAAAGGAAAGAGGAGTCAGACGTACAACGCCGTTTGCGGTGGCAAGCTGTTTATAGCTGTGACGACAAATGGTATCTGCGCACATCCATTGACGGAGTCCTTTATGATGGACAAAAAGGGAACAAAGGAGGATATATGTTGGCTCAAAGCCTTGGATGGAAACCTCGCCACATTCCTTTTCTGGCGGATTTATATGTCGCATGGTTCTCGACGGACGATTATTCCGTCCGCATCAGTTCATACGAGAAAAATCTATTATATGCATTTTATATGCCTTCTTTTTACGGAAAAGGAGTCCGTATAGCAGCAACCGTCAATTGGAATATTAACCAGTGCATAAAACTGTCGGCCAAACTGGGGCATACATCTTATACTGACCGCGAATCGATAGGGAGCGGGCTGGAACAGATACAAGGCAAACATAAAACGGATTTATCTTTGCTTCTCCGATTCAAATTCTGAACGAAATCGTTATCTTTGTGATAAGAAAGGGAACATTATACAAAAGCAATATGAGTACGATTCTTTTTGATAAAATAATTTATGGGCCAATCCATAGCAGAAGGTTAGGCGTTTCATTGGGAGTCAATCTTTTCCCGGCTGATGGGAAATTATGTACGTTCAATTGCGTTTATTGCGAGTGCGGATTCAACGAAGACCATCGCACACACACGCCATTGCCGAGAAGAGAAGAGGTAAAAGAGCAATTGGTAAAGAAACTTGACGAAATGCGTGCAAGCGGTTTGCTTCCGGATGTGATAACGTTTGCAGGTAATGGGGAACCGACTTTGCATCCGGATTTTGCAAATATCATTGACGATACGATTGCCGTCCGTAACCAGCATTGCCCTTCTGCCAAGATTGCGGTTTTGTCCAATTCGACCATGCTGGACCGTGAACCTGTTTTCGAAGCGTTGTGCAAAGTGGAAGATAACATAATGAAGCTTGATTCTATCTTGGACAGCAGGATACGCCAGATAGACAACCCGAATAAACCAGGTTTTTGCTTTGACACGTTATTACGGAATTTATGCCGCTTCAAAGGGAATTTGATTATCCAGACCATGTTTTTGAGAGGCGAACGGGACGGAATAAAGTTAGATAATACGACGGAAGAGGAAATCACAGGATGGATCGATGCTCTGAAACAAATCAAGCCTCGTCAAGTAATGATTTATACAGTCGATCGTGAAACACCTCTCAAATCGCTTTATAAAGTATCCAAACCAGACCTGGATGCGATTGCGGAAAGAGCAAGAAACGAGGGATTCGATGTGACAGTCTCCTATTGAATTTGTCTGTCATAAAACAGCATTGCCAGCACTTGGTTGGGGATACCGGAATGCTTCCGCCCGAGCACCGGAGAATCCTGATTATTAGCATTCACGGGAGGCAATTGTTCGGATATACGAAATAGCACATTCTCCCGTTAGGAATAATAGCAGAAGAAAGAAGTTTGATTTCAAAACAATAAAAGGACAATAGAAGCGATGAAGAAAGACAAGGTACTTTGGGCAGACGATGAAATTGATTTGTTGAAACCTCATAT
>CALBYC010000237.1 GCA_937890135.1 uncultured Parabacteroides sp.
CGCCCAAAGCCGCTTGAGGGAAACTCAACAACAAATTATAAACCAAGTCGTTATCATCACGCAACAATTCAGGATGCGGTTCCTCCTCGATCAATATCAACAAATCACCATTTATACCGCCATGGCGGGCGGCATTGCCTTTGCCGCTCATGGATAGTTGCATTCCTTCAGCTACACCGGCCGGAATATGGATAGTGATGACCTCTTCGTCACGAACAATGCCTTCCCCATTACAATGCGGGCACTTCTTCACTATCACTTTGCCTTCGCCGCCGCAGGTCGGACAAGTGGTCTGGGTTTGCATCTGTCCCAATATCGTATTCGCCACACGGGTAACCACTCCGGATCCTTTACATGTATCGCATGTCTTCGTCCCGTTATCGCCATCCGCACCGGTTCCGTGGCAATAAGGACAAGCCACATACTTCTTCACCTTGATTTTCTTCTCGACTCCCGTCGCGATGTCCTTCAAAGAAAGTTTCACCTTCACGCGCAAATCGGAGCCACGGTTCACGTACCGGGAGCGCTGTCCTCTGCTCCCGAAACCTCCAAAACCACCGAAACTGCTGAAACCACCAAAATGGCCACCAAAGATATTACCAAATTGAGAGAATATATCATCCATAGACATGCCGTCACCGTTTACACCGGCATGTCCCATTTGATCATATCGTTGACGCTTTTGCTCATCACTGAGCACATCGTAAGCCTCTGCCGCTTCTTTGAATTTTTCTTCCGCTTCTTTGTCTCCCGGGTTCTTGTCCGGATGGTATTGGATGGCTTTTTTGCGATAAGCCTTTTTTATTTCCTCCAATGTGGCAGTCTTCTCGACCCCCAATACCTCATAATAATCTCTTTTAGCCATTATGGTTCTTATTCTCCTACAACTACTTTAGCGTGACGTATAACTTTATCATTCAACGTATAACCCGTCTGGACACAATCCAGCACTTTGCCTTTCAACTCGGGTTGCGGAGCAGGAATCGTAGCAATCGCTTCGCTGGACTCCAAATTAAACGGCTTGCCTATCACTTCAATCGCTTTAACTCCCTGACTGTTCAGGTATGCCACAAATTTGTTATATATCAAATCGACCCCTTCAGCGACCGCATTCATGTCCGTGGCTTTGTGGATATTGTCCAGCGCACGTTGCAAATCATCAACGACGGGGAGCAAATGGGTCAAAGCACCTTCTCCTCCGTTTTTGATCAACTCGCTCTTTTCACGCAAAGTACGTTTACGGTAATTGTCGAACTCGGCACGAAGACGAAGATGGGAATCATTCAGTTCATCATATTTTTTCTGCAATTCAGATAATCCATCGGACACTTTGGCATCTTTGCCTTGTTTATCTGTCTTATTTTCGTCCTCGCTCTGCAAGTTTGTCTTCTTTTTTTCCACTACCTCCTCATCGTTCGGGGTAGATGAAGCTTGTTGTTCTTTAAAATGCTTATCACTCATATCTTATATCGTTTTATTTCATCTTGAATATAAACAGATTAACGTCTGTCATGGAACAGGACACTTTTGAAAACCATTTTTCATCCGAATCCATATTCACAGTTATAACAACAAAAAGGTTGCCAAAGTCCTACTCAGACCCCAAAAGCTTATCATTTAAAATAGTTTTTGGTCCAGACATACACTTTGGGCTCAACCTTGAGAAAAGGCTTCAACATATCCTGCGTTTCTTCGTCGACGTAGAGAGGAGTCGTATAGGACTGGGTCAACGTCAGGCTGTCAGGACTTAAACGGTATTGGAACATATCCATGTCCAAGGAGGAAACCGCTTCTTGATAGCGAACCGAAGCCGTATCGACATCGTCACGGAGAAACCAGCCGGCATTTACCGGAGTAAACAAATCGGAACTGTCCAACGGTTTCCAATCCGGGGAGAAGAATGCAATGCGGCTATCAGCCACCGGCCCTTTCAAGGTCACCACCTTGCATACCACAAACGTATTATTGACCAAAGGAAGCAGTTTCATTTCAATTGTAGTCCTTTCCGTCGACTCAAGCAAAAGGTAGTCGGCTGTCAATTTAACCAGTTTGGCATAGCCGCCCATGTTATTCTTTAATTTTGCTTCTTCTTTTGAGCGGTACAAGTCAACCAAATCTTTCCTCCAAGCGTCTTCCAGCTGAGGCACGTACTCATCGGGCATAGCCACAAAAACAGAAGCCATGTCCTGCGCCATCACTGAAAACGAACAAAAAAGAAACAGCACATACACAAATTTTCTCATATCATTATCTATTTAGTTCCTAAATATAAAAACACCATGCCTATGAAGACAAACACCAAGTCTATCACTTTGCTTTTAAGATTCCTCTCATGGAAGAAAAGGGCACCGGCTGCAAATGTAACCAAAACATTGCTTCTACGAATCATGGAGACTACGGAAATCATCGAATCCGGGTATGTCAAAGCGTAAAAATAGATCCAATCCGCCACGCAGAGGAAAACGGATATGAATATTATGCTCCATCGCCACTGGAAGGGGGTCGTCTCTTTCCTCCGGGGATACCATAGGAAAAGGAGGACAAAAAACATGATGAGGCACTGGTAGACATTGAACCATACTTGGACCGTCATCACGTCCAATCCCCTCATCAGGTGCTTGTCGTACAGCCCGCTCAAGGCCCCTAAAACGACAGAAACGACCGTAAAATAAATCCATTTGTTGTGGGCGAACCGTATCCCCTCCTTTTTCCCTGAAGAAGAAAGCATATAAAAAGAAACGATGGCAAACGCCACACCTATCCACTGATAGGAATTGAGGCGCTCGCCAAATATCAACATCGCACCGACCAGTGTCAACACCGGCTGCGTCGCCTTGATAGGGCCGGAAATTGTCAACGGAAGATTTTTCAAGGCAAAATAGCCAAATATCCAGGAAGAAAGGACGATGACAGCCTTTACGAATACTGCGAAATGCACTTGCAATGAGACCCGGGGCACATAAAACAATGTGCCATCCAATACTTCGGTCGTTATTGATAAAACAACGAACGGTAAAAACAAAAGGCTACTTATCAAAGTGTTGAAAAAAAGGACAGGAATAACAGCATTGCCATTTAATGATATCTTTTTATTCACTTCGTAGCACCCCAACAAGAATGCCGACAAAAAAGCCAATAAAACCCACATAATACAATCAATCTACTAAAAACAAACGTTCAGGATAGGTTATCTCTTCTAAAAAAAGGGCATGACCGGGCATGGATATGCCGGCAGCGCAACGGTCTTTTGCCTCAATCACATTTCTCAAACCTTCTATACTCATTTTGCCTCGCCCCACATCCAACAATGTGCCCACTATGGCACGAACCATATTCCGAAGGAACCGGTCGGCTTGAATCGTAAAGACCCAGATATCACCTTCCCGACGCCAATAGGCGCGCATGATTCGGCAGTTATTGGTCTTCGTATCGGTATGCAACTTGCTAAAACTCGTGAAATCCGTATATTCTAATAAGACTTTGCAAGCTTCGTTCATTCGATCGAAGTCCAACAAACCGTTATATCGGTATACTTGATCGAAATTAAATGGATTTTTATGCAACGTCACATAATACCTATACGTGCGAGAGGTAGCATCGAACCGGGCATGGGCATCTGGCATTACCGGGACAATCTTATAAACGGCAATGTCAGGAGGCAATAAACGATTGAGTTTGTCTGCAAGGAACGAAGCATCGGGCAAAGGATGTTCAACATCAAAATGAGCGACCATGAGGCGCGCATGCACGCCGGCATCGGTACGTCCAGCTCCCACTACGGATATGGTGGTCCGAAGAATCATAGACAAAGATTCTTCCAAACGTTGTTGTACGGTCATGCCATTCGGCTGAATCTGCCAACCACAATAGGCTTTGCCATTATAACCCAAATATAAAAAATACCTGTTCACACCATGACGATTTAAATTTCCTTACGCAAATTTACACAAAAACACTCGACTTTTAAGCGAATCAAAGAAAATTGTATCATTACGGCGGCACTGGCAATACCGGACATACAAGCAAAGGGATATGCCAAATGGATTGACATACCCCTTTCCTTATCTTATTCCCTGAAAATATTCAAAGACGCAAAAACACTTTATCCCAAGAAGCCTAACAAGATACCAGCAGCGACTGCAGAACCGATTACACCCGCCACATTCGGGCCCATGGCATGCATCAGCAAGTAGTTGCTTGGATCATATTCCAAACCAACGTTCTGCGAGATACGTGCAGCATCAGGAACGGCAGACACACCAGCGTTACCAATCAACGGATTAATCTTGTTGCCTTCTTTCAAGAACAAGTTGAAGAATTTAACAAACAAAACTCCTGCGCAAGTTGCTATTACGAAGGACAAAGCTCCTAATCCGAAAATCTTGATAGAGTTCAATGTCAAGAACTGGGTAGCCTGTGTGGATGCACCAACCGTGATACCCAACAACATGGTAATTACGTCAATCAGCGGACCCCGTGCCGTCTCAGCCAAACGACGGGTCACGCCACTTTCTTTACACAAGTTGCCAAAGAACAGCATACCCAACAAGGGAAGACCGGAAGGCACCAAGAATGCCGTCAACAGCAAACCAACCACAGGGAAAATAATCTTCTCTGTCTGTGAAACGACTCTTGGAGGCCTCATCCGAATCAAACGTTCCTTATGAGTTGTCAACAAACGCATGAACGGCGGTTGGATGATTGGAACCAAAGCCATATAAGAATAGGCTGAAACCGCAATCGCACCCATCAAATTCGGGGCCAACTTTGAAGACAAGAAAATGGCAGTAGGACCATCAGCACCACCAATGATACCGATAGCACCTGCCTGACTCGGGTCAAAGCCCATTTGCAAGGCGATGATATAAGCTCCAAAGATACCAAACTGGGCAGCAGCGCCAACCAACATCAATTTCGGGTTGGAAATCAACGCTGAGAAGTCCGTCATCGCACCGATACCCAAGAAAATCAACGGAGGATACCAACCTTGCTTCACACCCTGATACAAGATGTTCAACACTGAGCCCTCTTCATAAATACCCAGTTGCAGTCCTGCATCTTTAAAAGGAATGTTACCAATCAAGATACCGAAACCAATCGGGATAAGAAGCATTGGTTCAAATTCAAACTTAATAGCCAAAAAGATGAACAGCAAACCTACCAGCAACATGATAATGTGGCCAGGAGTTGCGTTCGCAAATCCGGTATAAGAGAGGAACACCTGAATGTTTTGGGCAAGAAACTGCAAAAAACTTTCCTGTGCTACTCCTGCTTGTAATAATATAGATGTCAGCATAAACTTATCCGATTATGACGAGATCCGCACCTTCAAGTACAGAATCCCCCTTATTAACCTTAATTTCCACAATCTTGCCATCACGATCGGCATTGATATTGTTTTCCATCTTCATGGCTTCCAATACCAAAATCTTCTGGCCTCTCTTGACAGCATCGCCCACTTTGCAGTCAATGCTCAAGATAACCCCTGGCAGCGGAGATTTCACCGCACCAGCAACGCTTGGCGCTGAAGGTCGGGAAACAACCGGTTCTCCCGCGGGAGTAGTCGGGGCCTGAGCCGGACGCTTCAAAGTCACTATCTGTTTCTTGGCTGGCTTTTCCATCTTGATGCTATATGGAATGCCATTCACCTCAACCTCGGCAATATCATCCACTACAGAATTGATATGCACATTATATTCATTACCGTTAATGGTATATTTAAAACTTTTCATTCTTAAATTCTATTTTAAAGGATAATTATTTTCTTATCGGAGTTTGGCGAAGATTATAAATCTTGGAACTCCACGGTGAATAACTGCGTTGAACTTTACGGATAGTCAATACCGTATTTTCAATGTCATGATTATCATCGCTCATTTCATACAATGCAGTAGCGATGGCGGCAAGGACTTCCCCGTTTTCTAGTCCAGCATTTGGAGCAGCGGCAACACCCGCTTCAGCAGCCGCCTTCTTGGCGTTACGTTGGCTGGCACGGATAGCAGCGTTTCCAATCTGCTTGAACACCAAGAACAAGACAAGAAGTCCCAAGAACACAACTGCCATGGCTGTAATGGTCATGCCAATACCCCAAGAGTCATTTTCTTGAAAGTTCTCCACTTTCAAATTCGTATCCAAAGTAACGTTGTTCGTGCTCGGAGTAACTTTTGTCAAAGTAGTCCATTTGCCCGTCCCGTCCATGTCCAGGCCATAGCTGACATCGGCTTTTTGGCCGGCAGGGACAGTTACCTCATCAATCAGAGTTGTGCCATCCGCATCATACAAGGCAATGTAATTATCCTTATTCGGATCAAGAGTGAAATTCACATGGAACGTGCCACGCGTAGGCATATCATCCGCCCAAAACAAAGTATGCTGATAAGGCGGGATTTTTGTCAAGACATCTCCCTTCGGAATCATGTATTTTCGAGGGTTATTCTTGTCGTTGGTCAAGTAACAACCTCTCAAATCGACCGTTCCGGCCGAATTATTATACAATTCAATCCATGGATGACGCTTGCCATAGTCATCAACGAAATTATCCTCGTTGACAACCAAAACTTCGTTTATTTTTACAGAAGTAGTCAGCTGTGCCTTGGCTCCGAAAACAGAAAGGACCATCAACAACAGCAACACCCCGAACTTTTTATTTATCATATTCATTACCGATTATAATTAGTTACAGAGGCAGGTTATCATGTTTCTTGGCTGGATTGCTCAGCTTCTTAGTCTGTAATTGCTGCAGAGCGCGAATGATACGGAAACGAGTATTTCTCGGCTCGATAACATCGTCTATATAACCATACTGGGCAGCATTATATGGATTAGCAAAAGCTTTCTTGTATTCCGCTTCTTTCTCAGCAGCACAAGCTTTAGGATCTTCAGCAGCCGCCACTTCCTTCGCAAAGATGATCTCAACGGCACCGCTCGGACCCATCACGGCGATTTCCGCAGTTGGCCATGCGTAATTCATATCACCGCGCAAATGTTTAGAACTCATAACGCAATAAGCACCACCGTAAGATTTACGCAAAGTAACCGTCACCTTAGGCACCGTAGCTTCACCGTAAGCATACAACAATTTAGCGCCATGAAGGATAACGCCATTGTATTCCTGACCCGTTCCTGGCAAGAATCCCGGGACATCGACCAATGTTACCAAAGGAATATTGAAGGCATCGCAGAAACGAACGAAACGTCCGGCTTTACGGGAAGCATTGCTATCCAGACAACCGGCCATAACTTTCGGCTGATTGGCAACAATACCAACTGCTTGTCCGTTGAAGCGCGCAAAGCCCACGATAATGTTCTTGGCAAAATCCGCATGGACTTCCAAGAATTCATGATTATCCACGATTGTCCCGATAACTTCATACATGTCGTATGCCTGATTAGGATTATCCGGGATGATTTCATTCAAATAATCATCAAGGCGGTCAATCGGATCGGAACATTCCACCAACGGAGTCTCTTCCATGTTGTTTTGAGGCAAATAGCTCAACAACTGGCGAATCAGCTTCAATCCATCTTCTTCCGTGTCAACAGCGAAATGGGCAACTCCCGATTTCGTAGAATGGACGCTCGCTCCGCCCAATTGCTCCTGAGTCACGTCTTCACCTGTTACCGTCTTAACCACCTTCGGACCCGTCAAGAACATATAACTTGTCCCGCGAGTCATGATATTGAAGTCCGTCAAGGCAGGAGAATAAACTGCGCCACCCGCACAAGGGCCGAAAATACCAGAAATCTGAGGGATAACACCAGATGCTAAAATATTACGTTGGAAAATTTCAGCATAACCAGCCAAGGCATTCACGCCTTCTTGGATACGGGCTCCGCCTGAATCGTTCAAACCTATTACCGGAGCACCCATCTTCATGGCTTGATCCATAATTTTACAAATCTTCAACGCCAGCATTTCGGACAAAGCGCCACCGAACACCGTAAAGTCTTGGGCGTAGATATAAACCAAACGTCCATCAATCGTTCCGTAGCCGGTTACGATGCCATCACCCAAGAATTTAGTCTTTTCTATACCAAAGTTAGTACAACGATGCTTTACGAACATATCGATTTCCTCGAAGCTTCCTTCATCTAACAGCATACTGATACGTTCACGTGCAGTAAATTTGCCTTTTTTATGCTGTGATTCGATTCTTTTTTCGCCGCCACCCAAACGAGCCTGTTCACGCAAGGCGATAAGTTCCTTTACTTTTTCAAGCTGATTACTCATTGCTTTTATTAGATTTATTATTAGTAATGTACTGTTTCAATCGTGTTATTTCATTTTTTGGCTGGCATGCAAAGCTCTGTCAAAACATTGCAAGTTGATTTCGGGTGCAAGAATGCGATTTCCAAACCCTCAGCACCGCGGCGAGGAGCCTTGTCAATCAGACGAATGCCCTTTGACTCTGCTTCATCCAAGCAGGCTTGCACGTCAGGAGTCGCAAATGCTATGTGGTGAATGCCTTCACCTTTCTTCTCGATAAATTTAGCGATCGTGCTGTCTTCACTTGTAGGTTCCAGCAGCTCCAATTTTGTCTGTCCAATTTTGAAGAAAGCAGTCTTCACCTTCTGGTCTGCCACTTCTTCGATGCTATAGCACTTCAAGCCTAAAACTTGTTCGTAATATGGCAAACATGCCTCGATGCTTTTCACAGCAATGCCTAAATGTTCAATGTGAGTAAGTTCCATTTGTAATGAATTTTAAGTTATATTATTAGGTTTATGTCTTTTCCACAACACATTCTGTGTTGCAAGGCAAAGATACACTTCTTTTTGGAAAAGATTATCAAAAATCAAGATTTTATTTGTTGAAGTCGTTTTAGAACGGATAGCCAACCGCAAAGTGCCAAGCGAAATTGCCTGTGCGGGCATTCAGGTTTGGATTTTTTATTGCCCATTTCTTGCTTCCTCTTTGTTGCGGGTCATAAGCTTTCATGCCTGTGTCAAAACGTAAAACAAAGAAATTAAAGTCCACGCGCAATCCCAAACCATAAGAAGCCGCTATCTCTTTATAGAAGCGGGAAAAGTCAAAATTCGCTTTGGGATGGGAGGCATCTTCATGGAATGTCCAAATATTGCCCGCATCCACATAAGCCGCCAATTCAAATTTCCAAAACAACTTTGTCCTGTATTCCAGATTCAAGTCCAGCCGAATGTCCCCCACCTGGTCTGCAAAAGAACGGGCATATTCCAGCCCCATGCTTCCCGGTCCCAAAGAACGCACGGACCAGCCCCTCACGCTATTGGCTCCCCCGGAAAAATAGCTTCGTTCAAACGGCAATTTCGTCATATTTCCATAGGGATAGCCGACACCAACGCCGACTCGGTAAGCGACCTTGTTCTTTGCGTCCAATGCAATATTCTTGCTGAAATCGACATCCACCTTGGTAAACTGGGCATAAGGTATCCCGAACAGCAAATAGGAGCCATTCTCGTTCTTACGCGCTCCTACCATCTTTGACAAGCCATACAACATATTCCCCGCCATTTCGACGGAAAGCCGAAGCGAATGGGTGGTTCGGTTCTTGTCCTGGGGCATGTAATTATTAAAGGAATAGGTATAACCTATCCCCAATACAAATTGGTCGGTAAAGTTATATTGACGCGTAGACTCGGGCAAGCTATCCGCAAAGGCTTTGTCTATCTTGGGCAAATGAACGTAATCAATGTCGACCAGTTTGAAAACATGGCGAGACTGCGTGTTGAACCGGTCCTGCCAAATATAACTCCAGCCTCCCGAGAGGATGGTGCGCTGGTATTCCGGCCGGGTCTGGAAACTGTAACCGATTTTAAATTCCGTGGTCGCGCGCAGGTGACGTTTTAAGGATTCGCTTACGAACGGGAACACAAAACGGGGGAAGGTGATTCCTGTTTCCGCTCCAAACTCCCAATAATTACCATCAATGCGGCTCTTCGAGGAACCCAACGCCTCGTATGCGCCCCTCACCTTGAAGGCAAAGGTTTCCGAACGGCGGAACAAATTGCGATGCTGGTAATTCACACTGGAAGCAAAGCCCAAATCCCCTGCGGAATGGGTCCCTTCAAGTTCCACCCCGAATCCCTGCAATTTCGTGGGAGCGGCCAAAATAGAACAATCCAATTTCATCGAATCATTTTCCTCATAGTCCCTGAATCTGACATTGATGTTCTTCAACGCCCTAAGCCGTGCAAAGGATGAGTAGGTTTGTTCGACACACGATTCGTCATATTGCTTGCCCGGGACCAAGTACACGCTGCGCGCCAGGGCGGAAGGGCGGATGTAACGCCCGCTTTTACCGTATACCACATATATGTCGCCCGCCCTCATCGTGTCACGCAAATGAACCCTGTTTTCCGATTCTGGGCTTAGCGGGTCATAATCGGCGACCACGGTAACCTTGTTGATATAGTAAGGGCGATGGGCTTCCTCGCCCACCGAACCATCTTCCTTTAAACGGCGATAGGGCTTCAAACACATTTCCAGATCCACCACGTTCCGATTAAACGAACTGTCCGCCTTATAGGTCAGATAATCTTTGTTGAACGCATAATAACCGTTCCTACGCAGCAGCTTTGTCACCCTGGCGCGTTCCATGTCAAGGACATCCCTGTCAAAGGGAACGCCCTCTTTGATTAAAGAGGTGTAATCTTCATCCGGCGACATGAACATATTGGACAACCAACTTCGTTTCTTCGGAGGAATATGCGCGATGCTGTCGATGCGCGGGTCGTCCAACGCCGACTGGTAATTTCTAATGCGATAAGGCGAACTGAGATGCAAGGAATACGTCACAGTCGCCTTTTTGTAACGGGTCGTGTCTATCTCGGTCTTAACTTCCGCGTGAATGTATCCTTTGTTCACCAACAAACGTTCCAACTCTTTCGCAGACTGATCCACCAACGTAGTATCCAAGACCACGGGAGCCTCTCCCATCCTACGAAGCTGTTTGTTTATCCACCATTTGTCGTTTTTCCCTGACCAATTATAAAGATACAACTGCCATTTCACCAGTCCGAAAGCCTTGAAATTGGGCCGCTGGTGCAAATAATCGCGCAAGTCCGCATCCTTGAAGTTCTTATCATCGGACGTAATGACCACCTTGTCCAACAAATAGTGGTTATCAGGGACATATCTCGTCGAACTGCATCCGGGCAGAAACAATAAGGCTGCGACAATAACAATAATATATAGGGATAGTATTCTCATTCATTTTTTGATGTGCAATATTCGCAAAATTTCCCCATATCTGCAAATAAAAAGAGAGGGAAGTTGGCAGATAAAGGCAAAAGCGAACGCCTGCTTTTCCAAAAGGACACGGCCTTTCCCAAAAAAGGATGCGGCCTCTTGTTAAAGGGGATGCGGCCTTTTCTCAAAGATCCGGCATCCTTTGTGAGCGCGCATAACCATTGCGGGCACACGAAGCCGAAAAGGTTGAGTTGCAAGACATCCGTGCAACCCAACCTTTTCTCTAATTAATGTAAGGATCAGCTCCTACGCTTTCAATTCCTTTGTTGCTTCAATATCGCTCTCTTCTCCGTTGTCATCGTCTTCTTCGGGCGGGGCCGGCTTGACAAAAAAGGCACTCAATTCATACAACCCATAAAGCGGGAAGAAAACCAAGCTCAGGGTAAACGGATCGCTACTTGGCGTAATGAACGCTGCGGCCACCAGCAATCCCACAATCGCATGCCTCCTGTATTTGTGAAAGAAAGAGCGGTTCAAAAGGCCTATCTTCGATAACAGCCAGGAAACAAGCGGCATCTCGAAGACAACTCCCATCACAAAAATAAGCATGATGAAATTGTCCATGTACGATTCCAGAGACACCTGTTCGGTGATGGCGGCACTCAACTCATAAGTCGCCAAGAAGCGCAATGTCATCGGGAACACCAAGAAATACCCGACCGCACATCCTAAAAAGAACATGATCGTCCCGCATAGGAACACCCAGCGGACATTTTTCTTCTCATTCTCATAAAGGGCCGGGCTGACAAATTTCCAGATCTCGTACATCGTATAAGGAAACGTCAGCAGCAACGCCAGCCAAAAAGATGTCGACATGTGGGTGAAGAACTGCGAAGCGAGCTTGATGTTCACGACATCCACCTTGAATGTTTGATTGCAGAAGTCCGGCAATACGGAAAAAAGCGAACTTAGCTTGCACATCTCACGGTAGACGATGAAATCGCCATAGCACGGGGCCATCACCACATTGTCGAACAACCACGGCATTACGGCGAATGCACCGATTGCAAAGATAAAAAGAGCTAAAATGATACGAAACAGAGTCCAACGAAGTTCTTCCAAATGATCCCAAAAGGACATTTCATCTTGTTGTTCTTCCATCGCTCATCCTTACTTTTTTTCCGGGTTATTATCGTCCAATTTGATATCGTCCTCTATCCCTTTTACTCCATCCTTAAAGTTTTTCACTCCTTTGCCTATGCCTTTCATCAACTCAGGAATCTTCTTGCCGCCAAACAACAGCAATACGATGATAGCGATAATGATGATTTCACCTGTTCCTAAGTTTCCGATAAATAACAAATTATCCATGATATAACAATATTATATGTTTAATAAATCAATTTCCAAGGGACAAAGATACAATTTGAAATGAATTATATCTACATTATTCGGAATTTATTAACTTTGCCGCGTCTTAAAAAACTGAAATATAAAAAAAGAAAGAATGATGAATGCTTATGTATTCCCTGGACAAGGGGCACAATTTGTAGGTATGGGCAAAGACCTGTACGAGAATAACCCGCTTGCTAAAGAGATGTTTGAGAAGGCTAACGAAATTTTGGGTTTCCGCATTACCGATTTGATGTTTGCGGGCACAGACGAGGATTTGAAACAGACCAAAGTCACTCAGCCTGCTATCTTCTTGCACTCCGTGATTCTTGCCAAAACTTTAGGCGAAGGATTCAAGCCCGACATGGTTGCAGGACATTCTTTAGGCGAGTTTTCCGCATTGGTCGCCGCGGGGGCCCTGTCTTTCGAGGATGGCTTGGTCTTGGTTTCCAAACGTGCGCAGGCCATGCAGAAAGCATGCGAGCAAACGCCTTCTACCATGGCCGCCGTTTTAGCCTTGCCCGATGAGAAAGTGGAGGAATTGTGCGCGGAAGTGAAGGACGAGGTTGTCGTTTGCGCAAATTACAATTGCCCGGGGCAAGTCGTCATTTCTGGTACTATCCCGGGCATCGACGAGGCTTGCGCGAAAATGTTGGAAGCAGGCGCAAAACGTGCATTAAAACTAAAAGTCGGCGGTGCGTTCCATTCCCCATTGATGGAACCGGCACGGGCTGAGCTGGCTGCCGCCATTGAAGCCACGAATTTCCACAAGCCGGTCTGCCCGGTATATCAGAACGTAAGCACAAAAGCCGAGACATGCCCGGACACAATCAAAGCAAACTTAATCGCCCAGCTCACAGCACCCGTACGCTGGACACAATCCGTCCAGAACATGATTAAGGATGGAGCCACCCATTTTATCGAATTGGGTCCCGGCTCTGTACTACAAGGCTTGATCAAGAAAATCGACAAGACAGTCACGACGGAAGGCCGCCAATAACAAAGAATTTTCCTTTTTGACATCGAGCCGACTTGTCTTAGGACTTGCGGCTCGGTTTTGTTGGTATAACAGCTTCGAACATATTTGTTACTAAAATGAAGTATCCATCCGCATTGTTAGAAAACGCTGTGAACGAATTGGCGTCTCTTCCCGGAATCGGGAGGAAAACGGCCCTTCGTTTGGCCTTATACATGCTACGCCGTAATCCGGATTACACGGAAAGCTTTTCTAAAGCGTTGGTTGATTTACGGCTTCACGTCAAATATTGCAAATTATGCCATAATATATGCGATGATGACCTATGCTCCATTTGCGCCAACCCCGAACGAGACCATTCTTTGGTGTGCGTGGTAGAGAATATAAAGGAAGTGATGGCCATCGAAAACACAGGGCAGTTTAAAGGGGTTTACCATGTATTGGGAGGAATCATTTCCCCCATGGACGGCATAGGACCTGGAGATTTGCAAATCAACAGCTTGGAAGAAAGAGTTGCCGCGGGAGAAGTCAAAGAAGTAATACTGGCATTAAGCACGACCATGGAAGGGGATACTACCAACTTTTTTATTTACCGGAAACTGTCCCCATACAACATTAAAGTAAGCGTAATTGCCCGGGGGGTTTCCATTGGGGATGAAATAGAATATGCAGATGAAGTCACATTAGGGCGGTCCATCCTGAACAGGACAAGCTTCAATGACTCGATAAAGTTATAAAAAGGATTATATATATATATATGTACGAGACGCAGGTTTCAGTTGTCATTGTCAACTACAATGTAAAATACTTTGTTGAACAGTGCCTTTATTCTGTCCAAGCCGCCACGCAAGGCTGGGACGTTGACATCTATGTGGTAGACAACCATTCGACCGATGGTTCAGTCGAATATTTACGTCCTTTGTTTCCCGACGTGACATTCATAGAAAACAAAGAAAACGTGGGTTTTGCCAAAGCCAACAATCAAGCATTTCGTATATGCAAAGGAGAATATGTCCTGATGCTGAACCCCGACACGGTCATAGGCGAAGAGTCGCTTCGTTCCCTCTGTTATTTCATGGACGAACATCCCGCGGCCGGAGCCATCGGGCTGAAAATGTTAAATGGGAATGGCGTTTTCTTGGCGGAGAGCAAACGTTCATTCCCGACTCCATGGGTTTCTTTCTGCAAACTGTTCGGTTTGTCCAAACTTTTCCCCGACTCTCCCAAATATGCCAGTTACGCACTTCCTTACTTGTCGCCAGACGAGCAGCACGAAGTCGATGTCCTCAGCGGGGCTTTCATGTTGATGCGGCACGACGCATTGGAAAAGACGGGCCTGCTGGATGAAGATTTTTTCATGTATGGCGAAGATATCGATTTATCGTATCGTTTCATCCAAGCAGGGTACAAGAATTATTACATGCCCGAACGAATGCTCCATTACAAAGGAGAGAGCACACAAAAAGTATCTTACCGCTTTTTGAAACGCTTCTATGGGGCAATGCTCATTTTCTATAGGAAACATTATCCCGATGCTCCTTCTTGGCTTAACGTCTCCATAAAAGTGGCAATCATGCTGCGAGCCGCATTGGCGTCACTCACCAACCTTTTCCCATCCGGCCGCGAAAGGTCCCGCTCGCATCGCTTGCTGGTGGTGGCAAGGAAAGATACTTTCCTCCAGTACAAGAAGGACATCGTATCCCATTTCAGGAAAACCGAATTCACCAACCTGTGGAACTTGGACAAAGAGCCTATCTCCGCGGCGGCATGCCGCATGAACCAGATGAAACGTTTTACAGACATCGTATTCATCTATCCGGACGCACGGTTCGAACAAATGTTCCTATTGATGGACATCATGCCAAACAAAAAGCTGGCTTACCACATTTTCCACAAGAAGAACAAACGAATGATTTCACCAAGCAAATAAAGCAAAAAAAGGACATGGCATTACTATCATCCTCATCCATCCGATTCCGCGCCTTGGAGCCGGAAGACCTGGATGTTCTTTACCGATGGGAAAACAACACCTCGCAATGGGACGTCGGCTCGACGTTGGCACCGTTTTCCAAATACACATTGAAACGATACATAGCGGAGTCACACCGGGACATATACGACCTCAAGCAAATCCGCTTCATCATCGAATTGTCCGAGGAGCCCCATACGCCGATAGGCGTAGCGGATTTGTACGATTTCGACCCCCACAACAACAGGGCGGCGATAGGAATACTCATAGACGCCCCGTTCCAAAGGAAGGGACATGCGTCGCAGGCCATTGCCCTCATGGAAGAATATGCCTTTTCCTTCCTGAAAATGCACCAGCTATATGCACACGTCCCACAAAAGAACCAGGCAAGCCTCCGGCTGTTCGTTAAGTCCGGTTATGACAGACGTGGGGTTCTCAAAGACTGGCTTTGCTCTCACGACGGCTACCAAGATGTCTTTGTGATGCAAAAAATCAATTCAAATAAGGGTCTTTAGGGAACTGCGTCCATTGGCGATATTTTTCGCCCAGCTTGAACACCGAATGTTTCCAGAACGATTCATCCGAATCGTTCAGGACATGCTCGTCATCCGGCATTCCGACCGCCCATGAATTTGACTTAATTTCCTTTTTCAATTGCTGGGCCTGCCATCCTGAATAGCCAATGAAAAATTTCACTTTGTCACTAATATCATTCCCCGCAAGCATGTACTTTTTCAGCGAGTCAAAGTCGCCGTCGAAGAAAAGGCGGTCGGTTATCTGCATGGAACCGGGAATCAGAAGGTTTCCAAGCGAATGTATGAAGAACAGCCTGTCGGAGGCGACCGGTCCGCCCAAATAGATTGGAATTTCCGGCAATTCCTTCAATTCCGGGATAACACTGTTCACAGTCAAAGGTGTCTTCTTGTTCAAGATAAACCCTAAGCTTCCGTTATCGGCGGTGTGCTCCACGAGCAAAATGACAGAACGCTGAAAATAGTTATCTTGAAGGAAAGGTTCGGAAATCAACAAACGCCCCGGCTTTGGCTGAAGGTCATTATGAGAAATCTTAAATATGTTATTGTTTTCGACCATACAAACTATACGAATTAATGTCTTACTTGATGATTTTCTTGGAACAATTGCGTTCTTTCTTCCAGCAACCCATACTGATGCTCCTTGATGAAAGAGGTGCATATCCTCAGCCCTTCCTGCTTGCTGCCGGTGGTTTCCAATGAAATCGCGCTAATCCCGTAATAAATGAGTTCTTTCATCAGTTCGCCTCCGGTCATGCCGGGATAAGATAGGGTAAAATAGAAGCCATCCGCCACGGGCACGTCCAAGTCGTGGTCATACACGACCCGGAAACCATGATCCGTAAATATCTTTTTCAGCCTTGCGGCCCGCCTGCCGTATTCTTTTATATCGGACACGAAATCAAACGTCCCGTCAGAAGCCGACTTGAACATGGCGGCCAATGCATATTGCGCAGAATGGCTGGTCCCCGCAGAAAGCGCATACAATACCCTGTGCACATATACGGTCCCGAATGTCCCCCCGCCGTAGCGAGCGGTCAACCCGGGGTATTCCCGGTGGTATAGCCTGTCGGACATGGCCGTGATGCCTATGCGCTGCCCGGCATAGCTGAACGCCTTTGAGCCGGATATCTGCAAGATGTAATTGTCTGTATAACGAGCCACGGACGCTTGATAAGGGGGCTGGAATGGTTTGCCCAAATCTTTTCGGAAATCCATGGCGAAGTAGGCCAGGTCCTCGATGACTGTCACGTCGTATT
>CALBYC010000238.1 GCA_937890135.1 uncultured Parabacteroides sp.
ACCACTTTGATACGGTGGAAGGTGTTACCCCCATCTGCTCAGAAAGCCATTTGTTTGTACGTTTCTTTTCTACCAATACAAGCTTTATTCTATTTATATCTTCCATATATTTCTTATTACGGCTACAAATATAGTGAAATAAATTCAATTACACCTCTTGAAAATCACTTTTTTGTAGATTTGAGAAATGTAATGTTAATCCAAAAGGGTTTACAGTCATACTAAATAAAAATTCACGCATAACGCGATAACGCAATGAAAATAATTTTAGGTATACAGTTGCTCCAGTCAATATTAATACATCCCAAGCGTATATTTTAACAAATAGTATGAGGTTTATTCAACAAACAGTAATGTAACAAGCATAGATACGACGGCATTGGTAAGATACACGAAGTACCGTAGAAATGGTGTTTCGACCTAGTTTCTATGGAAAATTGTAAGGATTGGCATCACCGGAAAAGCCACGCGACTTTGACTCTTTTGGCCACGCAGGGTTGTCCCCTTTGGCTACAATATGATTGACCCTTTTGGCCAAAATAGTATTGACCACTTAGCTCACCTATTGTTATAGATTTTTTGTGTAGATTTGAGTACCCAAGTCCTGATGTAACGGGGGCGATAATTAATGAAGACCACCTGCTTATTCCTCCTTATGTTTTTCTCGACCCACAAGACAAGAAACACAACCTTATGGAAGTAAAAGCCTTCAACTATGCAGCAAATCCAGGTTTTGACATTGCAGATTTTCGCATGTATGAGCGAGAAATCAAAGAGAAACCTTGGATGCTCGATGTGGACTATCTTGTTTTCGGCTATGACATGAGCGAAGGTGGCGTAGTGACGGTTAGGAATCTTTGGCTAAAGAAAGTATGGGAAATATGCCGTCCAATGTTGTCCGGTTCGGGAAAGAATAAGGTGGTTTGGCCATTGAATTTGCAAATCAAACAAGGAGTAGTTCATAAAATTCGTCCTGCCAAGTGGTATGGGGTATCAAAGAGTTTCAAAACATTTGAATGTGTTGAAGACTTCCTTTCGGCAGTAGAAGAGACTGTTTATAAAAACAAAGATACCCGTGACGATGGTCCAAGTTGGCTTAATGGAACTCTGAGAAACTATGAAACATTCTATGGCAAACAACTTCGTGTGCCACGCTGGTATGAAATAGAAGACAAGTACTATTTGAAAAAGTAAAAAACGTTTGCTGACCCAAAATCAATGCTGTTTTCTGAATATATGGAGCAGCATTGATTTTTTACATTGCTGTCCGGTAAACCCCCAAAGAGCATAAACACCTTCCCCCGAAGCCCTGTAAAATAGGACTTTGGGGTTTGTTTTTCCAAAAGTTACTTGTCCCCGAACTTGTAGTCCATTTACAGCTCATGCAAACGTAACCATGTACCCATCTCCTCCATGAAGTTGAAAAATTGGTCTCACCCGGCCTGTTCTTCTTCCTCGCCTTATAGGTTTTATGGAAAAACGGATGCGGTCTTTTTCCCGTCCGGTCACTATCTTTTCCCTAATTGCCCGTTACCTTTTCTCAAATTAGTTGTAACGTAAGCATCCGATAAAGAAGTACACATTGAAGAACTAAAGGCACTTCTGTTTTTTGCGGTTAAAAAGCAATTATGGAACGTCCTTGGCTCTACGACGTGAAGAGGGGGTGTGATAAAAAGAACGATGCTTGTTTAGGTCTGTATTTTTGACTAACTTTGAGCACATACTTTTAAATACCAACTAATATCGTTTTTAATATCATGAGAGTACATTTCTTTCTGTGGCTTTTACTTGGTTGCTTTTGGGGAGCAACTGCGCAAGTCCGGCTGGACGGGTATCAACAGGCACATGTCGATTCTTCCCTGCTGTTCAAACAATGGAATGCCAAATGGATTTCAGTCCCCGGGATTAAAGATAACACGTTTGCGGTAGCCCACTTCCGCAAGTCGATATCGTTAGCATCTAAGCCGGAACATTTCTTTGTGCATGTTTCGGCGGACAACCGTTACAAGCTTTTTGTAAACGGTCATATTGCCTCATTAGGCCCTGCTCGTGGAGATTTGCGCAATTGGAACTTTGAAACGGTCGATTTAGCACCTTTCCTCAAAACGGGGAAGAACGTATTGGCTGCTGTCGTTTGGAATTTCGCCGAACAAAGGCCTGCCGCTCAAATCAGCATGGGGAATTTGGAGTTTCTAATGTCAGGTGCCACGGAGGCGGAAGCCATGGTCAATACAGATGATTCTTGGCTGTGCATCCAAAATGAAGCGTACGAAAGCATAAACTATCCTGTAAACGGCTATTATGTTGCCGGCCCTGGAGAACTTATAAATTCCACCAAGTATCCGTGGAACTGGGAGAATGAAGGGTTTGACGACTCCGGCTGGAAGAATGCCAGGCAGGGAATCAATGGCGGTGGGAAGTTGGCTCGGGATTATCCTGGAAGGTTATTGGTGCCTTCGCCTATTCCTCCCATGGAATATAGAACCGAACGCTTGCAGAAGGTCCGCTTTTCCAAAGGCGTTTCCTGCTCCGAATCATTCTTAAAAGGGGAGAGTCCATTGACAGTCCCCGCCCATACGGAGGCGCAACTATTATTAGACCATAAACATCTCACCACCGGGTACTTGTCGTTATTGTATGAGAAAGGCGCAAATGCCGAAATCGAAATCAGGTATGCGGAAGCTTTATATGAGAACGGGAATTCCGTGGCCAAAGGCAACCGGGACGAAGTGGCAAATAAGAAATTCGTAGGTTACGGCGATAAAATCATAGCCTCGGGACAACCTGGCTGTAAGTTCACCCCTTTATGGTGGCGTACTTGGAGATATGTCCAACTAAACATCCAGACGCACGACGAACCGTTGGTGCTAAATGATATTTATGGTACTTTTTCAGGTTATCCTTTCGTCCGTGAAACCGAGTTTTCTGCTCCAGGGCATAGCGAACTAAACAAAATGTTGGATATCGGTTGGCGAACAGCCAGATTATGTGCAAACGAGACCTATATGGACTGTCCGTACTACGAGCAACTTCAGTATTTCGGCGATACCCGCATACAGGCCATGATTTCCCTTTACAATACCCATGACAAGTATATGGTAAAGAATGCCTTGGAACAAGGACGGCAATCGATGATAGCTGACGGGATTACCATGAGCCGTTACCCGTCATATATAAACCAGTTGATTTCCTCCTTCTCCTTATGGTGGATTGGCATGGGGCATGATTACTGGATGTACCGTGGCGATGAAGCTTACTTGAAGACATTATTGCCTGCGCACCGGAATATCTTATCGTGGTATGAACAGTGGTTGAGGCCCGATTACACATTAAGCCATATTCCTTATTGGTTCTTCGCTGATTGGTCAGAAGGGTTTCCAAACGGTGAGCCTGTCCGTGAAAAAGAGGGAAATTCCGCCTTTCAGGATTTGCTCTATTTGATGATGCTCGACAGAAGCGGAGAGATGGAAAATGCCTTTGGGAATCCGGATATAGCTCGCCATTATCAACGGATAGCGTCAGAAATACGGAAAAGATTCAAGCAAAAGTATTGGAATGCCGAGCGTGGTTTGTTTGCGGATACTTTTGACCATCATAGCTTTTCACAGCATGTCAACTCTATGGCAGTCATCGCTGGAATCGTCAAAGGGGAAGAGGCGGCAACCGTTATGGATAAGGCATTATCAGATGACGATCTAATTCAGGCGACCATCTATTTCCGTTATTATGTCCATCAAGCTTTAGCCAAAGCGGGGAAAGGTGATGAATTGCTGGACAACTTGAAGATATGGAAAGAGCAAATGGATTTAGGGGTTACGACATGGGCCGAAGAACCGGAACCCTCACGCTCCGACTGCCATGCATGGGGCGCAAGTCCGAATATAGAACTATTCCGAATCCTCCTTGGCATCGATTCGGATGCTCCAGGATTCAGCAAGGTCCGGATTGCTCCCGCATTGGGTGCATTAAAGGAGGCTTCCGGTAAAATGCCACACCCGAAAGGGGAAATTGCAGTTTCCTATAAAATTATAGATGGCAAACTGAATGCCCGGGTTTCGCTTCCGCATGGAATCAATGGCACATTCTATTGGAAAGGGGAAGAGGCTCCTTTGCATGGAGGGGAGCAAACCCTGATTTTTTGAGAGAGGGCAGGCTTGATAGAAACAAGGGAATGCACTTGATAGGTTATAAGGTGCATTCCCTTTGTTTTTATAAATATCGACTTGGGTTTATTTGATGATTTGTTCTAATTCGCTTAGATTCTTCTTGACTTCCTCATCCGTCACCTCATAGTTTTGCAAGTCGCCACCTATATACAGGTCATAAGCTGCCATGTCAATCAAACCATGGCCGGAAAGGTTGAACAGGATTGTACGGGGTTTGCCTTCTTTCTTGGCCTCTTCAGCTTCGCGAATAGCTGTGGCAATTGCATGTGATGATTCAGGCGCCGGGATGATGCCTTCGGTCTGGGCGAACAAAGTGGCTGCCTTGAATGTTTCCAATTGCGGAATGTCCACGGCATCCATCAAACCGTCTTTTCTCAGCTGACTGACAATGGAACCAGCTCCATGATAACGCAAACCTCCGGCATGGATGTTGGCGGGAGCAAAATTATGTCCCAAAGTATACATTGGGATCAAGGGGGTATATCCAGCTTCATCCCCGAAGTCATATTGGAACTCGCCCCGTGTCAATTTCGGGCAGGATGAAGGTTCGGCGGCTATGACGCGGATATCTTTTCCGTCCACTAACTTATGGCGCAGGAACGGGAACGTGATTCCCGAGAAATTGGAACCGCCACCAAAGCATCCGATAACGACATCGGGGTATTCGCCAGCCATTTCCATTTGTTTTTCTGCTTCCAAACCGATGACTGTCTGATGCAGCATCACATGGTTCAGCACGCTGCCCAATGTGTAACGGCAGTTTGGAGTGCTCATGGCTAACTCTACCGCCTCTGAAATGGCTGTTCCCAAGCTTCCTTGGTAATTAGGATGTTCCGTCAGAATTTTCCTGCCCGCTTTCGTGCTCATGCTTGGAGAGGCAATGACTTGTGCGCCAAAAGTCTGCATGATGGAACGGCGGTAAGGTTTTTGGAGGTAACTAACCTTTACCATGTAAACGGCCAGTTCCAAGCCAAATGCTTTGGCGGCATAGGAAAGGGCTGCGCCCCACTGTCCAGCTCCGGTTTCCGTAGTGATATTGGTTATTCCTTCTTTCTTGCAATAATAAGCCTGTGCGATGGCGGAATTCAGTTTATGTGATCCGATAGGGCTGACACTTTCATTTTTGAAATAAATATGGGCAGGCGTGTCCAAGGCCTTCTCCAAACCATAAGCACGGACCAACGGGGTCGGACGCCATACTTTGTACAAATCACGAACCTCTTCCGGAATCTCTATCCATGTATCCGTGGTATTCATTTCCTGTTCAGAAACAGCTTTGGAAAATAGAGGATATAAATCTTCTGCCTTGACAGGTTGTTTGGTCTGTGGATTAAGCATTGGCAGAGGTTTATTTTTCATGTCCGCCACGATATTATACCAAGCCGTCGGGATATCTTTCTCTTGTAATAAGAATTTCTTTGTTTTCATATTTTCGTAACTTTGTTAGCAAATTTGTAAGCAAAGTAACAAATAATATTTCATCATTCAAATAAAAACTTTATTTATCTGATCATATTCTATTTCACCTCCTCATAATCGACATATTCGCCTTCGTCTTTTCCATAAACCTTGTGGCGTGGATGGCTGCTCGAATGGAGAGGGCTTTCTTCCGCGGTTTCAGAAGAAGAACTTCGATTGCCTTCCGGTCTGGCAGACGAGCGGCATTGCTGATGGTTCGGATTGCCATGATTCCCGCCGAATAGGAACTGCTTGATGGAACGGACGACTGTAAATCCCATCAAGGCCAACAGAAGCAGGAATATCAAAAAGAGAAATGCAATGAATTTAAACATAATGATATGATTAGTTATTAGTTTTTCTCTATTTTAAACAAATATGCCGCTTACTTGGTTTTAAGGTTGTTGTTAATTAGTGATAAGATGATGTAAAGCAATATGCTGCCGGCTATTCCCAAAAAACCAAACAGGACGATGAAGAGGATGCCGCAACACACCAAAAGATAGCGCAGTTCGTTCCCTTTCCATTTCAGCGTTTTGACTTTCATGGAGAACATGGGGATTTCGGAGACCAACAAGTAGGACGTAAGTAGCGAAGCGGCAAGGCATGCAACCAAAATACAAAGCGCATTGCTTGCAATGAGCGGTTGCAGGGCATACGAGAGGGAACCCCATAATAGCGCATGTGCGGGAACCGGCATGCCGATAAACGAAGTGGTTTGCCGGTCGTCTATGTTGAATTTGGCCAAGCGTAATCCTGAAAAGACCGGAATGGCAAAGGCCAGATATGCCAGCCAGTGGATGCCGCCGCATCCCAATGAACTTGCAGCGGCCTTGAGCAGGACATAGAGTGACATGCCTGGGGCGACGCCAAAGCTTACAATGTCCGACAAGGAGTCCAGTTCTTTCCCCAAGGGAGAGTACGCCTTTAGCAACCGTGCCGCCAATCCATCTGAAAAGTCAAAAATCGCAGCTATGATTATCCATGCGATTGCCGCTCCCAAGTTCCCTTGAAGAGCCGAAACCGTAGCAAAACAACCCGATGACAGGTTCAAGCAGGTTATCGTATTGGGTATATGTTTAGTGATGTGCATCCTATTTGTTTATACTTTTTCTAAACGGGCGATGGGAGTTTGATTCCCGGTTACTTTTTGGTCCATGTTCACCAAAACCTCCGTGCCGACCGGCAGATAGACGTCAACGCGCGAACCGAATTTGATGAACCCCATCTGGTCATCCACATGGCATTTGTCTCCGGGCTTGGCATAAGTCACGATCCGCCTTGCCACTGCTCCCGCAATCTGCCTTGCCAGAACATCCACGCCATCCCGGGTGGTAATGACGACTGCGGAACGTTCGTTCTCGGTACTGCTTTTGGGCAAGTAGGCAGCCATGAACCTTCCGTTTTGATGCAATACATATTTGACTGTTCCGTTCACCGGAAACCAATTAGCATGGACATTGAACACGGACATGAATATGGATACTTGCAAGCATGGCCGGTGCAGGATTTCATTTTCTTCCACTTCTTCGATAGCCACAATCGTCCCATCCGCCGGGGCAATGACCAATCCTTCCGAATCGTAAGGGAAACAGCGTGCAGGGCTGCGGAAAAAATTAAGAGCCAACAAGAAGAATATAGAAGTAACAAATGCCACAACGTAGAAAATTCCACTTTCCCCTACGCTATGATACAACACTAAATTCACAATAAAGATTATTGTGAATAAAGACAATAACAAGCCTGTTCCTTCTTTGTGTACCTTCATTGTCGAATATGAATTCCATTCTATTAATATGCAAATGTATTCATTTTTATGAAATATCCCAAATATTTCCATCGATTGTTCTTCGTCTCGCTCCAGAATGGGCAGAAGCCATATGTTCCCTTCATCCAAAACGGCCGCAACCTTTGAAAGGAATGACTGCATCCGATGAGGAAAATGACTGCAAGCTTTTTTTTGAGTTGCCGCAAACTTTCATAAGGAAAATAAAGTTATTATGAATAATTGATTATCAGCTGATAATAAAACAATCATGAAATATTTTGAAAAATAATTACCAAAACATTTGGCAGGTAAATAAAAACCCTCTATATTTGTACCCGTAATCGAGAAACATCGATGCAAACCGATTAAAAAAGGTGCCATAGCTCAGTTGGTAGAGCAAAGGACTGAAAATCCTTGTGTCCCCGGTTCGATTCCTGGTGGCACCACAGAGAAGAAAAGCATAAGATAGTAAAATCCTGATTTCCAAACGAAATCGGGATTTTTTGTTTTCCCGCAAGATGCAAAAAACGGCAGAACATGGGACCGGTCCGAAAACCGGGTCAGTCCGATAAAATTAGGCCATATTTGACCCTTGTCATATCCATCACAATTCTCCTCTCTCCACTAAGATTACAATGCGTTCGATCAATGCATCTTTCCCGTGCGGGTCGTATTCTGTTTTCAGGCTTGCGCCAAACATGCCTGCGAAGACATTCCAGAATCCGGCGCGGAAGCTGCCTAAAAAAGCCTTGACCAAATTGTAGCTGCTTTGGTTGCATTCACGGTCAATCAATTTTATCAATAGTTTCCCTTGCGATAAGGTCATCTTCTTTAATTGCGGCTTATATTGGGCAAACAATTCTTTTTCCATCCGTTTCAGGTGGGCTTGCTTTGCCTTTTCGTCGGGCAAAGTCTCGATGTATTCATACGTCTCAATGAGTGTGGCATACACCATTTTGGCAAAAGGCAGCGTCTTTTTCACATCCCTGACCAATTTCCAATATTTGGCCTCTTCTTTTTTATTCCGGAATTTGGGCTTGGGAAAGACATACAAATCTTTTAATTGAACTACGGCGACGGTGTCCGCACCATCCACGTATGCACGCAAATAACCCTCCGGCAATACTTTCATTGGCACGGGTTGTTCTTGGGCCATGCTTCCTAAGCTGTTTGACAACAGGAAAAAGACTGCAATCAATGATATGATATATGTACGTTGTTCTCTCATCTCGTTGCAAATATAGGCAAGAAATGGGTGTGAGCCAAAGTTTATAACTTGTTTTAAACAGCTTTACTTTATTCTATATGAGTCATTAATGCCCATTCCGAATAATGCGAAATCACCTAAGCAAGGGTCATCGGGAAAGACTTCGGACAAGGCTTCCGTTATTTCCCGTGCCGTTTTCCACGAGGCATCTTTTCTTGTCGTGAGTCCTAATTTCATTGAACTTTTCAGGACATGGGTATCCAATGGAATAATCAGATCTTTCGGAGAGGCCGCTTTCTCCCATATCCCTAAGTCAACTATATGATCCTGCCGCACCATCCAGCGCAGGAACATGGCTATTCGTTTGTGTGCGGAGTTCCCATTGTTTGATGGTATGCCTTTTATTCCTTCGAACAGGAGGGACACTTTGCGGACGATGTTGGACTCGTCGGCTGCGATAACGGCATCTTCCATGGATTCGTACTTGTCGTAAATTTTATAAAGACGGCATAACAACTGGTATAAGTCTTCGTATGTGTAAAAACGGTAGAACGTATTCCTTGTGCCTCCTTGTTCAGCCAATTGTTTTATTTCAATGAATGAAGCAGGCGCATTTTGGATAAATTCGTAAGGCTCGTGGCCAATTAGCCGGTGTGCGATTTCGCATTTGCTTATTATCTGTTCTCTTCTTCCATAGGAAATCCAAGATGCCAGGAATCCCGATATTTCAATGTCTTGCTTCCTTTTGAATCGATGGGGAAACTGGCAGGGGTCTCCCTTTATGAACTCCGTTGTATTATATTGCGCGGCGCATTCTTGCAGCCGCCTCTTCAAGGTGGATTCCATTACTCTTTTTTATGTAAGAAATAAGACCTTTCCTGCTCCGGATACTTTTCAATCGCATAGCGTAAGGTAGTCCGGGGCAACCGCGGCGCATACGTTTCCAAGAAACAAGTCAATATGGATTTATCTTGCTTGCCCACCTCCCTCAACATCCATCCGATGGCTTTGTGTATTAAATCGTGGGAATGATTCATTAACAGTTTGGCCAAATGCAAAGTATCCTCGAAAGAACCTTTGCGAATAAAGGCGATTGTGGAAACTATGGCAATGCGTTGCTCCCACAAGTTGTCACTCTCCGCCAGTTTGTACAACATGGAACGGTCGCCTTTGTTTAATAAATGATTCCCGACCAATTGGGGGCAGCTTAAGTCGACCAAGTCCCAATTGTTACATCTGCGCATGTTTTTCAGATAGAATTGGAATATTTTTTCTTGTTCCTCGTCGTTGCATAATTTCTTCCTTTTGGAACGTTCTACCAAGATAAGTAGAGCGCACAACCTGGCCTCATGCCATTTGCTATCCAACAACTTTTGTAGTTCGTCAAACGGCGTTTGCAGGTTGGCTTTAGCAACGGCGCGTGTCATGGGGACCGTGACTCCCAGAAAGCAATCCCCTTCGCCGTATTGCCCTTTCCCCGTCTTGAAAAAACGCCTTAAATGTTCAGCTTTTTCCTTCGTGCCAGCAGAAACAAGCTCGGAAAGTATAAAATCGGCAGCCATCACGGACGAAGCACGCGGGTTATGGGGCGGTCTCCTTCCAAGAAACCAATGACATTGTTACATACGGCCTCGGCCATGGCGACTCGTGTTTTGTAAGTTTGTGTGCCAATGTGCGGGGTCATGACGATATTGTCCAATTCCAACAACTCGGGGGAGGGGTAATCGCCAAACTCAAAGACATCCAGTCCGGCTCCGGAAATAGTACCTTCTTTGAGTGCCTTGGCCAACGCCAATTCGTCCACCAGCGGACCTCGGGCGGTGTTGATCAATATGGCGGTCGGCTTCATCTGCTTCAATTCTTCTTCACCGATAATATGGTAGGTGGAAGGCGTATAGGGGGCATTCAGGGATACAAAATCCGATGTGGCCAATAATTCTTCTTTGGACATATACACGACATTCAAACGAGTTTCCTCTTCGATGTCCAACTGGTGGCGGTTGTGGTAGACGACATCCATGCCACATGCTACGGCACGCTTGGCCAACGCCTTACCGATGCGTCCCATCCCGATGATGCCCAATTGCTGGCCGGAAACAGGGACTCCCAAATTCTCCAAAACACCAACTTTCATTCCTTCGCCTAAGGTGCGGAGCTTGCGGTCGCATTCGGTGATTCGCCGAGCGGCATCCAGCATCAATCCTAAGGCATGGTTGGCAGTCGGGACTGTTACCGGAGATGGCGTATTGGTTACAATGACTCCTTTTTCAAGGCAATATGCGACATCTATGTTGTTATATCCGACGGCATAATTTGATACTAATTTCAGATTCGGGGCATGGTCGATAAGTTCTTTGTTGACAGGGAAGTCAAACATCGAGCACAATACATCATATTCCGGAATCATCCCGTATACCTCTTCATATGTGAAATCACGTCCCTCGGGGAAAGTCACCTCATACCGCTTTTCCAATTCGGTAAATCCCTCCCGGAACATATCGTATGTTACCAATATCTTTGCCATAATTCTATTCAAATATACAGGCAAAAATACAAATCTTACTTCGCAAATCCTTACTTTTGCAAATAAAAAAGTCATGGTCCTGAATTATATTTGGATTGCTTTCTTCTTGGTGGCTTTTGCCGTTGCGGCCGTGAAGTTGCTTTTTCTGGGTGACACGGAAGTATTTACGGCCATCATCAACGCTTCTTTTTCTTCTGCTAAAAGCGGTTTTGAAATATCCATTGGGCTGACCGGCATCTTGTCCTTATGGCTGGGCATCATGAAAATCGGAGAGAGGGGCGGGGTCATCCAGTCGTTTGCCCGTTTTGCTTCGCCTGTGTTTGGCAAATTGTTCCCGGACATCCCGGAGGGACATCCTGCCACAGGTTCCATTTTCATGAATTTTTCCGCGAATCTGTTGGGGTTGGACAATGCTGCCACTCCGGTCGGACTAAAGGCCATGCAGCAATTGCAAGAACTAAACAAGGAAAAGGACACAGCCAGCAATCCGATGATTATGTTCTTATGCATCAATGCTTCCGGTTTGACTTTGATTCCGATTACCATTATGATGTATCGCGCACAATTGGGCGCCGCCAATCCTTCGGATGTCTTTTTGCCTATTATGTTGACGACCTTTACTTCCACTCTGGTGGCCACCATGGCCGTCTGCCTCCGGCAGCGCATCAATGTCTTTCAAAAGAATTTGCTTTTATTCTTTGGAGGCATGCTTTTGCTCATAGGCGGATTGATAGCATTGTTCCGTTCGTTGGACCAAGAGCAAGCATCGCTTTATTCAACCGTATTTGCCAATACCTTGCTGTTTTCCATCATTTGTGGTTTCATCGTTTCAGGGATGAGGAAAAAGATTAACGTCTATGAAGCATTTATCGAAGGTGCGAAAGAGGGATTCCATACGGCCGTGACCATTATTCCTTACCTGGTCGCCATATTGGTGGGCATTGCCGTTTTCCGTGCGTCCGGGGCAATGGATTTTCTGATAGATGCCGTCCGCCTTGGAATAGGTTACTGGGGGTTGAATACGGACTTTGTCGAGGCCTTGCCTACTATCCTGATGAAACCTTTGAGCGGAAGCGGTGCGCGGGGAATGATGCTGGATGCCATGAACACTTACGGGGCGGACTCCTTTGTCGGCCGCCTCTCCTCTATCGTGCAGGGCTCGTGCGATACCACCTTTTATGTCGTTGCTCTTTATTATGGCAGCATCGGCATCAAGAATACCCGTTATACCGTCCCTTGTGCTTTGTTGGCGGATTTGGCGGGTGCCGTAACGGCCATCGCCATGGCATATTTATTCTTCTGACATAAGCGCATGCTACTGCTTTTCGGATTGGCCACAACCTTTACCCAAAGAGGATGCGACCATTTTATTAAAAGGCAGCGTCCTTTTGGGAAATACATGGCGGGCATTTCCTGCCGTATCCCCCGTCCACGTAAAAAGTCCAATGAATAAACGGGGCTACGGATGCCTGTTTCGATTATTTGTATTACCTTTGAAGTCGAACGATTTTATCACATTTGTCATGAACGAAATGAAGCTTTTCCTAATCGATGCTTATGCATTAATATACCGTTCCTATTATGCTTTCATAAAGAATCCGAGAATAAACTCGAAGGGAGTGAACACATCCGCCATTTTTGGCTTCGTGAATTCCTTGGAAGATGTATTAAAAAGAGAGCAGCCTTCCCATGTGGCCGTGGCCTTCGACCCGAAAGGGCCGACTTTCCGTCATGAGGCTTTTCAAGAATACAAAGCACAGCGTGAGGAAACCCCCGAAGTAATCCGCTTTTCAGTTCCCATCATAAAACAAATCATCGAAGCATACAATATTCCAATCTTGGAAGTCCCCTATTACGAAGCGGACGACGTGATCGGGACAGTCGCCAAGCAGGCGCAAGGAAAAGGTTTTGAGGTGTATATGATGACTCCTGACAAAGATTACGGGCAACTGGTGGACAAACATATATTCATGTATCGCCCAAAATTCGGCGGCGATTACGAAGTATTGGGAGTAAAGGAGATTTTGGAAAAGTACCAACTGGCATCGACCTCGCAAGTTATAGACCTGCTGGGCTTGATGGGTGACACAGCCGACAACATACCCGGTTGCCCGGGCATCGGGGAGAAAACCGCCCAGAAATTGTTGGAAACATTTGGCTCCATTGACAACTTGCTGGCAAACATTGACCAATTAAAAGGTGCGCAGAAAAAGAAAATCGAAGCAGCCGTTGACCAAATCCGGTTGTCCAAGTTTTTGGCGACCATCAAAACGGATGTCCCGATATCCTTCGATGCCGATGCTTGCAAACGGCAAGAGCCGAACAGGGATGAATTGACGAAAATCTATGCCGATTTGGAGTTCCGTAACTTTATCCAAAGGCTGAATGGGGAACAGAAGAAAGATGCCGTCCCAACGGCCGCCTCGCTCCAATTCGATTTGTTCGCTCCTCCACAGGAAGAGTCTTCCGCTCCAAAGCCCGCTTCGGATATTACTACCGTGCCTCATGCCTATCATTTGGCCGATACGGCAGAAAAGCAGATGGCATTGGCCGAACTATTGGCAAAGCAGCCGGCTTTTGCCTTTGATACGGAAACAGAGGGACTGGAGCCTCTCATGGCCCCGTTGGTCGGCATGTCCTTTGCCATCCGAGAGCACGAAGCGTGGTATGTCCCGGTTCCGGCGGATTCACAACTTGCTACGGGCATCGTCCGGCTTTTTGCCGCAGTACTGGCCGACCGGAATATTCAGAAAATCGGACAAAACATCAAGTTCGACATACTGGCCTTGCGCAAATATGGCGTGAAGGTGGCCGGCCCGCTTTTCGATACGATGATAGCCCATTACCTGTTGAACCCGGAATTGCACCATGGCATGGATTATTTGGCGGAGACTTATCTCAAATATAAGCCTGTCCCTATCGAGCAACTAATAGGCCCCAAAGGGAAAAAGCAGGGGTCAATGCGTAATGTGCCGATAGAGGAAATCAAGGAATATGCCGCCGAGGATGCAGACATCACTTTGCAGCTCAAGTCCTATTTCGAGCCCTTGATGAAACAAGAAGAAGTGGACACCCTTTTCCATGAAATGGAAATGCCTTTGGTTTATGTCCTGGCAGATATGGAAGCCGCCGGAGTAAAGGTTGATACGCAAGCCTTGAAACAATCGTCTGTCAAGCTGAGTGAACAATTGGCTGAATTGGAAAAAACTATCCATCTTTTGGCGGGCTGTGAGTTTAATATCAATTCCACAAAACAAGTCGGAGAAGTCTTGTTCGACAAGCTTCAGCTGGATAGCAAAGCGAAGAAGACAAAGACGGGTGGATATAGTACCAGCGAGGATGTGTTGGAGAAGCTGCGTCCCAAACATCCCATCATCGGCAAATTGCTGGAGTACCGTGGCATTAAAAAGTTACTGAGTACCTATGTCGATGCCTTGCCAGAGCTGATCAATCCCTCTACGGGAAAGATTCATACTTCCTATAATCAGGCGGTCACAGCTACAGGACGCTTAAGCTCAACCAATCCTAACTTGCAGAATATTCCGGTGCGGGATGAATTAGGGCGTGAAATACGCAAGGCCTTTATTGCGGACAATGAGAATTGCGTTTTCTTTTCTGCCGATTATTCTCAAATAGAATTACGTATCATGGCGCATTTAAGCGGCGACCCGCACATGATCGAGGCCTTTTGTGCGGGAGAGGACATCCATGCCGCGACGGCTGCTAAAATATACGGCGTTACTCCGGAGGAAGTGTCTTCGGACATGCGGCGTAAAGCCAAAACCGCCAATTTTGGCATTATATATGGCATTTCGGTATTTGGATTGGCGGAGCGGTTGGGCATTCCCCGAGGTGAGGCCAAAGAATTGATTGACGGTTATTTCAATAGTTATCCCAAGATAAAAGAATATATGGATGAAAGTATCCGTGTTGCCAAGGAGAAAGGATACGTGGAAACCATTTTTAAGCGGAAACGCTTCCTCCCGGATATTAATTCCCACAATGCCATTGTGCGTGGATATGCCGAACGCAATGCTATCAATGCCCCAATCCAAGGTAGCGCGGCGGATATCATCAAATTGGCGATGGTTCGCATTCATAAACGCTTTGAGGAAGAACGATTGCGTAGCCGGATGATTCTGCAGGTGCATGACGAACTGAACTTCAATGTTTGGAGAGATGAACTGGAAAAGGTCAGAGAGATCGTGCTGGAAGGCATGGAACAGGTCATCAAACTGAAAGTCCCATTGATTGCAGATTATGGTGAAGGCGACAATTGGCTTGAAGCCCATTGACTGCATCCGGGTCTGCCCCCCTTGTGGCCCGCTTTTCGCTTGACTGGAATCACTTTGTTAAAGTATAATCCTCGTGTTTGATTAATTTAGGGATTGTATATATCAAAATGATAGCTATCTTTGCAGAAAGAAATTATAAAGCGGTTAAATATGAAGGGTAGCGGGCATAAACCATCCATATTATTAATCTACACGGGTGGCACAATAGGAATGATGCAAAACTTGAATACAGGGGCGTTAGAGCCTTTTGATTTTCGGGATTTACTAAAACATATTCCTGACTTGAACGGCTTGGACTGTTCCGTTTCTACCATTTCCTTCGACAAACCGTTGGATTCTTCGGATATTGATCCCAAGGATTGGACTCGCATAGCCCATATCATAGCGGATAATTACATACAATATGATGGATTTGTTGTGCTGCACGGAACGGACACGATGGCATATACGGCATCGGCGTTGAGCTTCATGTTGGAGAATCTTAGCAAACCGGTTATTCTGACCGGTTCTCAATTGCCATTAGGCATGTTGCGGACTGACGGAAAAGAAAATCTGGTTACTGCCATAGAGATTGCTTCCGCCAGGGATGGAGATTTGCCCATGATTCAGGAAGTTTGCATATTCTTTGAAAATGACCTGATGCGAGGAAACCGGACCAGTAAAACGAGTGCGGATAATTTTAATGCCTTCCATTCTTATAATTATCCGGTGTTGGCCCATGCCGGCATTTCGATCCATTATAATTTGCCTCATATTTATCGTCCAATACTTCGGAAACCGTTGAAGCCCCATTTCGTTTGCGACGACCATATCGTTATCCTTAAGCTTTTCCCGGGTATCTCTCCGATAGTCGTAAAGAACATTTTGGATATTCCTCATCTGAAAGGTGTGGTATTGGAGACGTATGGAAGTGGTAATGCCCCGACCGCTTCCTGGTTCTTGGATTTGCTGAAGGAAGCGGCGGACAAAGGTATTGTCATTGTTAATGTGACACAGTGCCACACGGGTAGCGTAGAGATGGAGCGGTATGAAACAGGCTGTCATTTGTCCCAATGTGGTGTCATAAGCGGATATGATAGTACAACAGAATCTGCCTTGACGAAGTTGATGCATCTTTTCGGGTTGGGATTGAACACGGAAGAAGTTAAGGAGTATATGAACTGTTCTTTAAGTGGGGAAATATCAATTGCACATTAGAATGCCTTCCATTTAATTTGAACGTTCCAAAAACGGGTGGATTAATAGAGACAAATCGTCCATTATACTTACAAATTGTCATATTCGATGAATGGAAGAGTGACTATATTTCTTCTTTTGTCTTGTTTGTTCTATTGGCATGGCTTTTGCACCATGCTAAGTGATTTCGAAAACGAAAGGATTCGAAACCAAGTAAATAGAAAATAAAAAATAAAATATAGGAGATTAAGATTATGACACCAGTAAGAAGAAATCAAAATTGGGTTCCAAGCATTTTCAATGACTTTTTTGATAATGATTGGGTGATTAAGGCAAATGCTACAGCTCCGGCAATCAACGTGATAGAAAATGAAAAAGACTATCGTATTGAATTGGCTGCTCCGGGCATGAGCAAGGAAGATTTCAATATCAAATTGGATGAAGACAATAATTTGGTAATTTCCATGGAGAAAAAGAATGAGAACAAGGAAGAAGACAAGAAGAATGGACGTTATTTAAGACGTGAGTTCTCTTATTCCAAATTCCAGCAGACTATGATTTTGCCAGATGATGTTAATAAAGATGCTATTTCTGCAAGTGTAGAACATGGGGTTTTGACGGTTGATTTGCCAAAGGTAACTCCGGAAGCTGCACAGAAAGCAGAAAAACACATCGAAATTAAATAAGATGTGTTTACACAAAAAAGCCTCTCCATAACGGAGGGGCTTTTTTGTATAGCTTAGAAATTAGAAAATCCGAGACCGTCATTTAAACTGTGTCAGCGAAAAGAATAAAGCAATAACTTTGTAAC
>CALBYC010000239.1 GCA_937890135.1 uncultured Parabacteroides sp.
TTCCGATGGCTCGTCCACCATGACTATCTGGAAACGGCGTTCCAAAGCCTTGTCCTTTTCAAAATATTTCTGGTACTCTTCCAATGTAGTCGCACCGATAGATCTCAAGTCGCCGCGGGCCAAAGCCGGTTTCAAGATATTGGCAGCATCCATGGCGCCTTCGCCTTTGCCTGCACCCACCAATGTATGGATTTCATCGATGAAAAGGATAATCTCACCTTCCGATTTCATCACTTCATTGACTACGGCTTTTAACCGTTCCTCGAACTCGCCTTTGTATTTGGCTCCTGCGATCAAGGCTCCCATGTCCAATGAGTAAATTTGTTTTGATTTCAAATTCTCGGGGACATCGCCTCTTACGATACGTTGTGCAAGGCCTTCTGCGATGGCTGTCTTACCCACACCCGGCTCACCGATCAGAATCGGGTTATTCTTCGTACGCCTACTCAGGATTTGCAATACCCTGCGAATCTCCTCGTCACGTCCGATGACAGGATCCAGCTTGCCGCTTCTCGCACGCTCATTCAGGTTGATGGCATATTTGCTCAAAGCCTCGTAGGTGTCTTCCGCAGACTGGCTGGTAACCTTGTTGCCTTTTCGCAACTCGTCGATGGCCTTGCGCAACTCGTCTTCCGTGAAACCTGCGTCCTTCAAAATCTGGGAAGCACTGCTCTTTTCCGTATAAAGAGCCAAGATTATCGGTTCGATCGAGACATATTGGTCTCCCATCTTGGATGAATAATCCACCGCTTTCTGCAAGACGGTATTGGACTCTCCGGAAAGGTAGGGTTCGCCTCCTGACACTTTAGGCAGTGAAGCAATTTGCGCATCAATCGCTTTGGTCACCTGCTGGGCATTGACACCTAACTTTTGGAACAAAAAGTTAGTGATGCTTTCCCCCGTCGTGATGACAGCTTTGAGCAAATGGACAGGTTCAATCGCTTGCTGGTTGTTTTGCGTAACCAGTTGCACGGCCTGTTGCACCGCTTCTTGAGCTTTAATTGTAAAGTTGTTAAAATTCATATAATTAATCTCCTTCCTTTATTTTTTCATTCATCAATCCATCTACAAAATCAATGCCAAAACATCATGTAGACAACATGTCATAACTTAACGGCTCGCACTTGGCTTCTTCCTGCATTTCTGTCACAAAGATTGTCCTTTCGTCTATTTCATCCCGCTCCGACCACCATGTCCCAGGCAGCAGCCAACGCCTGCATCGACGGGAACAGCAAATCGGCGCCTTCGGCCTTCAAGGTGTCATCGCTCAACGGGCCTGTATTGACAGCAATCGTGAAAATGCCTGCTGCCACTCCGGCTCTCACGCCCAATGGCGCATTTTCCACCACTATCGCCTCGTTCGGCTCAACGCCCGCCTTGGCCAATCCCATCAAATAAGGTTCAGGGTCCGGTTTTCCCCGTTTTACGTCAAAGGCGGTCACCGTCATCTCCGGTGAAAAGCAACCGGGATACGTGCGCTCCAATTTATCTATCAAGCTCTTTTGTCCCGACCCTGTCACCACCAGGCACTTCAGCCCAGACATTTTCGCCTTATCCAGCACATCGGCCGCGCCGGGCATGGCCTCCCCATCGTTAAGCTCCCTGAACCTTTCCGTTTTTTCCTTGTAGATGCGTTCGCGTTCTTCTTCCGTGGCATTCCTGCCGAAAGTATGTTGGAACAATATATCAATCGTGCTGGCGCCCGTCCTCCCTTCGTACATATAAAAATCTTTTTCCGAAGCAGCCAAATGATAACGGTCCGCCACCTCTTTCCATGCTTTCGCATGGAAGCGCATGGAGTCGTACAACACCCCGTCCATGTCAAACAAGACCGCCTTGGGGACAAGCCTCTTCCCTCTTGTCAACAGATAATCGGCCTTGGCTTTCTCTACCATCTCTTCCGTCATTTCCCTTGCAAACAGATAAAAAAAACACGGATCACATGCTCTCTTCCGCAGAAGAAAGATGCAATCCGTGCCATGCATTACCATGAATTGTTTTAATTACAATCTACTTTTGATCGCTTCGCTTTCTTTCTCGTAGCCCGGCTTGTTCAACAATGCAAACATGTTCTTCTTGTAGGCTTCGACACCCGGCTGGTTGAACGGGTTCACGCCCAGCATGTATCCACTGATGCCGCACGCCTTTTCAAAGAAATAGAACAACTGGCCGATATAATACGGAGTAACGGCAGGCATGGTCACCTTGATGTTGGGGACACCGCCGTCGACATGGGCCAGCTGAGTACCCAGTTCGGCCATTTTATTCACTTCGTCCACACGTTTTCCGGCCAAGAAGTTCAAGCCGTCCAAATTGGCCTCGTCCGTAGGGACAACCACTTTGTGGGCTGGCTCCTCCACGGAAATGACCGTCTCGAAAATAGTACGCTCGCCATCCTGGATCCATTGCCCCATAGAATGCAAGTCCGTCGTCAAATCGACAGCTGCCGGGAAAATGCCCTTGTTGTCCTTGCCTTCGCTTTCTCCGAAAAGCTGTTTCCACCATTCCGCGATGTAATGCAATTTCGGATGGAAGTTGCACAGGATTTCTATTTTCTTGCCATCCTTGTAAAGCTCGTTGCGGACAGCGGCATAAATGGCGGAAATATTTTCGGCAAAAGGAACGGCACGGTCGGTCGCTTGTTCCATGGAAGCCGCACCGGCCACCAGCTCGCGGATATTCACGCCTGCCACAGCGATAGGCAACAGCCCGACCGGAGTAAGGACGGAGAAACGTCCGCCGACATTGTCCGGAATGACGAATGTCTTGTAACCCTCCTGGTCTGCCAACTTGCGCAATGCGCCTTTCTTCGCATCGGTAACGGCGACAATGCGGTGTTTGGCCTCTTCCTTGCCAACGGCGTCTTCCAGTTGCTTTTTCAAGATGCGGAAAGCCAAAGCAGGCTCCGTTGTCGTGCCCGACTTGGAAATGTTGATGATGCCGAACTGACGGCCCTTCAGCACTTCGCTCAATTCATACAAATAATCTTCCCCTATGTTGTGGCCGGCATACAGCAAGATCGGGTTCTTGCGGCCAGTCGTATGGAGGGCGTCAAAACTATCGTTCATCGCCTCCACGACAGCGCGTGTGCCCAAATAACTGCCGCCGATGCCAATAGCCACCACGATTTCGCATTTCGAGCGCAAAACGTCGGCCGTCTTTTCGATATCGGCGAATTGCTCCTCGGTAATGGATGACGGCAAGTGCAACCATCCTAAGAAATCGTTACCAGCGCCAGTGCCATCATGCAAGGTAGCCATGCACTCGTTTGCTTTCGCTTCTTGGGCGAAGATTTGTTCCTTCGGCACGAAGCCGAATACTTTCTCAATGTTCAAGCTAATGTCTTTCATAAGCCAACTATATCGGATTTATTTAAATGTATTCGTTAACTGCCTTATTTCTGTTATCGGAGACCTGCGCTCGTACAAGATGGCATAAAGCGCGTCCAGGATAGGCATGTCCACCTTGTATCTCTCGTTGATTTCATGGATGCACTTTGTCCCATAATACCCTTCGGCTATCATCTCCATCTCCAGCTGGGCCGTCTTGACGGAATAACCCTTGCCTATCATGGTCCCGAATGTCCTGTTCCTGCTGAAGCGGGAATAAGCCGTCACCAGCAAATCGCCCAGGTAAACCGAGTCCGTGATGTCCCTTTCCAGTCCATGGACGGCATGCAAAAACCTGCGCATCTCCTCGATGGCATTGCAAATGAACACCGCCAAGAAGTTGTCTCCGTATTTCATCCCGTGGCAGATGCCGGCGACGATGGCATAGACATTCTTCAGCACGGAGGCGTATTCTATCCCGGTGACATCCTTGCAGCAATAGTTCCTCAGGTATTGATTCCGGAATACCGGGGACAACCGCTTCACGTTTTCTATGTTCGGACATGCCAACGTGATGTAGGAAAGCCGCTCCAAGGCTATCTCTTCCGCATGGCAAGGGCCTCCTATCACGGCTATCTGTTCCAATGGCACATGGTAATACTCGGAAAAATAATCAGCAATCAGCATATTCTCGTCGGGGACGATGCCCTTGATGGCCGAGATGATAAATTTATCCGTCATCGATGTTGTCACCCGCTGCAGGTGTTGCTTCAAAAAGGGAGAAGGGGTCGCGAATATCAACGTGTCCGACTTCTCTATCGTTTCATTGATGTCGGTGTAGAAATGGATACGATCCACGTCGAACTCGACCGCGGACAGGTAACTTGGGTTATGCCCGGTCTGTTTGAAATCTTCGATTTGGTCGACCCTGCGCATGTACCAATTGATGCTTTTTTGTGTCGTGAGTACAATTTTGGCCAACGCGGTAGCCCAGCTGCCGCCCCCCATTATTGCAAATTTTCCTGGCAAGTTCATCTCTGGTACTGATTTTATTTGGCAGCATTCGCAATCCAGCCTTCAATCTGATTGACGGCGGGATTTTCCAAGCCTAACTTATATTTTTTATTAAGTTCGCACAATTCTTGCCTTACTTTGTTGGCGTTTGCCTCTTTCAAGGCATCGACCGTCACGTATCCGGCTTTCTGCAAAGCAGTGACCCAGTCCTTGTCCACGCCAATCCCAACATATTTATCCACGCTGTCCTTCTTCGCGGTCTTCTCAGGACGCATTTGCGGGAAGAACAACACTTCCTGGATGGTGGTCTGGCCTGTCATCAGCATGACCAGCCGGTCTATCCCGATCCCGATTCCGCTGGTAGGCGGCATCCCATATTCCAACGCGCGCATGAAGTCCTGGTCGATGATCATCGCCTCGTCGTCGCCCTTGGCCGCCAGCCTCATCTGTTCCTTGAAACGGGCCTCCTGGTCGATCGGGTCGTTCAATTCGGAATAGGCATTCGCCAGTTCCTTCCCGTTCACCATCAGCTCGAAACGTTCGGTCAAGCCCGGCTTGCTCCGGTGCATCTTGGTAAGCGGGGACATTTCCACCGGATAATCCGTGATGAACGTAGGCTGGATGAATGTTCCTTCGCAGAACTCCCCGAATATTTCATCTATCAGCTTGCCCTTGCCCATCGTCTCGTCAACCTCCATGCCGAGCTTCCGGCAAACTTCCCGTATCTGGCTTTCGTCCATGCCGTCCAAGTCGTATCCGGTCTTTTCCTTGATGGCGTCCAGGATGGGCAAGCGGCGGTAGGGGGCCTTGAAGCTGATGGTCTTCCCGTCCACCACGGTTTCGCTCGAACCGTTCACGGCAACGCATATCGTTTCCAGCAGCTTCTCGGTGAACGACATCATCCAATTATAATCCTTGTACTGCACATACAGTTCCATGCAGGTGAACTCCGGGTTATGGTTCCTGTCCATTCCTTCGTTGCGGAAGTTTTTGCCGATTTCATACACTCCCTCGAAGCCGCCCACTATCAGACGCTTCAGGTAAAGCTCCGTCGCGATGCGCATGTACATGTCTATGTCCAGCGCGTTGAAATGGGTGATGAACGGGCGGGCGCTGGCTCCTCCCGGTATGGATTGCAACGTGGGCGTTTCCACTTCGGTATAGCCGGCTTGGTCCAACACGCTGCGCAGCGTGCGCAGCACTTTCGCACGTTTGAGGAATATGTCCTTGACGCCATCGTTGACGATCAGGTCGACGTAGCGTTGGCGATAGCGCAATTCCGGGTCGTTGAATCCGTCATAGGCCACGCCGTCTTTATATTTCACGATAGGCAGAGGCCGCAATGATTTCGACAACACGGTCAGTTTCTTGGCATGAACGGAAATCTCGCCCATTTGCGTACGGAACACGTAACCTTCAATCCCCACAATGTCGCCGATGTCCAGCAATTTCTTGAACACGACTGTATATAGGTCTTTGTTTTCGCCTGGGCAAATGTCATCACGGGAAATATACACCTGTATGCGTCCTTCTGAATCCTGAAGCTCCATGAAAGAGGCTTTCCCCATGATACGGCGGCTCATGATGCGTCCCGCAATGCTTACCTGACGAGGTTCGGCATCTTCGTCTTTGAAGTTTTCCTTTATCTCCTTGGAAAATGCGTTAGTCACATACTCTGCGGCAGGATATGGTTCTATCCCCATCTCACGCAACTGCGTCATGCTGTTACGCCTTATTATTTCTTGTTCACTCAGTTCTAATAGATTCATTGCGTTTCTACTTTTGTGTAATACTCCGCAAAAATACAAAAAAATATCGGTATGCCGATATTATTGCATAAGCTTTTCATTTTTATGTCATGAAACTTGCTGGAGGGAAGCCCGCACGTTGCAAAAAACAGTCCCGGGGACTTTTCCTTTTCCTCGGGACCGTTTCCTGGCGCGGGTGCGGGCGTTTCCCCCTCCGGCAGTTATCAATGGGACAGCATGTCCGCTGTTACCGGGACGAACTCCGTGGCGTCCGATTTTCTCAGTTTGACACTTCCGTCATTCCAGTTGGAAGGCCATCCGCCGATGGTGTGCCCCAGGAACACGACTTTCAGCTCATGTTTTCCTTTTGCCAATGCGGCGGACGTGTCATGGCGCGAGAAGCGTTTCACCTCGCCGCCATTGTCTATCATGCGTTTGCCGTCCACCCAGACTTCCTCCAGGTCCGACGAGATGTAGTACACCCCGTCTTCTGGTATCTCCACATACCCGGTGGCAACCGCCGCGTACTGGTTGACGCCGCGCATCGACTCGGATGTTTTCACGACGGACACGATTTCTTTCAAGTCTTTGATGACCGTCTTTCTCGTTTCTTTCTGCGCGGCTTCATATTCTTTCACGTTCAAATACATGCCGTCCTTCACTTCCATGGCCAGTCCGGGAGCGGTGGCCTCCGTCTGGACTGCCGGGGCGAATGCTTGCTTGACGGCTTCGATGGTGCGGACGGGGCTCATCTTGCCGGAAGGCAGCACGGAGGCGATCTTCAGCGTGGTGCTCTCCGAAACTTCGATGGGAGCGGTATAGGCAGCGGAGTTCGGGGTCGGTTCCGTGCCATCCAACGTGTAGACCATTTTGATGGGTCTCGTCGTCTTGAACTCCAATGAAGCCTTGTCGGTGAAGGCGACCGTGTTGCACGAACCGCCAGGCTGTTCCGGCTGGGGGATATGGTAGTTGACGCCATGGTTGTCCAGACGGACGTAAGCATTGTTGATGCGGCGTTCGAAGTCTTTATAGTCTTTTCTGTCCAAATTCGTCCAGCCGATCTCCGCCACGGCGATGATTCGCGGGAAGACCCGGTAGTTGCGCACTTCCTCGGTATAGAAATACTCGGACCATGCGTTTCCTTGCACGCCCAGCACGTAATCCTCCTTGCCCAAAGCCTTCAAGGTATCGGGGACAGGGTCGTAGTCGTATGTCTTTTCCAGCAAGGTATATCCGCCTATCCCGACCGGCTCCAGCTTGGGATCGCCCTGGTAATGGTCGATGTACATCCCGTTCGCCCCGGGAGTCATGATGACGGCATGGTTCATGGAAGCCGCGGCGATGCCGCCTTCTTCCCCGCGCCATGACATGACCGTGGCGGACGGGGCAAGTCCCCCTTCCAGAATCTCGTCCCAGCCGATGATTTTCTTGCCTTTGGCAGCCAGGTATTTTTCCATGCGCTGGATGACGTAGCTTTGCAATTTTTCTTCGGCGGAATGCTCCTTGTCCCCCTTCAATCCCTCTTCGCGGATGCGTTTCTGGCAAAGCGGGCAGTTTTTCCAGCTGGTCTTCGGGCACTCGTCACCTCCGATATGGAAATATTCCCCCGGGAACAAAGGGACCATTTCATCGATCACGTCCTCGAGGAATTTGAACATGTCTTCCTTTCCCGGGCACATGACGATGTCCTCCACGCCCCAAATGGTACGGGGAGAAACCGCCTCGCCTTTGCATGACAACTCGGGATAAGCCGCGATGGCGGCCATCTCGTGTCCGGGGATTTCCAGCTCGGGGACAACCGTGATGAAGTGGTCGGCCGCGTACCGGACGATGTCCTTCACCTCCTCCTGGGTGTAATATCCGCCGTATTCCGTCCCGTCGCACTCGGTCCGCTTGGAAGCGATTTCTTGCAACTTGGGATATTTCTTGATTTCAATGCGCCAGCCTTGGTCTTCCGTCAAATGCAAATGGAGACGGTTTATTTTGAACAACGAGAGGACATCGATATAGCGTTTGATGTTTTCCACCGGCATGAAATGGCGGCACGGGTCCAGCAGGATGCCGCGGTAGCCGAAACGGGGAGCATCCTTCACGCTGACGGCAGGAGCCTGCCATGCAATGCCGCTTACGGCTGTGGAGCTTTCGATTTCTGCCGGCAGGAGTTGCATGAATGTCTGCATGCCATAGAAAAGGCCTTGGGGGGTTTTGGCCACGACCGTGACGTTTTTCTCGTTCACCTCCAACTGGTATCCTTCATCGTTCTCGACGTCGGCGGATGGGTCCAGGGTCAGGACGATGTTGCCTTTGTCCGCACCCACCCGGACATCATAGCCGGTAGCCGACTTGATTTTGGCAGCGAAGAAGTCGGCGACGGTCTTGGCGCCGGGATCTTTCACGGCGAAAGCCGTTCCGTTCCCCAGACGGAAGAAGCCATCGTGCTGCACCAGGCTTTGAGGGGCAGGAATGACATTGATGCCTTGGTTATAGGACTTGGTTTCTTTCGGTGGTTCGTTGCATGAAGCCAACAGGCAGAGAGCTATCCCCGCGCAGAATGTAGTGAATAATTTTTTCATATTGTGTTTTTATAATCGTGAATTTCCCTTGTGAATGAGAAAAGCCCCCGTTCCCGCACGGGGAGCGGGGAACTTCCGAAATTCTCTTTTCTCTATATGCCTCACCAAGCGAAGATCGGATACTGCTTCATCATCTGGTTGACTTTCTCGCGGACTGCGGCAATTGTCTTGTCGCATTCAGGAGCAGCCAAAACCGTGTCTATCATCTCGACGATCTCGCCCATCATTTCCTCCTTCGCGCCACGGGTGGTGATGGCGGGAGTACCGATACGGATGCCCGATGTCTGGAAGGCGGAACGGCTATCGAACGGAACCATGTTCTTATTGACCGTAATGTCGGCAGACACCAATGCCTTTTCCGCCACCTTGCCGGTAAGTTCCGGGAACTTGGTGCGGAGGTCTATCAACATGCTGTGGTTGTCCGTGCCGTCTGAAATGATCTTGTATCCCTTGTCCATGAAAGCCTGCGCCATGACAGCGGCGTTCTTCTTCACCTGCTTTTGGTAATCCTTGTATTCCGGTTCCAATGCTTCCCCGAAAGCTACGGCCTTGGCGGCAATCACATGCTCCAACGGGCCGCCCTGGATGCCGGGGAACACGGCCGAGTCCAACAGCTGGGACATTTTCTTTATCTCGCCTTTCGGGGTCTTCTTGCCCCATGGGTTTTCGAAATCCTTGCCCAACAGGATGACGCCTCCGCGCGGGCCGCGCAAGGTCTTATGGGTGGTCGAAGTCACGATGTGGGCATACTCCAACGGGTTGTTCAGCAATCCGGCGGCGATCAGCCCTGCGGGGTGCGCCATGTCAATCATCAACAAAGCCCCCACCTCGTCTGCGATCTCACGCATCCGCTTGTAGTCCCAATCGCGGGAATAAGCAGAGCCTCCGCCTATTATCAACTTCGGTTTCTCCTTCAACGCCATCTCTTCCATTTGGTCGTAATCGACACGTCCCGTGTCTTCCTTCACATTGTAAGCTGTCGCATGGTACAAGATGCCCGAGCTGTTCACTGCCGATCCATGAGACAAATGCCCACCATGAGCCAAGTTCAAGCCCAAGAACGTATCCCCGGGGTTCAACACGGCCAGCAAGACAGCCGCATTGGCCTGCGCTCCCGAATGGGGCTGCACGTTCGCCCATTCCGCGTGAAAGATTTTCTTCAAACGGTCGATGGCTATCGTCTCGCTTTGGTCCACTACTTCGCAACCGCCGTAATAGCGTTTGCCGGGATAACCTTCCGCATACTTGTTTGTCAAACAGCTGCCCGTCGCTTCCATCACCTGGTCGCTTACGAAGTTCTCGGATGCGATCAATTCAATTCCCTTCAATTGACGCTGATGCTCTTTTTCGATGATATCGAAAATGATGTTGTCTCTTTTCATTCTCATTAATAATGTTAATGATTGGTATTAATTCAATTCCTTATCACAGGAATGTGGCAAATTTACGAATTTTTCCCGAATAAAAAACGGATTCACGATAATATGATTCAATGGATGATTTTTTGCTACGATTTCGCCCCAAAGATTGGATGATTATTTTTTTTCATTATATTTGCGACGATATAAAATTATACACGCATGAAAAATCAACACCTAATCTCTTTAGCTCTATCCGCCATCTCCTTGATGGCGTTTAGCTGCAAACAGCCGGAGAAAGGCGGGGATGCGCTTGCCCCCACCGTCCCCGACGAAAGCCGAACTTTGGCACTGGTCGACACGCCCAAGATCACCGCGCCGCCAGCCGAATTGAAATTGGACCCGTTTTACAAGAAGTACATGAACGTAAACGGAATCCATGTGGTCAGTTCCTGGCGCGTGCCCGACTCCTGCTTTTACGCGGCCTACGTCTGCTTGAAGGCATTGACGGACGTGTTGCCGAAGGATGTGATGGAATCACTTACCAGCAGGAACACCCGCATAGGCATCATGGCACGGTATGAGGGCACGACGGACATTCCGGAACATGCCGACTTGGTGAACGACACGACCCTGAACTGGGATTTGCGCGCGCGGGGACTGGGCGGCACGTTGGAACTGCCATTCTCCACTTGCGCCGAAGAGAACATCCTTGCCTACCAAATAGACAAGTACCATGCCGAGGATATCATGATCCACGAGTTCGCCCATACCATCCATTTCGTGGGCATAGCTCCGGTGTACCCCGACTTCAATGACGAGCTGCAAGCAAGCCTCGACGCCGCCGTGGCCAAGGGGCGCTGGAAAAACGTGTACGCATCCACCAACATCGCCGAATACTGGGCCGAAGGCGTACAGGACTGGTTCAATGTCAATGCGGAAGTCAACAAGGATGAAGGAGACGGCAAGCATAACAAAGTCAACACGCGCGAAGAATTACAACGCTACGACCCGGGACTGTATGCCATCTTGAAACGTTTCTTCCCGGAAGTGAAGGAGCAGATAAGCCGGCACAAAAAAGAGAATTTGTACGATTGGCACGAATAAAAACGTGCTTATCCCATAACCCGAACCGTGCCGCCCATGACAAACACCTGCTGGCGTTTGTCATGGGCGGCACGATTGCCTTTCATCCGCCCCATTTCTCCCGACGGTAGGTGCGATGCCCGTAAACCACGATCACAGCAAAACATATCAGCGGCAGGACAAAGGAGGCGTTAACCGCAGGCATCCCCCATAGGGTCTGCTGGTCGATCAGGGCGGCCTGCACCGGGGGCAAAACAGAACCTCCCAGAATCGCCATGATAAGCCCCGCCGCCCCTAATTTGGCATCATCGCCCAATCCTTGCAAGGCGACCCCGTATATCGTGGGGAACATCAGCGACATGCAGGCCGAGACTCCCACGAGGCAGTACATCCCCCATATGTTTTGGAACGAGATGACCCCTGCGGTGAGGACAACTGCCGCCATGGCCAGCAGCTTCAGCAGCAGGCCGGGACGGAGGTAGCGCAAGGCAAACGTGCAGACGAAACGGCTGGCGCAGAAGACGACCATGGCGGCGATGTTATATCGTTGCGACAGGACTTCCGCCGCCTGCTCGTCCATGCCTTCCGCCATGAACAAACGCGTCCCGTATTGAATCACGAACGTCCAGCACATGATTTGCGCTCCCACATAAAAGAACTGGGCCACGACGCCTTCCCGGTAATGCGGGATGCCGGCAATGCGTCTGAGCGCATTCAGGAAGTCAACCCGGTGGGACTGGTCGGCATTCTTGGGCATCTTCATGAAACTGATGACGAGAAGCATGAGCAAAACCACCAGGCCGATGGCCAGATAGGGCGCGATCAGCACGTCCAAGTCCGCGTCCCGTACCGCCTCGAACTCCTCCATGGAGAGATTGCCCCGCTCCGCCGTGTCCAACGGGTCCAACCGGTTCTGGATAAAGTTCATGGCCACGTACATTCCCAACAGCGAACCCATCGGGTTGAAGGCTTGGGCAAGATTCAGCCTGCGGGTCGCCGTCTCCTCCGGCCCCATCGCCAGGATGTACGGGTTGCAGCTGGTCTCAAGGAAAGACAAGCCGCAGGTCAGGATGAAATAAGCTATCAGGAACGGGTAAAAGCTCCCTAACTCCTTTGCCGGGTAAAACAGGAACGCTCCCACGGCGTACAGCCCCAGCCCCATCATGACCCCGGCCTTGTAGGAATACTTGCGGATGAACACCGCTGCGGGGAAAGCCATGGCGAAGTACCCGCCGTAGAAGGCCACTTGCACAAGCGTCCCGTCGGAAACGCTCATCCTGAAAATCTTGGAAAAGGCTTTCACCATCGGATTGGTGATGTCATTCGCAAAGCCCCATAAGGCGAAACAGCTTGTTATCAGCACGAACGGGATCAGATAGCTTCTCCCTTCTTTCTTCAACAAGGATTTTTTTTTGTCGTTCATTGATTGCAGTGTATTCGATTATTTGTAAATAGGCGGTACGGGTCCTCCGCAAGCAGCTTGCTCATCTCGCGGGGAGGAGTCCCTCCATGCCATTCGCTTTCTCATTGTCCGATTGGGTAAACGAGCGAAATGAAATCGGCACCTGCGCTTGGAAAGGTTTCATCCGGTTGCGGCATTGCATGTTCTGGCAATACCCGCACTTGCATTCTTTCGACACGTTGCAGGGGTCCAGGTGGATTGTCATGTCAATCCTCCCGCCGTATTTCTGCTGCAGCAGCTCCTTCAAGTTCACGCCGCACTCATGCCCTTCGTCCACGGTGTAAAACCAGGGCACCGTCAGGTCGCAGTCTATGTGCAGGCAGCTGCCGTACTTCAAGATCCTCGTATTGTGGATGTCGATCCATTCCTGCCGGCGATGATCGTTCAGGTAGGCGGCCATTTCCATGAGCAGCTTCTCGTCCGCCTTGTCCAGCAGGTTGCTGACGGTCTTGCGCAGGATGGATATCCCGGTGACGGCTATGATGCCTCCGAACAAGAAAGCCAGCAAGCTGTCGATCCACCCGACCCTTGTCACATAGAGCAGGAGCAAGCCCAGCACCAAGCCGATGGTCGAATAGGTGTCCGACTGCAAGTGCCTGCCTCCCGACTCGAGGGCTATCGAGTTGTATTTCCGGCCGATGCGGACGCTATACCATCCCATCACGTAGTTCAGCACGCCGGAAAATGCGACGATGTAAATGCCCACGTCCAATTTCCGTATGGACACCGGATAAATCAGGTGCATGATTCCTTCGTAAATGATCAATGCCCCCGCCACCACAATCAGCATCCCTTCCACGGAAGAGGAAATCAACTCGATCTTGCCATATCCGTACGGGTGGTCCAGGTCTTTGGGATGGGCGGCCCAATGCAGGCAGAACAGGCTTGACTATGCTTTCCATGGCGTCCGTCAAAATGCCGACCGAGCCGGTCAGCCAATAAGCGGCGAACTTCCCGATCATTATCAAAGCCGAAATCAAAAGGATGCGGCTTTGCACTTTTTGTTTTATCGCATTCTCGTCCACGTTACCTCCTTGTTTGTTTGAAAACGCAAAAATAGTCGTCTTTTTTCAGAATCCGCCCATATTTCCGGAAAAGATTGCGCCTTCCCGCGATTTTCAGTGCCGGGTTGCCCTGACAGGCGGATGTTGCAAAGCCCCGCCCGCGGATTCATGAAAAGGGTGCGGCCTTTCCGCGAAAAGGATACGGCCTCTCGGCGGAGAGCTCGCACCCTTCGTTTCAAAAGCTCGCATCCTTCCGTTTCAATAGAGCAGAAGGAACAACGAGACGCACAGGGAGAATACCAAGACATTCCGGGCCGTATGCCCCAGGGTGGCGTTCAGCCGCTTGCCTTCGTTGTGCCTCATTTCATTCCACGTCCCGACGAAGAGGGCGAAGAAAAGGGCGAACAGGGCTTGCATCCATACGGCCGCCTGTACCAGCAACGGCATGACTATCAACAGGGCCAGCAGCCCGTTGGCCAAATAGGCGACGCGACCGAAACGCCTGCCGAACAGGACGACAGTGGTGCGTTTACGGTGGGCTTTGTCCTGGTGGTAGTCGCGGTAGTTGTTGACGATGAGGATATTGTCGGACAGCAGCCCCACCGACAAGGAGAGCAGGAAAAGCAGCCAGGTGAAGCCGCCGGCCTGTACGTAATAGGTGAAACAGACCGGGACGATGCCGTAAAACAGCACGACGCACACGTCGCCAAGCCCGTTATAGGCCAGCGGGAAGGGCCCTGCCGAATAGGCCCACACGCACGCGGCTATGACTATCCCTACCGGGATGATTTCCCACCCCGCATAGAACAGGAGCATGCAGCCCGACAGGCACGCCAGCGCCAGCGTCGCACAGGCAGCCTTCAGCATCGAGGCGGGCGCGACCCATCCTTGCGCCACCGCCCTCTCGGGCCCCAAGCGGCCTTCGCCGTCCGCTCCTTTTTTAAAGTCGTAATAGTCATTGGCGAAGTTGCTGGCAATCTGGGCGAACAACGCCACGCACAGGCACAACAAGGCGGGCGTCCATTGGAACACGCCGTCACGGTAGGCCGCGGCGCAGCCCACGACAACCGGGCTGACGGAAGCGGGAAGGGTCTTGGGACGAGCCGCTTGCAGCCAAACACGATATTCATTTTTCTCCATAAAAGCTTTTTGAGCACAAAATAACAACAATTAATTGAATCAATTTGCAATCCAGCCAAGAAACATCCTATATTTGCCGCATGAAAAATTTGTTGTACATAATCGGATTCATTGCCGCGACCTTGTCCTTTTGCTGGGACCGGGGCGAAACGGCTTCCTTTCCCGCCTCGGAACCGGGAAGCGGGACGGTCATGGAAGAGACCTCCCAGAAGAACAGGGAGCAGTACCTGGTGATTCTTTCCGAGGACCTGAAGAACGGAAGCCTGGACGCTCCCCGCAGGATCGCCCAGTCGTCCCCCACCCACTTCAGCTTACGCACTGCCACGCCAAGCGACAGGCAGATTCAATATTTCAAATCAAAGGGATGCGGGGTTTTGGCCAAATTGTCCGAAGGGAAGGCCATCGCCCATTACACCAATTACACTGCAATCTGGCGGGATAAGGGACTTCATGTCTTCGCCTTGCGCAAATTACTGATTTAGCGGTTTCTTCTTTTATGACTTTCAAGCCATGTCTGTGCCCTGACTGCGGGGCGCAGGGGCAATTTATGCATCAAAACTTATTCATCAACCAATTAAAAGAAGAAATATCATGTCTAAAAAATCAAATAAAACGAATTTAATCTTATCGGTCATCTTGATTCTTGTCGGTTGCGTGCTGGCATGCAGCAACATCATTCCCAACGACTACATAAAATTAGTCGTAGTCATCGGTGCTTTGGCTTACGGGCTGTTCGGCCTCATGAAGCATCTGGGCTCGGACGAAGAGGAAACAAACGACGCACATGAATCAATCTAAAGACGGCCGGATTATGAGAATTAACAAAGACTTGGCAGATGCCGTCATGATGGTGTCCGCCATAATACTGGTATTGGTAGGCACGACTCCGTTCGATTCCGAAGCCACGAAGAATGTCGTAATGGGCGTTTTGGGACTCATTGTCATTTCGATGGGAGCCGCCCGTTACTTCGGGAGCAAGAAGCATGCCCATACGAACTGAAAGGTAAAACAATCTACCCAAGCTTGAACGGCGAATGCCGCCTCGACGCGACGTCGGGGATTATCCGGTCTCATTTCTGCTACTTACAACTTGCTATATACGGGTAATTGGACTTACAGGCATACCGCCCACAAGCAAAAAGGGGGGAGACGAACCGAACGGCTCGCCTCCCCCTCTTTTTGGTATCGCCCGGACGATTACTTGTCCAGCAATTCGGACAACTTCGCCCCTATCTCATCGCCATGCAGGTTGCGGGCCACGATTGTCCCGTCCTTGTCCAGCAGGATGGTATGAGGGATGCTGTTCACATAATATACGCTTGTCGCGACGCTCTTCCAGCCTTTCAGGTCGGACAACTGAGGCCAAGTGATGCCTAAGTCCTTGATGCCTTTTTCCCAAGCCTCTTGTTTGCTATCGAGCGAAACGCCCACGATTTCGAAGCCCTTCCCTTTATATTGCTTGTAAAGTTCCACCAACGTCGGCATTTCCCGGCGGCATGGAGGACACCAGCTCGCCCAGAAGTCGACCAGCACGACTTTGCCTTTGCCCGCATAGTCGGACAGTTTGCCGGGCTTGCCTTTCACGTCCGTCAATTCCAGATCCGCGAATTTCTGTCCCACGGCAACAGACTTCAATTTCTCCAAACGGTCCAGGATGGCAGCGACACCCGGGACAGCCTTGAAGGAGTCCGTGGCCACATCCGCTATCTCGTACTGCTCGTCCTCGCTCAGGTAATAACGGAAGTCCGAGAATAATTTCCCGCTTAACGGGTTGTCGATATTTGCTTTAATGAAAGCGACCACCTTGCTTTCGATTTCATTACCGATGGCGTCCGCCTTCTTCTCGGCCTCGCGGCTTACCTCCGCATCTTCCGATTTCATCTCCGCCACATAAACCTTTTGTTTGCCGCGCAATGCCCTCAGTTCGGACTTCAAAGCTTGCACGGCATCGTTGGGCTGCGAACCTCCCACGTCGGAAAGGGTGTCCAACGTGACGTTCAACCGGCTATTGTCCAAAGCGAGCGTGACAGAGAACGGAGCGTCTTCCGCTCCCGCAGCCCGGGCAGGCTTGACATCGGCATCGGAGAATTTCAATTTCCGCAAAGCCAATTGATTTTGCACCCCTTTGAACAAGAAAGAACCGTTCTCCACCTTCGCACTGTCCAATGCCGGAGTCCCTTCTTCCGCGGCACACAAATAAACATACTTGCCGTCCAGATTCGGATTGTTCACTTTACCGGTAATCTGGAAACCCGGTTTCTCACTGCAAGCAGCCAATAACAACGCCGCAGCAGGAATCATCATTAATTGCCTCATATATGCTATGTATTTAGAAATTGATTACCCGCCGATCATTTTCTCCAAGCGTTCCTTCCAGCAGTCGAAAGCACCGCAATAGCGGTTGGCCTTCAGCCCGTCCGGTTCGACCACTTCTATCCTCTTCAAGGAGGCGAACGCCTCTTCGAACGTGGAATAGATGCCCGCCCCGATGCCGGCCCCCTT
>CALBYC010000240.1 GCA_937890135.1 uncultured Parabacteroides sp.
ATCATATACGAAAAGGAGGAAGAGATGTCTTGATTTTTTTGTACTTTTGCAAACAATAAGAATGCTCAATGAAAATATATTGTTACATACTGTTTGGGATTGCTTTACTATTGTCTTCTTGCATGGGTGAGAGTGGTGACATATGGAAATATGGCTCACAGGCAGGTGTGATAAGAGGTGCTTCGGAAAAATATATTCAACTCTATTCTGGTGACCGCATAACATCAGAAATATTGCAAGAACAGACCTATAAGATTGGCGATTGCTTTTTGGTAGACTACAAGGTGAATTATGGCAAACCGGATTCCATCGAACCTGGCTATTATAAGGTGGAAATTCAAAAAATGGAACCTGTCCCCCATTGGAATATAGGAAATATCGTGGATACGATTTCTATTAGCCGATATGAATCGTTTTTGACATTAGATTGGATGAAAAGCTTGTATGTAGATGGGTATCTGTTTATCTATCCTGAATACAAACGATATTATGCTTCACAACGAGATTCGTTCCTGTTGTTTTATAATCCAGATATGAAACCGGAGACAGATGAATTGACAGGCAAAGAATGTTTACATGTCTATTTGAGGTCAACCTGCAAGTATGATGCTTCGGATACTGTTTATCAGTCAAATATCAGCTTACCACAAGCTTTAGATATATCGGAATTAGTTATGCAGGCTATTCGAAAAGGGTATGTGAGCGGTGACTCATTGAATGTCAGAGTCAGCTATCCGGAATATTTTCTGGCAGACTCCGCTTCGGTAGGATGGCGTACGTCAGAAGCATTGACTATCTTATTGAACAATAAAAAGAAAAACTCTTATAATCATTAACAAGTCATTAAATAATAAAAACATGTACAAGGCACTGTTTAAATTGATTATAGCAATGATATTCCAGCCTTCAAGAACATGGAAAATGCTTGAAAGCCGATATTATAACGACGGGAAGATTGAAGTTGAGCCGCGAAGTTATGAAATGTTCCTGAAACATTACCTGTATCCCTTTATAGGAATACTGACTCTTGCTTCTTTTTTCAGTATCTGTACCCGGCAAGAATTCGATTTGGAAATAGCATTAAAGTCGAGCGTAGTTACATTTGTTTCCACCTACGGAGGTTATCATTTGGCGGCTTATGTGTTAAATGAGTTTTGGGCCGGATATTGTAAAAGGCCAAAAGAATTGATGCGTTTCCAGCTATTTGTAGGTTTCGGATCGGCTTTGTTATATGCACTTAATATAATTTGGCTGTTGTTGCCTGATTTCTTCTTTTTATACATATTTGTATTATATACATTCTATATTGTATGGGAAGGGACAACTTTATTTTTGAAAATAGAAGAAGCATTGCACATGAAAATGACTTTTGTAGCATCCTTATTGATACTTGCATCGCCACGTTTGATAGAATTTCTATTAACCATATTGATGCCCGGGTTGCAAAACTAAATAACGATTATGAAAGAAAAGTTTGAAAAGAATATATCAATAAAGAATAAGAGAGCTACATTCGATTACGAGCTACTTGACACATTCACAGCTGGCATTGTATTGACGGGGACGGAAATCAAATCCATCCGTTTGGGAAAAGCCAGTCTGGTCGATACCTTTTGTATCATTGAAAGGGGGGAATTGTGGGTGAAGAACATGTATATTGCGGAATATTTTTATGGCACATATAACAATCATACAGCTCGTCGGGATCGAAAGCTCCTTTTGACCAAGAAAGAATTAAGAAAAATTGCAGGAGCCGTCAAGGCTTCCGGATTTACGATTATACCTACTCGGCTTTATATAAATGACAAAGGTTTGGCAAAAGTGGTAGTGGCAATTGCACGAGGGAAAAAAGAATATGATAAACGTGAGTCGATAAAAGACAGAGACGACAAACGTGAAATGGCTCGTGCTTTTCAACATTGATAAAAAGGACAACTTTAAAATATAAAATGAATAAAGAGACATTTTTGAATCTTCTCAAAGAGCGCATCTTGATATTGGATGGCGGCATGGGAACTATGATTCAAGGATTTAAATTAACTGAAGCAGATTACCGGGGAGAACGTTTTGCTGACTTCCCCGGTATGCTGCGAGGAAACAATGATTTACTTTGTATCACTCGGCCCGATGTGATTCGCTCCATCCATAAACAATATTTGGATGCTGGAGCGGATATAATCACTACCAACACATTCAATGCCAATGCCATATCCATGGAAGATTATGGGATGGTAGATTATGTTAAGGAAATGAATTTGTCTGCGGCGAATCTTTCCAGAGAATTGGCTGATTCTTATATGAAAGAACACCCAGAACGTAAAGTTTGGGTGGCTGGTTCTGTAGGCCCAACAAACAAGACTGCCTCCATGAGTCCCGATGTGAGCAATCCTGCTTTTAGAGCAGTAACCTATCAGGATTTATACAAAGCTTACCATGAGCAAATTTCTGCTCTTGTTGATGGGGGGGTGGACATCATATTATTCGAAACTACTTTTGACACATTGAATGCCGAAGCTGTTTTGACGGAAAAAAGAAAAGACTTGCCTGTCATGCTTTCTTTGACGTTGGCAGCACAGGGCGGACGAACTTTGTCCGGGCAGACCTTGACGGCATTTTTGGCTTCTGTCCAACACGCCCATATTGTAAGTGTTGGCTTGAACTGTTCATTTGGAGCGGCTGATATGAAGCCCTATTTGGAGGAATTAGCCAAAAATGCGCCATACTATATCAGCGCGTATCCAAACGCAGGTTTACCTAACAGTTTAGGAGCTTATGACGAAACCCCGGAAACAATGGCAAAGCACGTGAAATCTTTTGTAGATGAAGGATTGGTGAATGTCATAGGCGGTTGTTGTGGAACTACTCCTGCCCATATCGCTAAGTATCCGGAATTGATAAAAGGGAAGAAACCGCATGTGCCAGTAGAGAAACCCACGTGCCTATGGTTGTCTGGTTTGGAATTATTAGAAGTAAAGCCCGAGAATAACTTTATCAACGTGGGAGAACGTTGTAATGTGGCTGGTTCTCGAAAGTTTTTGCGTTTGATAAAAGAAGGAAATTATGAGGAGGCTTTGTCAATAGCTCGGAAACAAGTTGAAGATGGCGCCCAGGTGATTGATATCAACATGGATGATGGAATGTTGGATGCGGCGAAGGAAATGACACAGTTCCTGAATTTGATTGCCTCAGAACCCGACATTGCCAGAGTTCCGGTCATGATAGATTCCTCGAATTGGAACGTAATAGAAAAAGGCCTGATGTGCGTGCAAGGGAAAAGCATCGTCAATTCTATATCCTTGAAAGAAGGTGAGGCAGTGTTTTTGCAACATGCCCGCCGTATCCAACAATTAGGAGCCGCAACAGTTGTCATGGCTTTTGATGAAAACGGGCAGGCTGATACATATGAACGTAAAATCGAAGTATGTGAACGTGCTTATCGCTTGTTATGCCATATCGGATTTAATCCTCAAGACATTATATTTGACCCCAATATATTGGCTATTGCAACGGGAATGGAAGAACATGACCGTTATGGTTTGGATTTTATTCGTGCGGTAGATTGGATAAAGAAGAATCTGCCGGGTGCCAAGGTAAGCGGAGGAGTTAGCAACCTCTCTTTTTCTTTCAGAGGAAACAACTACGTTCGTGAAGCGATGCATGCCGTATTTTTATACCATGCGATAGCAAAGGGCATGGATATGGGCATTGTCAATCCTTCCTCTTCTGTCCTCTATGAAGAGATAGAACCTTCATTCCGTACATTGTTGGAAGACGTCATTTTGTATCGCAGGCCTGAAGCGGCGGAAGAATTGATAAGTTACGCCCAACAGCTTCATGTGGAAAAACAAGAACAAGGAGGCACTGCACAGGATAGTTGGAGAAATTTGCCGTTGCAAGAGCGTTTGGAACATGCGTTAGTAAAAGGCTGGGGTGAATACTTGGAATCTGATTTACAAGAGGCTTTGCAAGTTTACCCTCATGCAGTCGATATAATAGATGGTCCGTTGATGGGAGGCATGAATAAAGTCGGAGAACTATTCGGAGCAGGGAAAATGTTCTTGCCTCAAGTTGTAAAGACTGCCAGAACCATGAAAAAGGCAGTCTCTATCTTGCAGCCTGCCATCGAGGCCGAGAAAAAATCAGCCGGTGCTGCCAAAGCGGGGAAAATCGTATTTGCGACAGTCAAGGGGGATGTGCATGACATAGGAAAGAACATCGTCTCAATCGTACTGGCTTGCAATAATTACGAGGTAATAGACTTAGGGGTTATGGTACCGGCTGAAACGATTGTGAAAACGGTTAAGGAAGAGAAGCCCGATATTTTGTGCCTATCCGGATTGATCACTCCTTCATTGGAAGAAATGGTTCATGTGACGGAAGAGATGAAAAAAGCAGGTTTGCATACTCCGATTATGGTGGGAGGAGCGACAACATCCCGGCTGCATACTGCAATCAAGATAGCTCCTCATTACGACGCACCCGTAATCCATGTGACGGATGCGGCTCAAAACCCGTTAATTGCTGCCAAATTATTAAATCCTGCCACGCATGATGATTTCATAGTAAAGCTAAAAGAAGAGTATCAGTCTTTACGGGATTCTATGGAGAATAACAATGAGGAGTTAGTTCCGCTTTCTTATGCTCGTTCTCATGGAGTAGCGATAGACTGGAAAAAATACGTTCCTGTCCAGCCACATCAGATGGGTGTCCATGCGCTTGCATATATCCCTATAGAGAAAATAGTACCATACATACATTGGTCTTTCTTTTTCCTTGCTTGGCGTTTAAGTGGCCGGTTTGAAGAAATCAGCAAAATACATGGTTGCGATGCTTGCCGGGCTTCTTGGATTTCTGGATTCCCCGAAAAAGAGCGGGCAAAAGCGGTCGAAGCGATGCAGCTGTATAAAGATGCAGTTAAGATGTTGGAATATCTGCAAAACATACACGCCGAATATTGTCGTGCGATATATGGTTTCTTTCCAGCTGCAAGTTCAGGTGATGATTTGATAATAGGAAATGTGACGATTCCTACCTTGCGCCAACAGGTGAAAAAAGAAGGTGAGTATAAGTCTTTGGCGGATTATGTTATGCCGGAATCGGAAAAGCGTGCGGATTATGTCGGTGCGTTTGTTGTTACCGGAGGATCTGGCAGCCAATATTTGAAAGAGAAATTCGAGAAAGAAGGGGACGCTTACAAGGCTATGTTGTTGCAAACGCTTACAGACCGTTTGGCCGAAGCAACCGCAGAGTATCTTCACGAAAAGGTGCGGAAAGAGTATTGGGGATATGCGCCCGATGAAAAATATACCCCTGAAGAGCTGTTCAAAGTCCCATACCAAGGCATTCGTCCGGCCATCGGGTATCCGTCTTTGCCCGACCAATTGCTGAACCATACACTGAACGGACTGTTGGATTTTTCCCGGATAGGCGTTCAACTGACCGAAAACGGAGCCATGTTGCCAACAGCCTCTGTAAGCGGCTTGTTTTTGGCAAATCCTCAAAGCTCTTATTTCATGGTTGGGCATATAGACCAGGAACAATTGGAAGATTATGCGCAAAGACGGAATGTCCCCATAGAAGAAATTCGTAAGGCGCTTTCCAAGAATATTAGTTAAAGGGGGCTATCTAAGAACAGGCGATGAGACAGAAAAAATGTTTCCCCCTTTTCCCGGTGTTGATTCTGTTTGTTATCTCTTGGGGAGTTCATGCCCAAGACGAGATAACGACGGAAAAACACTTCCGCCTTGGGTTTGGTGCCGATTTCGTTAGTTCGTATGTATGGCGTGGTTTATATCAAGGCGGTTTCAGTGTTCAGCCGGGAATGTCGATCCATTTAGGGCATTTCGGCTTGACCGCATGGGGGTCGACTGATTTTCAGGGAAGCGGGACGGAAGGGAATCCCGTATCAAAAGAAATCGATTTGGTTTTATCTTACGACTTGGGAAAAACAGGTTTGGGCTTTGCTGTTTCGGATTATTGGTGGGCAGATAAAGGGAAAGGTGATTTTTTTAACTATAAATCTGCGGATACGGATCATGCCATCGAAGCAGGCATATCATACGACTTCCCATTTGAAAAATTCCCCATGTCGATGGCTTGGTATACTTTCTTTTGGGGAGCGGACAAAAAAGAGAACGGGAAACAGAATCATTCATCTTATTTCGAACTAACTTATCCGTTCAAAGTGAAACAGATTGATTTGGAAGCCGCATTGGGAATTGTCCCGTATTCGGCAGCCTACTATGAAACGGATAAATTCGGTGTGACAAATCTGTCTTTGACGGCCTCCTCTTCTATTCCATTGTCCCGCAGGTTTGCATTGCCGGTTTTTGTGCAGACTGCATGGAATCTTTATGCCGAGGAGGTCTACCTGTTGTTAGGACTATCTTTGGCCTTCGGCGATTATTAATATTGCCCCTTGGCGGAATTGAATCATGGATCAAGCAGTTGTTCCCTTGTACGAGTCTTTTTTGCCGCCATGTTTTTCCCAAAAGCCTGCAACCTTTTTCCGAAAAGATTGCAGGCTTTTGGAAATTTGTTCCCATCCGGGCGCGCAATCCACTGGGAGGATTCCGGACGGGAAAACCGCCCTTTGAAGCAATGATTCTTATATTTTCATTCAATCCCCCTCCCCATCTAAAAACGAGTTAAAATATACCAAAAAACTCAATTGATAGAACTGATTGTTTATATTTGTACGATAAAAACAAAGTTATACTTACTAATCATGAAAAAAATATTTGTATCCGCATTGGCATTGGCGTGTGCGGTCTTTTCAAGCTACGCCAAAGATAAAAAGAAAGCAGTGCAAGAGGAAGGTTACGTGTTTACTCCTGTGAAAGAGTTGAAAGTTACTCCAGTGAAGAACCAGAATAGGTCAGGTACCTGCTGGTGCTTCTCCGCGATTTCATTCTTGGAATCTGAATTGTTGCGTATGGGCAAGGGCGAGTATGATTTGTCCGAAATGTATATTGTCAGCAAGAACTATAAAGATAAAGGCGACAAGTATGTGCGTCTCCATGGCAAATTGAATTATGGCCAAGGGGGGTCGTTCGAAGATGTGCTGCAAGCGTGGAAAGATTATGGAATCGTTCCTGAAGCGGAAATGAAAGGCTTGGAATATGGAGAGGAGATGCACGTGCATGGAGAACTTGCATCTTTCACGGAAGCTTATCTGAATGCGGTAGTCAAGAACCCAAACCGTAAGCTGTCTCCTGTATGGAAAAAAGGATACGACGGAATTGTCGATGCCTACTTGGGTGTCGCGCCTGAAAATTTCACTTACAAAGGTAAATCATATACACCGAAAAGCTTTGCGGCCGAATTAGGCATTAATCCGGACGATTATGTGTCCTTGACTTCTTATACCCATCACCCTTTTTACAAGGAATTTGCAGTTGAAGTAGAAGATAATTGGCGCTGGGCTCCTTCTTATAACTTGCCGATAGACGAATTGATGCAAGTATTTGATAACGCAATCAATACAGGTTATTCTATTGCGTGGGGTTCGGACGTAAGTGAAAAGGGATTTACCCGTAACGGCATTGCTGTCATGCCGGATATTCAAGCCATGGAGCGTTCCGGTTCAGACCAGGATCATTGGTTGGGTTTGAGCGCATCCGAGAAAGACGCTGAAATCAAAAAAATGATTGAAAAACCTTGTCAAGAAATTGAAGTCACTCAGGAAATGCGCCAAAAAGCGTATGATAATTACGAAACTACCGATGATCATGGCATGCATATTTATGGCATAGCTAAGGACCAGACGGGCAAGAAATTTTATATGGTGAAAAATTCTTGGGGAACGGATAACAAATATAAAGGAACTTGGTATGCTTCTGAAGCATTCGTCAAGTATAAGACAATGAACATTGTTGTCCATAAAGATGCTCTTCCAACGGCTATCAAAGAAAAATTGGGCATTAAATAATCAAATCATGTTTTCATGATTCATACAAATGGGGGGCTTCAGTCCCTCATTTTGCGAGTTGTACTTGCAACGTTTGAGTTACTTATTTTTATATCATATAAAAACAATTGGTATGTTGAAAATTGAAAGACGCGTCAGCTTTTTGCTGTTGTCGGCCGCATTGTGTTCTGGGGGAACAGTTTATGCGATTGGGGGGGCAATATCCAAAGTTGACATTTCTCAGCAACAAAAAAGTCTAAAAGGAACAGTTAGAGACGCTTTAGGTCCAGTAGTCGGTGCTTCCGTGATTGTCAAGGGGACTACAAACGGTATAGTGACAGACATGGATGGTAACTTCATGCTGGAAGGTGTGAAGAATGGTGATATTATTCAAGTTTCCTACCTTGGTTACCAGACAATGGAGGTTACCTATACAGGACAACCCTCTTTGAATGTGCTCTTGAAGGAGGATACCGAGAAATTGGAAGAGGTCGTAGTCGTTGGTTATGGCACGCAGAAGAAGGTGAACATGACCGGCGCGGTGGCGCAGGTGAGCAGCGAAGTGCTGGAGAACCGTCCGGTACAGAATGTTTCTACTGCATTGCAAGGTACGATGCCAGGCGTGACCATTACGTCGGGTGAAGGACGTCCGGGGCAGGATGGTGCGACGATTCGTATCCGTGGTGTCGGGACGTTAAACACGGCAGACCCTTACATTTTGGTTGATGGTATCGAGACTGGTACTTTGAACGAAGTCGATCCGAACGACATTGAGAGCATTTCCGTCTTGAAGGATGCGGCTTCTGCCGCCATCTATGGATCGAAGGCTTCCAACGGTGTCATCCTGATTACGACGAAGCGCGGAAAGACCGGGAAACCGCGTGTCTCTTATAGCGGCAACGTCGGTTTTTCGAGTCCGACCATGTTGGTAGACCGTATGGGTTCGTATGATTACGCCCGCCTTTTCAATCAGGCATTGGTCGAATCGGGTCGTTCGGCCAAATTCACGGATGCGGAAATCCAGGCATTCAAGGATGGGACCGGCACGAATACGGATTGGTATGACTTGGGCTACCAGACCGGCGTACAGCATACGCACAATGTAAACGTGAGCGGTGGTACGGATGATGTGAAATACATGGGATCGGCCAGCTATTTGCACCAGACCGGATTGTTGCCGAATTCGGAGCGTCAGCAATTCAGCGGACGTACCAATCTGGATGTCCACCTCTCCAAAAAATTGACGGCCCGTCTGAACTTGGCGTATGTTAAGAATGACTATTCGGATCCGAACTCTAACTATTATAGCGGAAATTCCGACCAGATCATCCGGCAGTTGAACCGTATGGCTCCGTGGATTGTAGCGCGTTATGACGACGGGACTTGGGGAACAATCGGTGATGGTAGCCCGATTGCCTGGCTGGATATGGACCAGACGGTAGACCGAAAGAACCAGAACTTCTCTGGGTCATTGGCACTCGACTATCAGATTATCGATGGTTTGAAAGCGACACTGACGGGGGCTTATGTGAATGATCAGCAACACTACCGGGCTTTCTTGAAGAAGTTCAATTACAATGCGAATAAAAGTACGGAAACCAACCAGCTGAACGAGAACTTCTACGGCTGGCATCGGGCAACGTTCGATGCATTGCTGAGCTATGACAAGCAGTTCGGGGAACATGGATTAAAAGCGTTGGCAGGATGGCATACAGAAAAATATAGTTATCGTGAGAACACGATGGAACGTAAGAATTTCCCCAGCAACGACCTGACGGACATGAATGCCGGTGATGCCTCCACGCAGAAGAATGCGGGATATACACGCGATTTGGCGATGATTTCCTGGTTCGGACGTGTCAATTATGACTTTGCCGGCAAATATTTGCTGGAGGCCAATATCCGTGCGGATGCCTCTTCGCGCTTCGCGTCCGATAACCGTTGGGGCTATTTCCCCTCTTTCTCTGCCGCTTGGCGCCTGACCGAAGAAGGTTTTATGGAAAATACAAAGGATTGGTTGAACAATCTGAAAATCCGCGCATCGTGGGGCTTGCTGGGAAATCAAGATGCGCTAAGCGATTATTATCCTTGGATGAATACCTATAACCTGGATGCGACCTATCCGTTAGGCGGTACGTTGAACTCCGGTTATTATCAGAAAGCCTACCGTCTCTCGACGATCTCTTGGGAAAAAGCCCGTACGTGGGGACTCGGATTCGATGCGACAATCAACAACAAAATCAATGTGACGGTCGATTATTACGACCGCAAGACGACGGACATCATCATGGATGTATCCGTGCCTGCCGAGTTCGGATTGGATGCTTATAAGGATAATATCGGTTCGATGCTGAACCGAGGTGTCGAAGTGGTGCTTAGCTACAATAATAACTGGGGAGACTGGCGATTCGGCGCAACAGCCAATTTCTCGTATAATAAAAATGAGCTGTTGGACTTGGGCGGTGTGGAATCGATGCCCGACCCGAACAATTCCAACCGTTACCGGAAAATCGGAGAACGGATTAATTCTTATTATATGTATCAGACCGACGGGCTGTTCGATTCAGACGAGGCCGCCAAGGCTTGGATGGACAAATATGCCGGGAAAGATGGCTATCCGTTTGGAACGGCAGAGTTCAAGGGAGGCGATGTGGTTGTCAAGGATATGAATGGTGATGGCAAGATAACGGCGGACGATCGTGCTTTCTGCGGTTCAATCGACCCGTCATGGACATATGGATTGAACTTGAATGCCGGCTGGAAAGGCGTTGACCTGTCGGTGATGTTTACGGGTGCTGCCGGTGGGCATATCTTCCTGACCGATGACGGCTACGGTTATTTCAAGGGCGACGACTCTTGGCCGGCTGCGGTGTGGTTGGATGCTTGGACACCGGAGAACAAGGATGCAAAAATGCCACGTATCGCATATGACAAGACCTCTCCGAGTTTGAACTATGCGACGGACTACTTCCTGCAAAATACCAGCTATCTGCGTATGAAGAACGTGCAGTTCGGTTATACTTTCCCGAAAAAATGGATGGATCGTTTGGGCGTGCAGAACTTGCGTATCTACTATTCGGCTGAAAACCTGTTCACGATTCACAACATGCTGGTCGATTTCGACCCGGAAACGAAGGTGGAACGCGGTTCGAACTATCCGTTGTCCAAAACACATTCATTTGGTATTAATTTGACATTCTAACACGATAAACAGCATATTATATGAGACGATTATTAGTATATATGATGACAGGGGCGACTTTGATTGGTGGTTCTTCCTGTTCGGATTTCCTGGATACGATGCCGCATGATGCGCTCTCTCCGGCTACGACATGGCAGACGGAAGAAGACGCACAAAAATTCTTGGTCGGTTGCTATGACGGTTGGGCAAGCGCAGATGAAATCCTTTATTTGGATTGTGGCTCGGATTTCGGATATAATAATTTCCAGTGGGAAAATTGGAAAACAATCGGGAACGGAAGCATGAGTGCGGCCAATGAAGTGTATAACTGCTATTCCTTTAGCATGATTCGCCGTTGTAATGAGTTTTTGACCAATATCGATAAGATTCAGTTTGCCGATGAGGCGAAAAAGAATGATATGATCGGTCAGGTTAAGACGATTCGGGCTTATCAGTATTTCGACAAAAACTGGTGGTACGGTGGTATTCCTATCATTGATAACTACGAGACGGCAGAAGAAGCGATGGTGCCCCGTAACACGGAGGAAGAGGTGAAGAAATTCATCTATGATGAACTGGATGCCGCCATTCCCCTCTTGGATGATGCGCCCAAAGCCCGCGGTTATCTCGCCAAGGGTGCGGCTTTGGCCCTCAAAATGCGTTCAGCTCTTTATTATGGCGATTACGAGCGTGCCAAAGAGGCGGCTCAGGCGATTATGGATTTGGGACAATATGAATTGGATCCGGATTACTCCAATCTCTTTACTGTGGCCGGCCAAGACTCCAAAGAAATTATTGCTTCCATTCAATACATTGAGAGTTTGAAAACATTGTACACGATTGGACAGTTGTATCCTAACAGAGACGGTGGATGGTCTTCTGTCGTTCCGACTCAGAATCTGGTCGATGCATACGAGATGAGCAACGGCTTGACGAAGGATGAGGCTGGAAGCGGTTACGATGCTAAGCATCCGTTTGCCAACCGCGACCCACGTATGGCGATGACGGTGATATTCCCGGGGCAGGATTGGAACGGACGTGTGTTCAATTCGTTGGATAAAACGGTGGATGGAGCTACGAACATGGATTATCCGACAAGTGCCGACAATGCTTCCAAGACGGCTTTGTCATGGTATAAGTACTTGGGCCCGAAATCGCAATATGCCGATATGTGGAATACGACTGCGTGCCCGATTGTTTTCCGTTACGCTGAAGTATTGCTGAGCTATGCAGAAGCGGAAAACGAATTGAATGGCCCGTCGGCTGCTGTGTACGACAAACTGAACCAGGTGCGCAACCGTGTCGGCATGCCGGATGTTGATAAGGCAAAATATGGTACGAAAGAGAGCTTGCGTGAGTTGATCCGTCGTGAAAGGTCGGTGGAACTGGCGGGAGAGGGGCTGCGTCGTGCTGATATTCTCCGTTGGAAAGACAGTTCGGGCAAGATGGTGGCCGAAACGGTGCTGAACGGTTCTTTGAATCGTATCGTGGGTACCGTCGATCAGGCAGGAACGGATCCTTACACCCGTGCGACGGTCACCGGAGCAACCGAATTGGTTGAGATGCGTAGTTTCAAGCCGCATAACCGTTATTTCCCGATAGACCAGGATTTATTGGATGCGAACAAAAACTTGAAGCAGAATGAAGGTTATTAATCGGGATAGATAACATTTTATTAAGGAGAGGGATATATCGGGACAACCCGGCATATCCCTCTCCTTTGTATCGGAATACGCCTGTATTCTACATGTTCAGTCTTGTTTTATGACTAATAATTATATTCGTTAGCCAAGTTCCACATATTAAGGAATGATGCCTTTGTTATATCCAAGACTTTGTCCCAGTTGATTTTTTCAGCATGGTCGCCAGGCTGATGATAGTCGGGGTGGCCATCAGTATGATACCAAATGATGGGGATATCCAATCGTGCGAACGAACTATTGTCGCTTCCTCCTATCGGTTTGTCCCATGCTCTATAATCAGGTTTTAAGTTTAAACGGTATTTTTCGATGTCTTCCTTAAGCCAATCACCAAACACAGGATGGGATTCCGTATAAAAATAGACAACATGCTGTGGGTTGTTCTCGTCATGGTTTCTTCCAATCATGTCAAAATTCAAGTACCCCTTAACTTGTTTGATTGATTTAAAAGATTGGACAAAAGCCCTTGATCCCAATAATCCTTTCTCTTCTCCATCCCAAAAGGCAAAGATTACGGTTCGTTCAGGTTGTATGCCGGAGACCATGAAAGCTCTTGCAATTTGCAAGACGGCAGAAACGCCTGATGCATTGTCATCCGCTCCATTGTAGATGGCATCGCCGGCTAATGCGGGGTCATACCCTATATGGTCATAATGTGCGCCGACTATCACATATTCATCTGCTCGTTTGCCTTGTATGACACCCAATACATTGTTTAAAAGTAATTTTTGATGTGTTCCCTTAGACAAAAGAGCAATGGAATCGGGGTGGATTTGCCATCTTGCATTCTTCTTTTGCCGTTCAGCATGCGCTGCTATGAATGGATGTAAATAAGAACCGTTTAAAGGGCCAATCCCTAAAGATTGCAAATTTGCGGCAATGTAACGGCCTGCTATGCGTCCCTCGATTGTCCCAGCTTCCCTGCCTTTTAATTCATCACATGCTAAAAAACCGATATGGGCTTTAGCTGATTCTATATTAATGGAATTTAGACCTTTTGACAAAGGGCCTTCTGCTCTGATACAAGTTGAAAACGTTAGAGCAAAGCATAAAATGAAAGTTATCCTGATCATATCCGTTTTTGAGTGTAAATATATGAATAGTAACATAAATATCCAAATGCGTGAGATTCCGGCGCAACTATCCTTATCATCCTTGCCAACGATTGAGACCGTTTATAGCAGAATTATCCTTACCTTTGCCCAAACATCATGAAGGAAGAATAGGATGAAACCTTTTTTATACCAAATAGCGGATTTATTCCATAAACAGTACGGGGCGGACATTAATCAATTGGCATTTGTGTTTCCCAACCGGAGAGCCGGACTCTTTTTCCAAAAATACCTTTCCGAGATTGCAAGACATCCTATGTTTTCCCCTAAAATATTGACGATAAATGACCTTTTTTCCTTTTTGGGGAAAAGACAACCTGCCGACCGTATCCGCACCTTGTTCAAACTTTATGGCATTTACATAAATACATCCAAGACTTCGGAGTCCTTCGATGAATTCCTTTATTGGGGGGACATGCTTCTCAATGACTTTGACGACATTGACAAATACATGGTAAATGCAGAGATGCTGTTCCAGAATGTTATCGACTTGAAAGATTTGGAAGACAATTATAGCTTCCTGTCAGAAGAACAAATCCAAGCCATACGCATGTTCTGGTCGTCGTTTCATCCTAAGCACGACACCCCGAACCAACAGCATTTCCTGGAGCTATGGGAAATCTTATATACCCTTTATTCCGAACTGAAAAGGACATTGGCGGAGGAAGGATATGGATACGATGGCATGATTTTCCGAGAAGTCGCGGAAGCAGTCGAACAGAAAGGGCTGCCAAACGAATTCCCTTTTGAAAAAATCATATTCGTAGGATTGAATGCCCTTTCCTTGTCGGAAGAAAGGCTATTATTGGCTCTGCAAA
>CALBYC010000241.1 GCA_937890135.1 uncultured Parabacteroides sp.
GTGCAATGCCTTTCCATACAGAGAGGTCACCTGTCTCTTTCCAATACATATATGCTAAAGAAGATTTCGTCCCGGCACCATCGGCATGCATGATATTGCAATAGTCCGGGTCACCCCCTAATATATCCGGGATGATTTTACAGAAAGCGTTCGGGTAGATACCCTTGTCGATGTTCTTGATAGCATTATGAACATCTTCTTTTGATGCGGACACGCCGCGTAGATTATAACGTTGGTCGCTCATTGTTTATTTTGTTAGGACTGCAAATATACTCTTTTTTCTCTTATTATCTAAGTTTTAAGACATCTCCTTCTTCTGGGACATAATCTTTGTCTTTTTTGTTCAGCTTGTAAAGGCTTTTCATTTGTATTCCGAACTGCTGGGAAATGCTGTGCATGGAATCTCCGATACGCACCACATAGTCGAAATGTGGTTTGTCCGCGCGTTTCTTCTTTTTTTCAAGGTAAACAATATCATTGACTTGTAGAGGGTAATCTTTCGGTATTTCGTTGAATTTGCTCAGCTTCCGGACGCTTATGCCTGTATTACGGGCAATTTCTTCCAGACTGTCACCTCTCTTGGCATGCACATAAAGAAGCCCGTTGCTCCTATAAATCGTATGGCGGACGAAAGGGCGGGAATGATTGCCCTTTGTAGAATTCTTTTTCTTGGAAGAGTCGTATTCATATAGTTCATACTCTTCGATGACTTTTATGAGCTTGCTTGCATACTTTTTGTCAGTTGCATACCCACACCGCTGCAATCCTTTTGCCCACCCGCGATAGTCTCGGATGTTGAGCTGGAAGAGGGAGGCATACCTGGGACGTAAAGATAGGAATTTCGAATGGTCTTCATACGATTCTTTTACCGCATCGTATTTACGGAAACATTCTCCTTCCAAGTCATCGTTGTGATAAACCCGTTTGCCTTTCCAGTCGTGGCATTTAATGCCGAAGTGATTGTTCGACCGTCTTGCCAAATCCCCCATTCCGGCTCCGGATTCTAACAATCCCTGAGCTAAAATTATGCTTGCCGGAATTTTGTATTTGTGTTGCTGCTCGATGGCAAGGCTTTTGTATTTATGGATGTAGCGATGGTATGACGACAACGCAGTGGCATCGTCTGCCTTACACCATTCCATGGATGCAAGTAGCATGGCGAGTGCTATGACTATTATATGCAATTTATGCTTCATTCTTGTTTATTTTTGTGCAAACATACATAAAAACATGGGAAATACCTATTTTTTCTTATCTTTACGGTCGTAATGATATTGAGTGATATGGAATCTAAGCATTTAGAAATAATTTATCAAGAATCCGATTATGATGAATTGGATGCGGAAAGGAAACGTTTGTATGATGCGGCATTAGCAGCTTCAGGACATGCGTATGCTCCTTACTCGCATTTTCAAGTGGGAACTGCCGCACTTTTGAAGAACGGGGAGATCGTGATGGGGAATAACCAAGAGAATGCGGCTTATCCTTCTGCCCTTTGCGCAGAAAGGGTGGCGCTCTTTGCTGCGTGCGCCACTTACCCGGACATCCCGGTGCTTCGTCTGGCTATTATCGCCCAAGCAAACGGGGAGGTGAAGGAATCCATATCGCCATGCGGTGCATGCCGACAGGTGATGCTTGAAGTCGAGCAACGTTCTAAAATGCCAATGGAAATATTGCTTTGTGGCAAAAAAAAGGTGAAAGTGTTTAAAGGCATAACCTCTTTGCTCCCTTTTACTTTTACTGCTGATGATTTATAACTTGCCATTTCTAAAGAAACGGTTCTCTGCCTCCTGACTGGAACATGAATAAGTAGCCTTGATACACTGCACCGGGGAAAAGATGGATTTATGTCGGAATGCATGCTCGTCGTCCGATGCTGTTTTCCTGTGTATGGGGTGCAGTGTATGTTATGATATTAAGTAGGATATGGATTCTATTCTCCATTCTCCATTTTCCCGTTCAAGTAGGCAATTCGTTTAAGCGCCTTTTTCTTTTCTTTCGTCATTTGGTAAATATCGCTTAGGGCTGAGGCCAGCTGGTAAGTTGCAGCCAACGCTTTCTTGTCATTGTCTGCCATATAAATAATATAATTCTTTCCTCCTGTGTATTCTACTTTCAGCCGTTTGTCGATGTTGTCATTGATGAACTTTATGGCATCCATTCCTTTTTCGGCTTTGTATGTTACCACTTCTGTCGTATTGCCCATATCTTTGAAATGATAATTGAGTCCGCCATCGTATGGAATCGTGGCGGTTTCGGCGAAAAGTCCATCTGGCGTGCTGATTCTGATGGCCGTGTGGTTGATGGGGTTTCTACCAAAATAGACACTGGCCAGGTACATTTCCCCATTTTCATCGACACCACATCTCACATAGCACCTTTGGACATTCTTTTCGATGGTTTGTTGCTTCCAGATATAATTACCAATCTCTTCGTATAGCGTGTCTTTCTCGAAAGTGAACCCTGCTTTCAACGAATCGGATTCGTGCAGGCGTATGGGCATAAGGCTGTCGCAATAAGCTATGTTGCGCATGGCTTCTCTTATGTCCACTTCCCTCATCAGGGTTAATGCTTCTTTTAGGATACCAAATTCTTTCGGATAGTTCGCTCTCAAGCTGTCTATTTCAGAACGAGCCGCAAAAAACTCGTTGCGCTCCATGAAAGTGCGAGCCTGCTCCAATTGTGCCTTTGCCTTTTTTTCAGCTCCGCCACAACTACACATGGCGGCAGCGAATAATATGCAAATAATCGATTTGTCCATTGTTTTTATTCCTTTTTTATGGATGCAAAGGTAGTGGTTTTATCTTGTAGATTTGCCAATATGGTGAAGATTCTGTATTTTTGTCAGCGTTTTAAAACAAACTTATGTATATAAGCGAAGAAGAATTGTTGGACCATATTTCGGCTAAACCGTTTCAGTTGGTGTCGGAGGCAGCGGATGAGATGGGGGTCGAGGCATATGTGATTGGAGGTTATGTGCGGGACATATTCTTGAACCGCCATTCAAAGGACATTGATATCGTAGCTGTTGGAAGTGGAATAGAATTGGCGAAGCGAGTCGCTTCAAAACTGGGTAGGAAAGCATGCTTGTCTGTGTTCAAAAACTTCGGGACGGCGCAAGTGAAGTGTGGCGATTTGGAGCTGGAGTTTGTCGGAGCGCGGCGCGAATCGTATAGCCATGACAGCCGCAAGCCGGTGGTGGAAGACGGTACGTTGGAGGATGACCAGAACAGGCGTGACTTTACAATCAATGCATTGGCTATTTGCCTGAACCATGACCGTTATGGGGATTTGATAGACCCTTTCGGAGGATTGGAGGATATGGAGGAACTAAGGATCAGGACTCCATTGGATCCGGACATTACGTTCAGTGATGACCCGTTGCGCATGATGCGGGCTGTCCGGTTCGCCACGCAGTTGGGCTTTTTCATCGATCCGGAAACGTTTGATGCCATAGTCCGCAATAGGGAACGCATCAGGATTATATCAAAAGAACGCATTGTCGATGAATTAAACAAGATAGTCCTTTCTCCTAAACCTTCAATCGGATTCGAGTTGCTGGACAAAAGCGGCCTGCTTCCGCTCATATTCCCCGAACTATGTGCTTTAAAAGGGGTTGAGACCAAGGAAGGAATAGGACATAAAGATAATTTCTCACATACTTTGATGGTGCTTGACCGCCTTAGTAAAACCACAGACAAATTGTGGCTGCGTTGGAGTGCCTTGTTCCATGATATAGGAAAGCCTGCGACCAAGCGTTTTGATAATCGTTTGGGGTGGACATTCCACAACCATAATTATGTAGGGGAGAAGATGGTCCCAAGCATCTTCCGGAAGATGAAGCTCCCGATGAATGAGAAAATGAAGTACGTGCAAAAGTTGGTAAACCTGCATATGCGCCCGATTGCATTGGCGGACGAGGAAGTTACAGATTCTGCGATTCGACGATTGCTTTTTGATGCGGGTGATGACATCGATGACTTGATGTTGTTATGTGAAGCGGACATCACCAGTAAAAATCCTGACAAGGTGAAACGCTTCTTGGAGAATTTCCGGCTGGTGCGTTCCAAACTGGCGGAAATAGAGGAAAAAGACCGCATACGCAACTTCCAGCCACCGGTGACTGGGGAGGAAATCATGGAGATGTTCGGCTTGCACCCTTCCCGTGAAGTAGGCGTGCTGAAAGAGTCGATTAAAAATGCCATTTTGGATGGTGTCATCCCGAACGAATACGAGGCTGCCCGTGACTTCTTGTTGAAACGTGCTGCGAAAATGGGCTTGAAGCCTATTGGAGATAAGGAATAATGGTAGTAACCATTCCCCCGTACGGGTGCGACCGTTGTATCAAACGGTCGCACCCGTTTTAATGTTCTATTACTACTACTTTGCTGCTTGAGCTGTGGCCCTCTTGGTTCACTTGGATTTGTACCGGGATGCGTTCTTGCAATTCTTCCACGTGGCTGATGATGCCTACATGGCGTCCCGACTTGGAATGGAGTGAACGTAGCGTTTCGATGGCTTTTTCCAGCGGTTCGCCGCTGAGCGTGCCAAAGCCTTCATCGATGAATAAGGTATCTACTTGCCATTGCTGCCCCATGTCGCTCAATGCAAGGGCAAGCGATAAAGAGATGAGGAAGCTTTCCCCTCCGGATATTGTGCTGGCTGCCCGGCTGGCAAAGCCTTGGTATGCATCCTCCAATGAGATGACAAAGGTGCCGGGGTTGACTTTCAGCGTATATCTGTCCGTCAAGGTCTTCATGTAGTTGTTGGCCGCATGGACCAAGCTTGTCAGGATATAGCTCTGGGCAATCTTTCTGAAAGTGCTACCAGTCGCATTGCCGATAAGTTGGTTCAGCCGTGACCACTTTAGATAAATGCTCTTCTTGATGTCCGCCTTTTCAATGAGCATTCCCAATTTTAGCTTGTTCTCTGCGTCATTTTTGAGTTCTTGATTGAGCGCCCCTTTCTGTTCATTTGCTTCTGCCAACTCTTTTTCTAATTCGACGAGGCGGCTGTCAATGACCTCGAGGGTCTCATCTTCTGAAAAATCAGGCCTACTTTGCAGATGGTTATCGTGCCGGGAAACAGCGGATGACAAAAGTGCTTTTTTTGCAGTCGCATTCTTCAGCCCATTGTCCAGAAGAAGAGCTTCTTCCTGAACCATGCTTGAAGAATAGCGGTTGAGGAAGATGAGGCGTTCCACGTTGAGTGCCTGATGTGCTTCAATGAAACTATCCAATGATGCTTTGCCTTTATCGTAAATGTCTTCTGCGTTTTTCTTTTGGATGACAGCAGACGTGACGTTGCTGTAGATGTTGCTAGCCAAGGAATGCAGGTCGCTGCTATCAGTGGAAGTGGAAGAGGGCTTCACAACGCTCCATCCGGGCATCAACCGAAGGATAGCATCCGATGTCGAGCCCACATTCATATAGGTTATTTTTGCCTTTTCCAACAACGATATCTCTGTTTGCTTTTTTCGAGTCATTTCTTGGAATACTTTCGCTGCAGCCAGAAGGGCGGAAGCGGAAGCTTCGGGGTCCGTGTGCCAGTCCATGTCCCAGTTTCCCGATGCAATATTCGCTTCCGCTTTTTCTCTTGCGCTTTTTTCTTCTTCTTCCTTTGTCTTGATAATCATTTCCGCAGTCGCTATTTTGCCCTTGCACTCGTTGAGCAAAGATTCATCCTGTTGGGCTTGGCGGGCGAGGTCGCTCATCCTTTTGCGCATGGTGTCAAGTTCCGAACGTTTCCCTTTGGCAATAAGCTCTTTGTTCTCGCCTTCTTCAATTTGTCCATCAAGATGCTTCATTGATAATAGACTGTTTGCTTCAAGATTATCCAAATAGGTGGTGGAAGAAGTGCAGATTGCATCTATCCCGCATTCGCTACAAGCTTCTTTTGCCCTTTTTTCAGCGAGAGAAACGGAATCATCTTCATTGAATGCCCTCTTTTCCTGTTCATAGGATGCCATTCCCGATTTGATTTCCGCTTCCAATTTAAGTTTGGTTTCATTTAGTTTGACATACTCTTTCTCGGCCTTGTCATAAGATCCTTGTAAACTCATCACGAAAGCGGACAGTTCTTCCTCATGCGGTAATTCTGTTCCTATTTTTTGGCGGCACACGGGGCAAGTATCTCCTATGTGGAGCTTTAGTCGTAGTGTCTTTACGAATTTATCTATTGTGTCTTTTTGTTTCTCAAAAGTCTCTCTGCAAATTTCCAATTTAAGTTTGGCATCATGGATGGTAGAGTCCATGCTTAGAGCTAATTTGCTCTTTTGATTTAAGATGGAGAGTTGGTTTTCAAGACGATTCCGCAAATTATCTTTGCGTGAAGTTTCTTGCCGGAGAGCCTCGATACGCTCTTTTGCTATTTTTGTCTTGTTCAACAGCTCTTTCAAGGCATCTCTTTGCGCACGTAGTTTAGGCAGGTTCAACGTGGCAATTTCGTTCTCGTCAGCCTTGATTTCTTTTTCTTTTTCATCGATGGCTTTTTGTGCGGAAGAGATGGCAGAATTAGTCCTGTCGCATGCTGGCGTTAATGTTTCTGTCAGCTTTTTCTTTTCCTTTCTCACTTCTTCTTGGTTTTTCTGTATGGAACGTCGGCAATCGGAAATGGCATTTAAGTATCCTGCTATGGTTTGTGCATTCTCGTAGACTGGAACTCTCTCTTTTTCTTTCTCCAGGAATGCATCTATGGATGCTAATTTGTCTTCTATGCGTTTTTTTTCTTGTGCAATTGCTTTCTGTCCGGCAAGTAGGTTGGAAAAATCATCTTCAAGTTTCTCTAAGATTTGATTTATGCGTGCGCTTGAAGTCTTTGCCTTGGTCATCTCGACTATCCATCCGCGCGCATCAATGGTCGCATTCCATTCTTTGATTAACGTCTCTTTCTGTTTGAACTCTTCGCTGTTGATGATTTCATTGGCTAAACGTAGCTCTTCAGTCGCATCCGCGATGCCTTTCTTCAAATCATTTTCGTTTTTCAACCATTGACGTTTCCCGTCCAGCTTGTCCATGGAAAGCCTAAGCTCGGAACTCTTCATTTCAAGGGCGGTGATAGCTGCTTTTTTGCTGGCGATTTCCATGTCGGAAAGCGAATGGATGCCCTCAATGATTCGCTTCGAATCTTCCCATTCCTGTTTCTTTAGGTTGGTTAGATTAAAAACTTTAGCTCCTATTTTAGAATAAATGTCTACTCCTGTTATTTTTTCCAATATTTCAGCTTTTTCATCGTCCTTGCTGTTCAAGAAACGTGTGAATTCGCCTTGGGCGAGCAAAGTCGTGCGGCAGAATTGGCTGAAGTCAAGTCCGATGGCTTCTTTGATTTCTGATTTTATATCAATGTCTTTTGTCAGAACTGTATTGGTGTTGAGATTCTTGAGTTGCCAAGATTTGTTCTTTATGGTGCCGTTTGTTTTCTTGTAGGCACGCGCGACCGACCACTCCGCTTCATATCTGATGCCGTTACTTCCTAAGAAAGAGAGTGTGACATAGGCTTCTGCTGTGTTCCTCCTCATCAATTGCCTCGGGTCATCTATTTTTACCTCTTTATTGGCATCCAAGGTTACCCCTTGCATCTTGGTATTATACAGACGAGGAGTATCTGCATATAATGCTAAACAG
>CALBYC010000242.1 GCA_937890135.1 uncultured Parabacteroides sp.
TTGAGGATTTGACGAAAGCTGTCACTTATACGAAGGCTTTGTTCCAAAATGCCCAGGCTACTTATTTGGAAATTCTAACAGCTCAACAGAATCTGTTGAGTGCACAATTAACAGAAGTTTCGGACAATGTGCAACGTATGCAGGCGGTCATCTCCCTGTATAGTGCCGTTGGCGGAGGTAGAAATTAAAAAACTAATTCTTATGAACAACGCAAATATCAGTCCATTGGCTTACGTCGATCCTACTGCGCAGTTGGGGAATAACGTCACGGTTCATCCGTTTGCCTATATCGACAAGAACGTAGTAGTCGGTGACAATTGTGAAATAAAGCCTTATGCGAGCATCTTGAGCGGAACGCGCATGGGCAACAACAACAGGGTATTCCAGAATGCGGTTTTAGGTGCCGAGCCACAAGATTTCCAGTACAAAGGGGATGATACGATTCTCCAGATTGGAAATGACAATGTGTTTCGCGAGAATGTGGTGATCAATCGAGCTACTTTCCCTGACGGCAGGACTGTCATCGGGAATGGCAATTTTATCCATGAAGGGGTTCATATATCCCATGACTCAAAAGTCGGCAATTCCTGCGTGATAGGATATGGTAGCAAGATTTCGGGCAAGTGTATATTGGAAGACTGTGTAATATTCGGCGGCAATATATTGGCGAGCCAAGGCACCCGTGTCGGCTCTTGGTCATTGATACAAACGGGGTGCCGCTTCCGCAACGATGTGCCCCCTTATATAGTCGCAGCGAAAGAGCCCATATCTTATTATGGCGTGAATGCTGTCATCTTGGCCCATGAAGGGTTTTCGGAAAAGATTATCAAACATATAAGCCATGCTTACCGAATCATATACCAGGGGCATTGCAGTGTTTTCGATGCTTTGCTTATGATAAAGGATCAGGTCCCGATGAGTCCTGAAATCCAGCACATCGTCGATTTCGTCTCTGAGACGAAGCTTGGCATCATTCGCGACTAATCTTTTAAATATATAAAAGGAGAGGAGGCAGGCCTTGTGGAAGCCTGCCTCCTTTTTCATCCTTGCATTTCCATCTTTTCTTCGTAAGCATTCTGAAAGTAGCAAGATATGGGCGTGATGCTCCCGAGCCAATTAAAAAATTAATATTAGCTGACTGAATGTAATATGTTGATTCCTTGATATTCATATTTGACAACCTCCATTTATGTTATTCATGCTTCTTATAGTTCTCTACCTGCTCCAATACTTTCTGGAAGACTTCTTCATCCCATTGAGGTGGATAGCCCTCTTTATAGAGAAGATAGGTAAGTTGGCTGGCAAGTTTGTTTTTTAGGTTGTCGTTATTTAGCCAATCGGCATAAACTGCGGTATCATCAATCAGTGTCTTGATTTTCTTTGCCAATTCAATACACAGTTCATCTGCATATTCAAAACCGTGTTTGTCCCTAACTTCGACAAGAACATCAAAGAAAGCTTTCTCTTCGAAAGTGATACCTAAAACCCTGAATTTCTCGCTGTCAGATTTAAGCTCTTTCAGGATATTCATCAGCTTGTTCGACAGTCCGTTGATTTTGTATGAAACGATGTCACATACATCATTCACCACGTTCTGTGTCACTTCATTGGTGAATATCAACTTGTCCCTTGTATTATAGGCATCTATCGTATCTTCAAGCATTTTCTGGAAATGTTCAGCCTGAATCTTGTTTGTCCGACTGTATGCTCTGATTGCTTTGGCAACAAGTTTACATAGAATCTGGAACTTGGTGAATGGCATCTTTATTTCATCCACCTCTTTAGAAAATGAGTCGCTGAAAATATTTTCTTCAACACCTTCATTCATGACCCGCTCCACGCCACTTGCAAGAATCGCTTCCTGAACCATCTGTTCCACGTGTCTGTTCATGCTCTCCGTATCATGCTCTGTGGTAGTCATTTTGTTCACGTATGAGCAGATACCCATAAAGCATTGACTCCATGTTACCTCTTCTTCTGTCAGAATGCCGGCTGGGTTACAGATATTATAAGCAGAGCGCAGTCGTTTGACATGTTCCTTGAAAAGTTTGAGGAAGGAAACCTCTCCTTTCCGTTCAACACTGTTGGCAAGGATATATTCTGCCGCTTCCTGAATAAACTGAAGTCGGGCAAGGTCATTGTTCCCGAAAAAACGGTCAAATACCAATCCAGACAATCGCTCTTGCAAAAGTTGCAGTTCGTTCTGCAATACTTCATGTGCAACCTCCAAATCTTCTTGAGGTCCAACTTCACCACCATATTTTTTCATGGCTTTTTTCATCTCTTCGCGAATACCAATGTAGTCGATGATAAAGCCACACTCTTTTGTGCCGAATTTACGGTTTACACGCGAAATAGTCTGAATGAGCGTATGTTTCGATAACGGTTTATCGTTATAAAGCATTGTCAGGCATGGCACATCGAATCCCGTAATCCACATATCTACATTGATGGAAATATGGAAATTCGATTTTTCTGATTTGAACTCTGCATCGAGGAACTTACGATATTCCTTGTCGCCAAGCAGATTGTAAAGTTCCTTTTCATCGTCCTTATCCCTGGTCATGACCATATTGACAAATGCAATGTCATGCAGCTTGTTCTTTTCGTCTGCGGTCAATACAAGTTCATTCAATGCTTTCTTCTTCTCGAACCAGTCAGGCTGCAACTCCCGCATGATTTTATATAGTCGGAACGCTATCTTACGGTCTGCACAGGTAATCATGGCCTTTTGCAAACGGTCTGTGGTCTCTGTTCTTCGTTTATAGTCTTCGATAATGTCTTTGGCGACACGGCGCAGGACATCTTCATCTCCGATAATCACCTCCATACTGGACATAGCCGCCTTGCTCTTTGCTATATCCTCCGGCGTTGCCCCTTCGTCTGCACACAACCGATAATACTCTTCTACTTTCTCTGCCTGTTCTTTATTGAGGAACACACGGGCCAACCGAGGATCATATTTGATAGGAACGGTTATATCGTCCTCTTCCGATTCCCTCATCGTATATTGGTCTACCACCTTGCCGAACACATGTATGGTTTCGTCAATAGGCGTTCCGGTAAAACCGACATAAGTGGCATTCGGCAATGCATCTCGCAGATACTTGGCAAAACCGTATGTGATTTTCGCTCCTATTTTATCAGCCTCCCCTTCGGTTTGTATGGAGAGTTTCGAGCCGATATTGTTTTGAGAGCGATGGGCTTCATCACTCAAACAGATGACATTGGAACGGTCTGTCAACAGACCTGTCGTTTCTGCAAATTTTTGGATAGTGGTAATGTAGACTCCGCCGGTTTTGCGCATACGCATCTCGTCGGCAAGTTCTTTCCTTGTCTCGAACACCTTTACAGCTTCGTCCTCAAGATACTGTTTCGAGCGACGGAATAGTTTTCCGGTTTGTGTCTCCAAATCCTCCCTGTCTACTATGACTAGGATAGTAGGACTGCCCAGTTGCTTCTTACAGCGCAGAGCTAGTTGACGGGCAAGGAAAAGCATAGTATAGGTTTTTCCGCATCCTGTAGCTCCGAAATATGTGCCGCCTTTTCCATCACCTCCGACAGAACGCAAATGATCAAGGATATTGTCCCGCAGTTTGCGTGTGGCGAAAAACTGCGGGTATCGGCATACAATTTCGGTCGTGTCGTCTTCTTTTGTCGGATCGGGGAAATAAACATAGTCTCGCAATATCTCCAATATGCGTTCCGGCGACAATGCCCCGCGAATGAGTGTACGAAGCGTGGCAAGACCTTTCCCGGCTTTGTCTTCATTATTTATCTTCTTCCATTCGTAGAAAAATTCAAACGGCGTATAGGTAGAACCCAAAGCATTCTTTGCCCCGTCACTGATTACTGCCAAAGCACAATATTTCAGCAGAGACGGTATATCTCTCATGTAGCGCATACAAATCTGCGTATGGGCATCGCGTATAGTTGCATTCTGCTTAGTCGGATTTTTCAGTTCGATGATGCAGACGGGTATGCCATTTATAAAAAGCAGGATGTCCGGGCGACGGTTTTCACGGCCTTGCTCCATGACAAACTGATTGACACAACGGAAAATATTATGGTCGGGATGCTCGAAGTCGATATATTCCAAACGGAACGGATTATCTCTACCATCGCTGTATACAAAATCATAACCGTCGCGATAGAGCAGGAATGTATTACAAAGGGCATGGTAATCATTCTGTCCGCCTGTATTGCGCAGATTGGCAACTATGCCGTCAATCTCTGTGGCTGTCAGATTCTTGTCTCTATATTGCGTGGTAAGAAAACTCCTGAGATCCTCTTCGATGAGTGGGTCGGTATATTTTCGATGAATATCATCACCGAATGTATATTGCCAATGCGATTCGTGAAGAAGCTCAATAGTTGCCTCTTCGAACTGGCTTTCGTAATATTTCCCTTTGTTTGCCATAATCGCTGCTGTTTAAGAATGTATGATATGTTGAAGCAATGCCGGACAGACCTCACGAGAAAGCCTGTCGGCTTCTTCGGCTATTTGCTTTGCTTCGTTGGCACATTTGTATATATTCACGATTGCTTGTTGCAGCTCAACAGGAAGCAACGGAATTTCAATATCAATAAATCTATCCCAATCCAGATTTGCCCTAACACTTGAATCACTATAAAACCAACCTAACCTATCCATTTCCGGATTTTTGAATATCATCATAAAATATTCCGGGAGAATTGGCTCATTTTCATCAAGAACGAAAGTTGTATAAGCAGGCGATGTTAGAGCAGGAGTATCTTTATCATATAATGCTATACGAATACATTTATCTCTGCCGGTCTGCATACCACTAAATGCAAATTCCCCCTTTCTAATAACTTTATACTTACTTGTATTCATATTGTCCATTGAAGCTATTGTAGGCATAAATACTTTATTGTTATTCAATCCTAAAACCTCATAGGAATGACCATCTTTATTTATTGTATCTACAACTTTTATTGCCTTGCCAATACGATATTTATCTATATTATTCTTTCTTGCTTTTTGGATATAACTTTGACACACCTGCATAAGCGGAGCAGCCTTAGCCTCGTTCTGTTCTTTGATTTCCCGGAATGCTTTCCAAGCATTTACAACTTTCTGTTGCTCGTCTGGAGATGGTAGTGGAATAAGTAACTCACTCAATTTACGCAGATTGTATTCTGCTCTTTGACTACCAAAATTATCATAATCCACATATCTATAGAATTCATTTCGTCTAAGATAGAGAGTTAAAAACTCCGCAGATAATTTTGATTGGTATTTCTCTTTTATGTAAAACACTTGATACAGATGAGAAACAATGCACATGTCTCCTGTTCTATAAGCCAAAGAACCTATATTCAATCTTGATGGATTATAGACTATATCGCCATGCCTAACAACCTTATAAGGCTTTAGATTAATGTTGTCAGTGAGAGCCTTAGTCGGTTGAAACTCACCATCGCTGTTCACTCCTTCAATAAGGTCAATACCATATTTGAGTGAAGAGTTATTCTCACGTCTTGGAGAAATATAATCTCCCAGCCGAACCCATTTTACATTACCAGCCACCATATCACTCCTCCTTTCCATGTTGTTCCAAGAAGAAACGTTTTTGCTGCTCTATCTCCCGGCTCAGTTCTTCCTCCGTTGGCATAAAATCCATATATTTAGCCGCAAAAAGTTGCTCGCTATCGTTAAGTACGGAGTATTTTGCCAAGACCTTATCGGTCTCGGTGCAGAGCAGTATGCCTATTGTGGGATTATCACTATCGTCTTTGACAAGGTCATCGTACATCCGAACATACATATCCAACTGCCCCACATCTGCGTGTGTCAGGGGATGTGTTTTAAGTTCCAACAACACGTAGCGTTTGAGTTTGATATTATAGAATACAAGGTCGATGTAAAAATCACCTGTGTCTGTAGAAATATGTTTCTGCCTGTCGACAAAAGCAAATCCACGTCCCAATTCCATGATAAATTGTTGCAGGTGATCTATTAAAGCTTGTTCCAACAGACTCTCGTCGTATTTGCTATCTTTGCGAAAACCTAAAAACTCGGCAACTACCGGACTCTTTATATACTCCAATGGATCATTTGCTTCGACATCTGGTGCAGGCAATGCCAACCCCTCCCTTACGCAAGCCATACGGCGACCATAGTATTGTGTGCCGATGTTGCGGTTAAGTGTTCTCACACTCCACATCTGTTCCGAAGCCTCTTTTACATACCACTCTCTGGCTTTAGGGTCAGCAACCTGTATAATCGAGCGGAAGTGCGACCAAGTCAGATTGTGAACACACGTGTTCACAATCTCCAAATCACAGAAACACAGATAAAATTGGCGAAAGTAATCCATAACCTAAAACTTTGAAAGCGTTTACAAGTTCCGTTTCGTTTGCATCCCATCTCTTCTTCAGTGCATCAAATTTATGACTCATTTCGGAAAGAGCAGATTGATAGTCTATTTCTGTATCGCGGTCAATGAACTCAATGTATCTGGAAGGTACGAGGGAATATCCCTTTTTTTGAATTTCGTCACGATGCGCGGCATAGTATAATTCTGGCTCGGCATATTCGACAAAATTCTCGGTCTGCCAGTTGAAGTATATTTGACGTACTCTGTCTATTGCCGTTTCTGACAAACGGACATATTTCTTTTCGTATATATTGTTATTCCAAGTCCGCAAGTCTATGAAAAGAATTTCACCTGTACGGTCGCGCAGTTGTCTGCCATGCCATGAACCGCCTTTCTTGTTATTGTTCAAAATCCAAAGAGTGACGGATATATCGGTAGAATAGAACATATTTCGTGGCAAAACAATAATGGCTTCCACTTTATCACTTTCGATTAACTGTTTACGTATTTCCTGCGTATCGCTGTCATCCAAAGCCCCATTAGCAAGTAGGAAACCCGCTATTCCACGACTGACATTCAATTTGTTAAGAATATGAAGAATCCACGCATAGTTGGCATTGCTGGCAGGAGGGATTCCATAGCCTTGCCATCGGGGATCGGTTTCAAAACCTCCGTATTCGGCATATTTTTTCAAATTGAACGGTGGGTTAGCCATGATGTAATCAAATTTGAGTTCCTTATGCTGGTCATCAGAGAAAGTGGACACGGCTCTATCGCCCAAATGGTAAGAGATACCTCGTATAGCCAAATTCATCTTTGCAAGGCGATAGGTTGCCGGTTCTGATTCCTGACCATACACATTGACAGCTCTCGTGTTTCCACCGTGAGCCTCTATGAACTTTGCCGCTTGAACAAACATACCTCCGGAGCCACAGCAAGGATCATAGACCGTCCCATCAAAAGGTTCAATAAGAGAGGCGATAAGTTCTACGATGGAATGTGGTGTATAAAATTCTCCTTCCTCTTTGTCTGCATTGATGGAAAAAGCCTGTAAGAAATACTCATATACACGTCCTATGAGGTCGTGGTCACTAAATTTCCGGGGATCTATCTTGTTTATTTCATCCACTACGCTTTTCAAAACTCCCGGTTCAAGGGCTGTTTTCGTGAAAATCTGCTGCGGAAGAGCATTCTTCAATTTGGGTTCGTTGTCGTCCAAAGTTTTTATAGCCGTATCGAAAGCGATAGCCATGCCGGTAGGCGATGTGAGAATCAGTTTGTCCCAAAATGTTTCATCTGTCAGGAAAAACACTCCGTCCTGCATATATTGATTGGGGCGCGAAAGTTGCAATTCAATGAAATCCGTATCATTAATGCCCTGCACTTCTACTATTTCATGCCTGATTTTCTCCTTTTGCTGTTTGAACCGTTCTCCTATGAATTTCAGGAATACAAGGGTCAACAGTAAGTCGCGTTTATCTGTCATGGCTGCACGTCCACGCAGACTGTTACGACAGTTGAAAAGTATCGTTTCAAGGGTCTCTTCCTTTACCGGTTTATTCTGTTTCTTAGCCATTCTGTTATTTTATCAGTTCTGTATTTAACTTAAAAGCATTTGCGTCAATCACCATTTGGTAAATCTTAATGTCAGGATTAAGTTTCCGTGCAACGCTTATTATTTTTGATTTCTCATCTGCATCCATATTGATTCCCAAATAGACTGACTCGAAACACTCTCCTCCAATTTCAGGAAAAAATCTTTTGCATCCATAGTTTGACTGCCCCCATAACCCTATTATTCAGTTCTCAACAAATCATCCACAGTTACACCCAAAACTTTGGATATCTGAATTAAAGTCTCCACATTAGGTTGCGTAGTGTTTGTAACCCATTTGGAGATTATAGCAGGATCTTTATCCAGTTGTTCAGAAAGCCACTTATTGCTCTTGTCTTTTTCTGCAAGAACGACTTTGATTCGGTTTAATAATTTACGTTCCATGTTATATTCATTCTATCCATGCGTTTACAAAGGTAGATATTATTCATAGGACAATGTGATTAAACTGGATATATTTTGCGACTGATGGCAAAAAAATGAGTAAAACGTCAATTTTAGCCACACAAGTTTATGACATCTACTCTTTAGGGGGACTCTATGTTTACCCTAATATATTAGGAACGATTATTTTTTGAATATCGTAAGTTTGTGGGAACTTAATGGGCTCAAATCTACTGAAAAGCAATATATCGTAACTATATATCAGACTGATATATACTCTATTTCGGTTCAAGCGTGGAACTGCAATGCAACCACATCTTTGAATGAAGGTCTTGGGAAAACCTGTGCGACAGATATAGTTATAATACTTTCAAATCGGATGCACGTAAAATTAAGACTTAATTAGTGGGCCTTGATTGCGTTCCGCAAACGTGTCTCTCTATAAAGTTGATAAATTGGTCTCACCATCTCTCACCTGCCATTTTTATACAGGCAAATCTTTGAAATTCAAATAGATATATCAGGTGAGAGATAGGTGAGAGATGCTGAAAAAGGTGAGAGATACCCCCTTAATTTCCTATGTTACAGCATGTTTTGGTCTCACCATCGTGACTCATCGACCACGCCGGTGCTGATAATCTCACCCGATGAAAGAATCAAAAGGATGCAAGCTTTTCGCGAAAAGCTTGCGGGCATTTCCCTGAACGGTTGAATCCCATTTGTTTCCACCATGTGAACTCTCCTTAAACAGCCAGAACCGTTTTTCATCTTCCAGATAGTCCATTTGTAAGCCTTGGCACGGGAGTCCATGCCTCATGAGGTCGGATCATCTTCTAAAGGCCCGATTTCAGGAATGATTCGGCGTGCCTCTTGTGCATCCAGCGCGTCGACATCTTTCAGCCTTCGTTGTATGGCACGTGTCCTTACTCCTAACACGTTGTCTATTTGGTTATTGGCCGTTTCGATATGTTTTTTTGCCTTTTCCAGCATTCCTCCCATCTGCTCGAATTCTTTCTTGACAGCTCCTAATATTTTCCAGACTTCCCCTGAATAGCGTTGGACGGCAAGTGTCCTGAAGCCCATCTGCAGGCTGTTCAGGATAGCGGCAAGGGTAGTGGGGCCAGTTACGACCACATGGTAATTTCGTTGCAAATCCTCTAACAGAGTGCTCCTTCTTACGACTTCGGCATAGATGCTTTCGAATGGCAAAAACATGATTCCGAATTCGGTAGTGAATGGCGGGTCCAAATATTTGTCCGATATGTCCTTGGCCATTTTACGTATAGTGTTTTCCAGCAACTTTCCGGCCGTGTCGATTTGTTGTGGGTCATTTGTGTCGTAAGCGTCGAGAAGTTGCTCGTACACGTCTTTCGGGAATTTTGCGTCAATAGGTAGATAAACCGTGTCCAATGTGTCGTCTTTCCCTGGAAGTTTGACGGCGTACTCCACCAATGCTTCCGAACCTTTTTTCGTTTTTACGTTGGCATCATATTGTTCAGGAGCTAACATTTGCTCTAACAGCATTCCTAATTGGATTTCCCCGATATTGCCACGCGTTTTGACGTTGCTCAATACCTTTTTCAGCCCTCCCACATCTTGGGCGAGGGCCTGCATTTCTCCCAATCCCTTTTGGACATTCTCCAGCTGCTCGTTTACAATCTTGAAAGATTGAGAGATTCGCTCGTTGAGGGTCTTTTGTAACTTTTCTTCAACGGTGAGACGGATTTCCTCCAAACGTTTTTCTGTGTTTGACACAAGCCGTTGCTGCTCTTCTTTTAAATCTGAGAATTTTTCTCGTTGGATGTTGTTGAAGCTCTGGATAGACTTTTCGAGTGATAATTGGAAGTCCTTCAGCGTCGCTGTCAATTCTTCCCTGTTGTCTTTTGCTATTTCTCTGCTTTCTAAGCGGTTCAACTTGAAATCTTCTCTGAAATTTCTTTCTATCCGTTCGAATGCTTGACGTAGTTCATCTCTATTTTCCGTTTGTTTGTCATTGCTCAGCCGTCTATAGATTAAGAGTTGCATGAGCAAAACTGCCAATAATAAAGCCAAAACGATCCAATTCATTTCCTTGCTTATGATTTATTGTTTTGGTTATCAATATACTTACGGTGCACTGTTCCGCCTTTGGCGAATAGACTATATTTCCCTCCAATGAATTGGAAAGCGTGAATAATTATTCGCCAAGGGCGGGGTACAGTGACCATGATATGGTCGCATCAAAGCCATGTTTCAATGGGTTGCACTTCTCTTATCCCCCCTTTTGAGCTTTTATTCCAACTGCTTCAAATAATTTAATCGCATGTTGGATTTTTTCTTCTGAAGGAGCAGACATTGGAATTTGCGTCGGATTGTATTGCGTCCCTCGCTTTTCATGTTTTCCTTTGCCAATATCATGATAGGGCAACAGGTTGACTATTTCCGGCTGTGTGGGAAGCGATGCGAGGAAAGCAGCCGACTTGGATAGATTATCTTCATCCGCATTGACTCCTTCAATTAAAGGAATGCGAATCCAATAAGGAATGCCAGCTTCCGCCACCATCTTCAGGTTGGAGTGTATGGTTTCATTCGGCACACCCGTGAACCTTTTGTGACTTGCGGAATCCATTAATTTCAAATCGACCAGAAAGAGTTCGCAATGTTGCATGACTTGCCGCACTACTTCAGGATTGGCAAAAAGGGTTGTGTCCACAGCACGATGTATGCCGAGTTCCCCGCAGCGTTTTAAAAGCTCCAACAAATCCTTAGGATGCATAAGGGGTTCTCCTCCACAGAATGTTACGCCTCCTTTTGAGTTGTCCAAGACCAAAGTCTCTTTTTCAATCTCTTTCATGATTTGTTCGACCGTGTATTGTTCCCCTGATATTTGCATTGCCATCGTGGGGCATACTTGAGCGCATTTGCCACATACCGTGCAAAGGGCCTTGTCGGTAACTATCCCGTCCGCCGTCAACGTAAGTGCATGGTTGGGGCAACTCTTTACGCAAGTTTGACAACCAATGCATTTTTTCTTTGTATACAGCTTCTCCGGATTCGGAGATATTCCTTCTGGATTATGACACCAAATGCAGGACAGCGGGCATCCTTTCATGAATAAGGTGATTCGGATGCCCGGTCCGTCATTTATCGCATATCGTTTGATATCGAAAAGCAACATTTTTTAGAAACTTTCTTGTTCGGTACGGGCGATAACATCAGCCTGTAAGTCAGAGTTCATGTCATTGAAATAATCGCTATATCCTGCAACACGCACCAATAAGTCGCGGTATTCTTCAGGACACCGTTGTGCGGCATATAATGTTTCAGTATCGACAATATTGAATTGAATATGATGTCCTCCTAATGCAAAATAGCTGCGGATAAGTGATGCCAATTTGGATATGTCTTCTTCTCGTTTAAGCAACGATGGCAGGAAGCGTTGGTTCAATAATGTGCCGCCGCTCTTGACTTGGTCAAGTTTGCCTAATGATTTGATGACTGCCGATGGCCCGTGGGTGTCTGCGCCGTGTGAAGGTGAAGTACCGTCCGAAATGGCTCTGCCAGCTAAGCGGCCGTTAGGCGTTGCTCCCATCACTTTGCCGAAGTACACGTGGCAAGTGGTTGAAAGCATGTTCAAGTGGAAGCATTCCCCTTTTGTGTTTGGTTTGCCTTCAATTGCGTCATATAAGTCGTCAAATACTTTCACTGCGATTTGGTCTGCATAGTCGTCATCATTTCCAAAGAAAGGCGTACGGTTCAAAATAAACTGGCGCATTGCTTCGTAGCCTTCAAAGTTATGGTCTGTCGCATCCAGTATTTCTTCCATGCTGTAAGTCTTGTCTTCGAAAACATGTTTGCGTAGTACAGAAAGGCTGTCTGTGATGGTTCCTAATCCAGTGCATTGTATGTAAGTCGTGTTATACCTCGGCCCGCAGTTGTAGTAGTCTTTGCCTTTGGCGATACAGTCGTCGATGAACAATGACAGGAATGTGGCTGGGGCATACTTTGCAAACATCCTATCGATATAGTTGCTCACACGTACTTTCATGTCTACAAAGTAGTGGATTTGAGCCAGGAATGCAGTGTATAATTCATCGTAGCTCTTGAATTCCCTCGGGTTTCCTGTACGTAAGCCTACTTGTTTTCCCGTAATTGGGTCAACGCCGTTGTGTAGAGTTACTTCCAATACTTTCGGGACATTCAAATAACCCGTAAGGACATAAGCTTCTTTGCCGAAAGCTCCCACTTCTATACATCCGCTACATCCGCCTTCACGTGCGTCATGCAATGATTTGCCTTGGCGCATCAACTCCTCTACGTATACGTCTGGATTAAAGACGGATGGATAACCGTGCCCTTGACGAATGACCTTGCAGCCGGCACGCAAGAAACGTTCTGGCGTTCTTACGCTCACATGGATAGAGCTTCCCGGCTGTAATAAATGTAATTCTTCGATGGTTTCCAGCATGATATAGGAAACTTCGCTGACTCCGTCGCTTCCATCGGCTTTAATACCCCCGATGTTCAAGTTGGTGAAGTCATTGTACGTTCCGCTTTCCTTTGCAGTGATACCTACTTTGGGAGGTGCAGTATGGTTGTTTACTTTGATGAAGAAGCATGACATCAGTTCTTTTGCCTGGTCACGTGTCAAAGTACCATCCGCAATTCCTTTTTCATAGAAAGGAGCCAAATGCTGGTCAAAGTGCCCCGGGTTCATAGCGTCCCATCCGTTCAATTCCGTAATGGTTCCTAAATGTACGAACCAATACATTTGGATGGCTTCCCAGTAGTTCCTAGGTGCGTGCGCTGGGACCCAACGGCAGACTTCCGCTATTTTTTTCAACTCTTCCACACGTTTTGGATCCTTTTCCGTCAGCGACATCTCATCTGCCAAGTCGGCATGACGTTCAGCGAATATAATGGCTGCGTCGCATGAAATGGACATGGCTTTTAATTCTTCCTGTTTGTCTGTAGCCTCTGGGTCGTTCATGAAATCAAGAGAGTTCAGCTCTTTTTGTATCCTTTCCTTTAAGTCTAACAACCCATATTTATATACTTTTCCGTCCAAAGCCGTGTGTCCTGGCGCACGTTGCTCCATGAACTCCGTGAACATACCGACTTCATACGCCGAACGCCATTCTTGAGGAACATGGCTGAAGATACGTTCGCGTTGCGTCCGCCCTTTCCAATAGGGGATGACTTCTTTTTCGTATGTGTCAATATCTTCCTGGCTGATGGTGTAGCGTTGCAGCTCGCGGGTGTTGAGGATGTGCAAGTCTTCCACGCTATGGCATGTCAGTTCCGGGAATGTCGGGACAGCTTTGGGGCGCGGTCCTCTTTCCCCGACGATTAGTTCGTCTTTGCCGATGTAAATCGCCTTGTTCTTGCAAATCTCCAAGAAATTGAGAGCCCGAAGGATTGGAATGGGATATTTCCCCTCGTTTTCTTTGTAAAAACGGGTTTCAATTAATGCTCTCTCGATAGAGAGGGACGGGGCTGCATCAAAGGACTCTTTGCGTAAACGTTTGATGCGGTCGTTCATTCCGAAATTATTTGCAGCTACTGATGGTGCAAAAATCGTGTCATCTCCACAACATGGGGACACTATATCATTTGCTGTATTCATGTTTTTTTTGATTATAAAATGTTGATAAATTATGAACTTGGAAGAATATTGTTCGTATTCTCCCTTTATAGAGATGGAAAGATGTTCTTAAAAATAGAACATTAAACAGTTATAAAGTTTTCTATACCCTTTATGAAGCATAATCAATAAAATAATATAATCGCCCAAAAGTATGATTTATTATTGAAAAAAACAATAGTTCGCGTCTTTTTTTCTTCTTTTTTTAAGGGGGCTTTTTGTGTGGTATTATGGAAATATTTTATTTTTGCACGCACAAATAATTGAACAATGAAGAGACATCCTTTGGAAGAGCTTATCGAGCAGGGGGAGCACCAGCGGCAAGACTTTAAGTTCGAAGTCAGTGACAGCAAAAAAATAGCGCGGACTTTGAGTGCTTTTGCAAACACTGATGGGGGGAGGCTTCTGATAGGAGTGAAAGATAACGGGCATGTGTCCGGCATCCGTAGTGATGAAGAGTTTTACATGATAGAGGCGGCCTCGCAGGTATATACGATGCCCCATGTGCCCTTTTCGGCGAAGCGTTGGGACGTGAATGGCAAATGCGTTTTGGAAATAGATGTTGAGCCGGGATTTGAGCGGCCCTATCTGGCCCCTGACAAGGACGGGGAGTATCGTGCATACGTTCGTGTGGATGATGAAAACATCTTGGCGAATGGCGTTGTTGTTCTGTCTTGGCGGAAATCACGCTCGGCGGAAGGCCGGCTGTTGAGGCTTACGGAGCCTGTGAAGTGGCTGTTGGGCTATCTCGACAACCACCCAACCGTCAGCATCGGGCAGTTTTGTCGCTTGGCCCATGTCCGTACATTTGTAGCCCGGCAAATATTGAGCGATTTGATATCGATGGGTATTTTGGAATATATTTGGCGGGAGAAATGTTTTATTTATGGGCCGGGTAAGGCTTTCGACGCATCATGGGTGAATCAAGATTATTTATATTTGAATAAAACGATGTAGCATGAAGATGAGCCTTGTAACTGAATAAAACTATGTAAATCTGTTAATTGTGCTAAATGGATAGGTAAATCGAAGTGATTTCATTATATTTGCGTACTCCCTAAGCGATTAAGTCTTACGGGGTATCTATGAGAGAATAAATGATGTCTGACTAAATGTTTTTTATATGAATGCTTTGCAATTTAAAAACAGCTTGATTGGTTTGCAGGAGAATATGATGAATTTTGCCTTGATGCTGACTGCGAATCGTGAAGATGCACAGGACTTGTTGCAAGACACGACTTTGAAAGTGTTAGATAATCAAGAAAAATATGTTGACAACGTTAACTTTAAAGGTTGGGTGCTAACCGTCATGCGGAATATTTTTATTAACAATTACCATAAGATTGTTCGTTCGCAAACGGTGATAGACCAAAACGTGGATTTGTATAATTTGGATATAACCAATGACGACAGCTTCGTCTCTCCTGACGGGTCTTGCCAGATCTTGGAAATATCCAAGGCCATCGAGACGTTAAGCAAAGATTTGAGAATACCGTTCTCTATGTATCTGAGCGGATACAAATATAATGAAATCGCTGAAAAGTTGAAGCTTCCTTTGGGGACGGTGAAAAGTAGAATCTTTTTTGCCCGACAGCAGCTGCAGCAAGCCCTTGAGGGGTACCGGGATTAGACCGTCTGCCTTCCGTCCTTTTGCCACATCCGTTTTCCTAAACGGATGCTGCTTTTCTGCGGAAAGCTTGCGACCCTTTTCCGAAATGGTCGTAAGCATTCTGACAAAGGAGCGTATGAAAAACTTCCGGCATCGGGCATCGCGGGATTTTTTATGCCGGTGCCCCGCGCGTGGGGATGCCGAATTTTCCCTCGGGTGATTAGGAATAAAAAAAAGGACATATGGATAAATTCCGTATGTCCTTTCTTGAGCGGAAGACGGGGCTCAAACCCGCGACCCCCAGCTTGGAAGGCTAGTGCTCTATCGACTGAGCTACTTCCGCTTGTCGCATTCGGGGAGGTAGTGGGCAGTGATGGATTCGAACCACCGAAGGCGTAAGCCAGCTGAGTTACAGTCAGCCCCATTTGGCCACTCTGGTAACTGCCCCTTTTTCCCTTAATTGCGTTGCAAAGGTATGGATTAATTTTGGAGTTTGCAAGAAAAATCAATCATTTTTATTGCGGTAATTGCGGCTTCGTCCCCTTTGTTTCCGTATTTGCCCCCTGCGCGGTCTTCGGCTTGCTGCATGTTGCCCGTAGTCAGAAGTCCAAATATGAATGGGATATCATACATGAGATTCAATTCGGTAATGCCTTGGGTCACGCCGGAACAAACGTAATCGAAGTGGGGCGTGTCTCCTTTTACGACGCAGCCAAGCACGATTACTGCGTCGATTTCCTTGTTTTCTGCTAATTTTTTAGCGCCAAATGTCAACTCGAAACTGCCTGGGACACGTTTGACGATGATGTTCTCCGCCTTGACTCCATGTTTCTCCAGCGTGTTGCATGCGCCTTCTAACAGTTTTTCAGTAATGTTTTTGTTCCATTCCGCTACGACGATGCCTATGTTCATATCCGCTGCATCTGGAACGCTGTTGAAATCGTACTCGGATAAGTTTTGATATGCAGTTGCCATGACGTTTCGTGTTTATTTGGCCAATTCCGAAGCCCTTGTGATATATTTGTCAATGTCTGACGCCTCCATTGAATTGAAATACTGCTCTTTTATGGTCGTGTATGCTTTTACCGCGTCTTGGTATTGTTTCAAACTTTCGTAGGCGATGCCAGCTTTTTTCAAAGCGATGGGGGCCAACAGCGCGTTGTTTGCGTCTTTTGCTGCTTTTTCGAAATATTTGATTCCTTCTTTTGCATTGTCCATGTTTACGTAACAGTCCCCTACAGCGATCGTGATGGCAGGCGAAATCATGTTGTCGCTTGCGCTGAATGATTTCAAGTAGTTCAAAGCCTTTTCGTTTTCACCCAGTTTGGCGTAACAGATGCCCGCGTAGGCCTTTGCCAAATTCCCCGCTTTCGTGCTGCCGTATTCCTTGATGATTGTTTCAAAGCCGTCGTAGTCCGCTCCGTTGCCATTCAAAGCCAATTGGAAGGAGTCCCTTGCGAAATATTGTTCACCTTTATACAAAGCTGCGGCTGCCTTTTGCTGTTTAGGCAACAGATAAAGATGCCTGTAAGCGAAAATGGCACCTACCACAACGATTAAAGCGACTATCCCTAAAATAATCTTTTTGGAGTATGTTTCAAAGAACAACTCTGATTTAGAAACCAATTCTTCTACTTCTACTGTTTCTTTTTCTTTAGTAGCCATAATTTATTTGTTGTTATTTTATTATTTATCCCATTGGAAAATGCGTCTTCCGACTTCAATGCGCAAAAGTAGCTTTTTTTGCCGAAATAACTGCTATTATCAGTATAATTTTTAATTTTGTGTGCTTTAATAAATTATAGCATGATACTGAACAAGCTTTCAATCGTTAATTACAAGAATATAGCTCAAGCGGATGTGGTGCTTTCGGAAAAGATAAATTGTTTTTTCGGTAATAACGGGATGGGGAAAACTAACATATTGGATGCGGTTTACTACCTTTCGTTTTGTAAGAGCCATATTCATACGGCCGATGCGCAGGTGATACGCTTTGGTGAAGAAATGTGCATTTTGCAGGGGCTTTATGATTTTGACGGAAAAACCGAAGAGGTCTTTTGTGCGTTACGTGACAAGCAGCGAAAGCAGTTTAAGCGGAATAAAAAAGAGTACGGCAAGCTGTCTGAACATATCGGCCTTTTGCCTTTAGTGATGATTTCTCCTGCTGATACGGATCTGATTCAGGGAGGAAGCGAAGAACGTAGGCGTTTTTTGGATTTGATAATTTCTCAGCAGGATAAGAATTATCTTTATGCTTTGATTCAGTATAACAAAGCCTTGACCCAGCGGAATGCCTTGCTGAAGGCTCAGAGCCATGATGTTTCGTTGTTCGATGCTTTGGATTTGCAGTTGGTCCGTTTTGGCGAATATATTTATAAAAGAAGAAAAGATTTGGTTGAGTCGCTTGTTCCTGTCTTTAATCGGTATCATCGGCAAATATGTGAGTCTTTTGAAGAAGTGGGGTTGAATTATGCTTCTCAGCTTCACGTGAAGCCATTCTATGAAGAGCTGCAAAAAAACAGGGTGAGGGACATGGCCTTGGGTTATACCTCGGTTGGGATTCATAAGGACGACTTGGAAATGACATTGGGGGATGCTTTGATTCGGAGGCTGGGTTCCCAAGGACAGCGGAAAACTTTTCTGATAGCGTTGAAACTGGCCCAGTTTTGTTTGTTGTCCGAAGAAGGAACAACTACCCCGTTGTTGCTTTTGGATGATATTTTTGACAAGTTGGATGCACGGCGTGTCGCTCAGATAATCAAGTTGGTCAGCTTGGAAGATTTCGGGCAGATATTCATAACGGATACAAATAGGCAGTATTTGGATGAGATAATAAAAAGCGTCAATCATGATTATGCTTTGTTTGAAATGGAGAATGGCAATGTAGCATTGGCGGAAAGGGGGAGTTATGAGAAGGTCTAATGCGCAACCGATAGGGGAAGTGTTGAGGGATATCTTTGAGGATAATACGGAGATTTTTGAGAAGATCATGGAAGTTCGCATTCAGCGAGCCTGGAAAAAGCTATTGGGTCCGATGGCTATGCAATATACTCGTAATATGTATGTGAGGGACAGGGTGTTGTATGTTTATATGACTTCTGCCGTTTTACGTAGCGAATTGCTGCTATGCAAAGATAAGTTGATTGAAAATTTGAATGCGGAAGTGGGTTCGGTTTTTTTATTTGATTTGGTTATTCGATGATTTCTTTTTCAGTGATGATCAAATCCATTTTTTTGTCGAACTTTTCCGTAGGGATTGATTGGAATAGTTGGAAGTCGAAGCAGATGCCGATAGTTGGCACGTGAAGTGTAGATAAAAGACGGTCGTAAAACCCTTTGCCCCTTCCCAGCCGGCTATGTTGGCGGTCAAACGCAACCCCGGGGACGACTATCAAATCTATCTTGGAGTCGATGCTTCTCGTGTCTTCGGCAAGAATTGGTTCAAGGATGCCGAAGCTTCCTTCTCGAACGGATTCTTTTCCTCTGTATGGCAGGAAAAGGAGGTCTTCCCCTTGTACGACCGGAAGGGCTATGTCCTTTTGTTTATACCATTTTTCGATAAAAGCAGCAGTTTGCACCTCTTTAGGTAATGCGTGATAGATAGCTATGCAGTTCGCTTGGCAAAACAGGTCGGTCGCTGTCAATTTATCCATGATTTGTTCGGACCAGCGGCTCAACTGTTCAGAAGTAAATTGCTTTTTACGAGCAGCAATCTCTTTTCGTAATATACCTTTTTTTTCCATTGCGTAAAAAAACTGTGCCTTAATGTTTATCTGAGGCACAGTTTTCCATATTATATTTTTACAATTTCTTATTGTTCATGGCATGTTCCATGAGGGGCTTCCCGTCCGTCAGTATGGAAACAGCTTTGTTTAATGTGATGTCATCATTTAAAAAAACCGGATAAAACCCTGCATCATCAAAAAAATTCTTTATAATGTAGGCCTGTAGCTGGTTCTCAATGATTTTGTGTGATATGGCTATCAAGTTAGGGCGTTTACGTATTCCTTTCTTAACGGCATAATTGGCAAAATCATTAACCAAGGGTTGCGTCTTCAAGTAGTTCCACAAGTCTCTATAATTATTATATTTTTGGAACTCCTTTTTATGTGCGTCTGAGTAAACCAGCGCATACATATACAAGGTACCTTTGTTGATGACCGTCGAAAGGTACGATGTATAACCTGCTGTGTCTCTTGGAATGAAAATGTCCGGCATAATGCCGCCCCCTCCATATACGGTTCTTCCTTCCACAGTCTCGTATCTTAAAGAATCGATTTGTTTGATGCTGTCCGCTGAATCAAATTCCCCGTGCATATAACGCATGTAAATATCTTGGTCGTAATCTTCTTGTTCGCCTAACTTATATTGTTTTTGTATGCAGCGGCCAGATGGGGTATAGTAGCGAGCCACGGTCAGGCGAATTTCCGAACCGTCGTTCAGTTTGATTGGAGACTGCACCAATCCTTTTCCGTATGTTCTGCGTCCCACGATTAATCCTCTGTCATTGTCTTGGATGGCACCGGAGAAGATCTCGCTTGCTGATGCTGAAATCTCATCGGTAAGCACGACGATGTCATTTTCCAAGCAGGTGCCTGTGCCATTCGCATATGAAGTGAAGCGAGGAAAGGCTTTGCCTTCCGCGTATACTATCATCCTTCCTTCGGGCATGAATTCATTAATCATTTTTATTGCGGCATCCATATAGCCTCCGGTATTGCTTCTCAAGTCAATGATAAATGATTGGCAATCGTCTTGTTTTAATTTCGCAATGGCGGTGATGAACTCATTGTATGTTGTTCGGCCGAACTTGCTGACTTTTATGTAACCGACTCTTTCAGCTACTTCATAGGCTACATCCACCGTATTGACTGGGACATCTCCTCGTGTTACTTCTAACTCAATCAAATCAGGCTGGTTGTCACGTTTTATTCCCAGTTTCACTGTGCTGTTTTTCATGCCTCTCAAAAGTTTTTGCACTTTGTTCCGGTCGGTATGGTTGCCGGCATATATTGAGTCATTGATGGTTACAATGCGGTCGAACGGCTTGATTCCTGCTTTTTCGGAAGGACCGCCAGGAATAACACTAATTACCAAAATAGTGTCCAGCTCCATATTGAAAGAGACGCCTATCCCGCTGAATGAACCTTCTAAATCCTCTTTCACTGCCGCAGCGTCTGCTGCTGGGATATATACAGAGTGGGGGTCCAATTCACTGAATACTTTGGGGATGGTTCCTTCGACCAGCTGCTTCATGTTTACGGTATCTACATATTGCTCCTCGATAATGTCAAGGACGGCATTGATTTTATTCCCGCTTGCAAAGTTCTTGCTTTTGCCGTTGTTGAATAACCAAAACCTGTTTCCTATAAAAATGCCTAAGGCAATGCTTGCTGCAATAATGATCGGCATCCAGGTTGCCAATCTTTTATTTTTGTCCATAAGACTTGTTTTGTTATTTTAAATCGATATAATCTATTTGGATATTGGCTCTTTTCAGTAAATCACACCCCTCGTCTGTTCTGTATTTTTCTGAAAAAACAACGCGGACGATGCCCGATTGGACGATTAGTTTGGCGCACTCGATGCAGGGAGCAGCAGTGACATAGATGGTTGCCCCTTTGCTGCTATTGGAGGATGCGGCTACTTTTGTTATGGCATTAGCTTCTGCATGCAGTACGTATGGTTTGGTGATGCCATCTTCATCTTCGCATACATTTTCGAATCCTGCCGGCGTTCCGTTATATCCGTCTGAAATAATCATTTTGTCTTTTACAATCAAAGCTCCGACTTGTCTTCGTTTACAATATGAATTTTCAGCCCATATGGAAGCCATTCTTAAATATCTTTTGTCTAATTCATGTTGTTTGTCCGAGTTATTGCTCATGATTACATTCCTCAATCTTTAATGCCCGCAAAAGTAGTGATTTTAAATGAAGAAAGAGAATTTAAGCTAACAAAATTTCGATAAAAAAGACGACTCGGTTTTACTCATCTTCCACGATGTGCAAAGCCAAGCCGTCCATAAGGATCCTTGTTTTTCTCTATCATTATTTTTTGATGCCGTTCCGGATTAATAAGGCATCGATGGATGGGGCTTTCCCTCTGAATCGTTTATATAAGATGTCCGGATCTTCTATGCCTCCTCTTGAGAGGATGTTCTCACGGAATGAATTGGCTACTTCTGTGTTGAAGATACCTTTTTCTTTGAACAACGAGAAAGCATCTGCGTCCAAGACTTCCGCCCATTTGTATCCATAGTATCCTGCGGCATAACCTCCGGCGAAAAGGTGTCCGAAGCTCGTGCTCATGCAGGCTCCTGGGACATCAGGGGCGATTTGAGCAGTTTCCCAGGCATTCTTTTCGAATTCGATCACATTTCCTTCGAAAGGCGTGGTTAAAGTATGCCAAGCCATGTCTAAATACCCAAAGCTTAATTGCCTGCAGCAAGCATAGCCGGCGTTAAAGTTAGATGCATCAATGAGTTTTTGCACCATGTCTTGGGGAATCTTTGCTCCCGTTTGGTAATGAATGGCTATTTTGTCTAAATATTCCTTTTCAGTAAGCCAGTTTTCCATGATTTGGGATGGCAATTCCACGAAATCTTGGTATACATTTGTGCCTGAAAGGCTGGCGTATGTGCCAGATGCGAAAATACCATGCAGTGCATGCCCGAATTCGTGCAACAGGGTTTCGACTTCGTCAAATGTCAGCAAGGCCGGTTTGCTTTCGGTCGGCCGGGTAAAGTTCATGACAATGATGATGTGTGGACGGCTGTCTTTCCCTTTTTCATCTATGTATTGGGACTTGATGCCATTCATCCATGCTCCAGACTGTTTGCCGCTTCTCGGGAAGAAGTCCGTATACAAGACGGCCAGGAATTTCCCGTTTTCGTCATATACTTCGTATGCTTGCACTTCCTTGTCGTATACCGGAATTTGTTTGTTTTCTTTAAAAGTGATGCCATATAGCTGCGTCGCCAGCCCAAATACGCCATTTTTTACATTTTCTAATTGAAAATAAGGGCGGGTCATTTCATCATTTACTTGGAATTGAATGTCCTTTAGTTTTTCCGAATAATAACTCCAGTCCCAGGGCTGTACTATGATATCTTGCTGCTCTTTCCCTATCGCAAATCCTTGTACTTTATTATATTCATTGATGGCGACAGGTTTGTATGCTTCCAATAGTTGGTTCAGGAGGTTGTATACGTTCTTGGAATTCTTGGCCATTTTGTGTGATAGCTCGAACTCGGCATAATTGGGATAGCCCATTAATTGTGCTATGGCCAGACGGTCATTGACAATTTTACGAATGATTTCCCGATTGTCATATTCGTCTCCTTTGTTGCCGATGCTCATGAACGCCTTGTACATTTTTTCTCGTAAAGTCCTTGAGGATGCATATCTGACAAAAGGAACGTAGCTGGGGGCATCCAAGGTAAACAACCATCCTTCTTTGCCTTTTTCCTTGGCGGCAAACCGGGCTGCTTCCAACGAGCTTTCGGGGAGGCCGGCTACTTCTTCCTTGTCGGTCAACAGCATTTCAAAGCGGTTTTGGTCTTTTAATGCATTTTGGTCGAACTGTAAGGACAACAGGCTAAGTTCCTTTGTCAGTTCTTTGTATCTTTCTTTATCTGTGGCGTTCAGGTTCGCACCTTTCTCCTGGAATGAACGGAATGTCTCTTCTAATAATTTCCTGTCTTCCAAATTAAGATTCAGAGTTTCACGTTGGTCGTAAACCGTTTTGACTCGGCTGAAAAGCCGTTCGTTCAAGTAGATGTAATTTGAACTCTCTGTCAAACTGGGGGAAATCCGTTGGGATATTTCCATCATTTCATCATTGGCGTTAGCACTTAATACATTAAAAAAAGCGCCGCTGACACGGTCTAACAGCTTTCCGCTCCGCTCGAGGGCGACAATCGTATTGTCGAATGTTGCCGGTTCGCTATTGTTCGAGATCTTGTCAATTTCCTTTTTTAGTTCTTCAATGCCCTTTTGGAAGGCAGGCTCATAATGCTCTGTCTTTATTTTATCGAAAGGGGTCGTTTCGAACGGAGTGTTGTATTTCCCGTAAAATGGGTTTGATTCAGCTTGTATCATGCTATTTATACTTAATAGTAAAACCACATTGTAAATGAACTTTTTCATAAAAGCGAGTAAATTGATTAGGAAAACAAAGGTACAAAAAAGTATGGGATAAAAAAACTGCACCGTCTATTCGGATGAAAAGGTTTACCGAATAGATGGTGCAGGTTTCTGTCGCTGAAATTTATAGGTCTTATTTTACAATTACTTTTTGGGCGGTTTCGCCTTCTACTGCAACAATATTGATGCCGCGTGAGGCTGGTACGGTGAAACGGTCGGAAGTAACCAAGTAATTGCCGACTATCTTGCCCAAGATATCCGTAATTACCACATTTCTATCTTTGGCATTCATGATTACAACGGAGTTGTGCCCTCCCGATACTTGGAAAGTAGGCTCCGTCACGATTGTTTGATTGGCTGTCGGAGCTTCCGCTTTTTCTATGCTGAAATGCAAGCCGTCGGCACTTTCTGTAAGTATCTCATTTTGCAATGATATGAATTTGCCTGTCTTGACATCTTCCAACAAATACTGGCCTTTATATTCGTCGTCGTAACAATATTTGAAAGCGAACAATCCTGCCGGCGTCGCCTTGGTATCCCAGTCGAATGCATAGGCTGGGGATTTGGCTTTGTCCGTACTTGCCAAATCGACAGTCGTCAAATAATAACGTTTGCCATCGTTCCCGTCGTCGAACAATCTCGTTGAAATCTTATACACTGGCTTCCCTGCGATGAGGGTATCGGCTGCTTCAACTTTCAAAGAGAAATTATCATTTGTATAAGCTGATTTTGTCATGTCTTGACCTTCGCTTTTCAGTACTGCCAATTTGCTAAATGGATTCATGGTCAAGTACTTCCCATTGGATTCAAGACGGACGTGTGTGCTTTCTATTGTCTTATACTCAGGGGCATCGTAGGTCTCAATTGTGAAATTGGCTGCTTGCGTCCCTTCAATCAAGTTTCCGTCAACGTCATAGGTGATGAATTTTTTGCCTAAGGTGCGCAATTGATACACACCTTTCGTTTGCGTATTGGCAAATACGATGGATACGGTATCCGTTTGTGCATTTTGGCTGGATAAAACTAATCTGCCGGGGTTATTGATGTCATTTACGACCATTTCGTTTGTCGTGAGTGCTTTAAGCTTATACGAAACGGCGAATAGTGTGTCTCCTAAAGCCAGTGCTCCTCCGGCTATTCTTTTTTCATCTCTGATCGCTTTGAATTCTATCTTGGACTCATTCTCCTTTTGTGCCACCAAAACGCTATCGGCAGTAGTGACCGGCACGACTCCGCCAATGGCGTTCACCATGAGGGATATAGCTTTATTTCTCGTCTCGCTGTCATCCATATACCGTGCGCCCAAATAAGAGTCTTTGATATCAATCTCTTTTTGGTATTCGAACGTGATCGAGTCTGCTTTTCCGGCAACAGTATACGTGTTGTCCATGCCTTTAACTGGGAATATTTCTGCATTAGTGGCGTAAGAATCTCCCTCCTTACGTTCGGCAATGCTGTATTTGCCATCTTTTTCTTTGACATACCACTGTCCTTCCGGTAAATAGATGGATGGCTTGTTTGTCTGGAGGCTGGAGCTGGAATAATAGTATTGGCTGGCTCCTTTTCCTGCTTTTTTCAAGAAATACACACCAGAACCATTTGGCAACTTGGTAGGTTCTCCTCGTTTTGTAACGATGTACGGAACAGTTCCCTGCGTTTTATTATTGATGACTTTGGAAACGGTTAAGCGTTTCGTGTTTTCGTAAGAAGCATACACGACTTGATAAATCGGATGCTCTGTTGCCTGGGAAGATGCATCCGGCGCCCCTTTCACAAATAAAGCGATGGAGTCGTTCTTTAGGTCGATAAGGAATTTGAACTTTTGGAAATCGGAATTGCCGAAAGAATGGAGTTTCCCTTTTGTGTATGTGGAATCTGCTTTGAAGTTGTATCCAAATACGTCTTGTGCTCCGTCTATTTGCGTACGAACTGTGTCAACGCCTATATATTTGGATTCTCCATTGGGGAATGTTTCATCCCCTTTATATTGCAAAGTCACGTAGCCTTCGTCTTCTCCGCTAAGGTCTTTCGCTACGAGTTCTTTTGAACTGAAAGGGTTTCCTGCAATTTCCCCAATGATTTCCATGTAGAAAGTGGAAAGGCCTGCCCCTAATTCCTGGGCGGAAAGGGTATAGTCTTTTGTGGGCGCTTCTACTTTGAAAGTGGTCGCTTTATTTATTTTATCTGTAACGGCAAGACCTTCACCTTCTGTGGGCAACGTTAAAGCCAATGCCTTGTTGGTGTCGAAATAACCAATGATTTTACCGTCGTTGAATGTCCATGAAGTAATCCCTTTTGGGTCTAATGTCATGCTTTTGCTGGATGTCGGCAGAGAGAGCAATGCGCCGGTCGCCTTGTTTTTAAATTCGTATACCAAGGCCCCGGAAACTGTTTTCTCTGTGATTTGCCAAAGGGAGAAGTCGATAGTTGATTTTGTAGCCTCCTTGTCCTTGATTTCCTTTGCAATCAAGGAATCCGTTTTTGCTTCGTCTATGGCAATGCATTCATTCCCGTATTTCAGTTGGTAATAATTGCCGGCTTTCCATTCAGAAGCTGGAACTTCCTCTGAAGAGGCAAAGGTGGGGAGTGCCAGTCCCAATAATAAGGTGGAAAATAAGGTAAAATTATTCTTCATAAGAATCCTTTCTTTTTTGATGATACAATTACTATTTTTTCGTTAATCGTCCCAAAAATAAGGAATGTTTATCGTTTAGGCCCGATAAAATAGTTGAAATTATCGAATGGGTAGCGATTTTGTACGAAACATGCGCTTTGAAATACCAAATGCGGAAATAGGACTTTATAAGATAAAAGCCCGGATGCATCCGGCATCCGAGCTTTTTGACAACTTAAAAATAGTAATTAATAATAGTGTATGAAATCCAACAGGTATTGTTGTATTCTCTATTATTAAGGGAGAGAATTCCTTTTCTTTTTAACAATCGCAAAGTTAGATAAATCTTTGGTAAAAACGCAGTCTTTTTGATTATTCTAACTAACCCCCTTGTTTATTGAACAAAACATAGGGGTTGCTTGTATAGAACCCCTGCTTGGTTCGTTAGTTTTGCGCTTGATGGATGGTCAATTGCGGGAATGGGAATCCGATGCCTTCTTGGTTGAACCGTTCGTAAACCGTTTGGTTCATGCTGAAAAACACATCCCAGTAATCTGCGGATTTGACCCATAAGCGGACAGCGATGTTTACGCTGCTGTCTGCCAATTCGCTTAGCAGGACTTGGGGCGCCGCAGGCGTTTGAAGGATGCGGGTGTCATGTGCGATAATATCCTCCAGCACTTGCTTGACATGCCGGAAGTCTATATCGTACTCGACCCCGATTTTCAAATCCACTCTTCTGAACTCTTGACTGCTATAATTGGTAACCACGCCTCCGCTTAACGAACCATTCGGAATGTAAATGACCTTGTTGTCTATCGTGAGCAATACGGTGTGGAATATTTGTATTGCTTTCACGCTTCCTTCTACGCCTTGTGCGGCAATGTAGTCGCCAACCTTATAAGGACGTAACAATAGGATAATCAAGCCTCCGGCAAAATTGGAAAGGTTGCCGCTCAGGGCCATGCCGACTGCGACACCTGCCGATGCTAGCAAGGCGGCAAAAGAAGTGGTTTGTACACCCAATGCTCCGACTACAGACACGATCAGCAGCACCATCAATACGACGTTGACAAGGCTTCCCACGAATGTCTTTACCGAAGGGTCTATGTCCCGTTTTAGTAAAATCCGGGTGATGAGTTTGTTGACAAGATTTATCAGCAGTTTACCGATAATGAATACGAGAAGGGCTTTGATCAAAGTCCAGCCGAGTTCGGCACCTTGGGAGAATAGGGAATCAATCAGTTTGCTTAGTTTAGCTCCTTGTTCTATTTCTAATAATACCATATATATGTATGTTGAATTAAATAATCCGTTTCCAACTATGATTTTTCAGGGAATGGCTGCCGGAAACAGCCCTTGCAAATGTAGCCCAAATCCTCGATTAGGCAAAGAACTTGACTGCTTTTTTATCATCCCTTTCCCGTGTTTTAGATATTTAATGGTGATGGCAAAACAAGATTTTTGGTTTCTTTCTTGCGGCAATCCTATATTTTTGATAAATTGCCCCTCTTTTTGCGGGTTAGGTGGAATCAACGGAGATTAGTAAATGGATTATTATGTTTTATAGACTGATAAAGATAAAGTGTGACGAATGGATTCTTTCTTCCTTGAATATGGGAAGGATGAATAATAAACTTTTTATTATAGGGATATTGTGTTTGTTGCAGCTGTTCAATGCCTTGTCGGCGCAAACGTATGAGGAATGGGTCCAGAAAAGCTGCGATTGCATCGATAAGGAGGATTGGGTGGCGGCCGAGGAGGCGTTGAAAAACGCAATGCGAGAGGAGCCTGGCAATCCTGCCAATTTTGCATTGCTTTGTAATTTGGGAACGGTCCAGCGTAGGCAAGGGAAAAAGGAGGAAGCGGTTCTTTCTTATACGGCGGCTTTGGCTCGCCACCCGCGCAGCCTGGCCATATTGGAAAACCGGGCATCTTTGTACACCGAACTGGGCGAGAATGATAAAGCTATCAATGACTATAATGCGCTGTTGATCGTAGAACCGGATGATCAGGAGGCTCTTTATTGCAGGGGGTTGCTTTTCTTGGCCAAGAAACAATATGCTGCGGCTGAAGCGGACTTTGACAAGATATTGTCTTTGAATGAAAAATCGGTCAGGGCACGCTTGGGTTATGCGATTTTGGAAAAGGCAAGAGGTAACTACGAGGAAAGTGAACGGATTTATAATTACTTGATAGGCGAGATGCCGCGCGATTGGATATTATACGAGGGCCGTGCCGATTTGTATTTTTTGATGGGAAAGAATTCAAGGGCGATGGCTGACTTGAACAAATTATTCGTGGAAACGACGCCTACGGCTTCATTATATATCCTGCGTAGTAAAGTGAAAATCGCTCTGTATGAAAAGGCGGGCGCCTTGAAAGATTTGGAAAAAGCCAAAGAGATGGGGTACGATCCTGCCATTGTGGAGGAGTTGGAGCGGATGTGTAAATAATCAAAAGAGTAAAAGAATGATAAAGAATTTGATATTTGACTTTGGGAAAGTCCTTGTGGATTATGACTTCGAGGCTTTTTTCAAGAAGCATGTACCGGATGAGGAAAGGCGCCGGAATCTTTCTCCTATACTTTATAATGTGGAACTTCAGCAGTTGCTTGACCGGGAGGTGAAGCCTTTTGAGGAGATTATGGAGGAAGTTGTTGATAAGAACAAGGAATTCGAGCATGAAATCCGTATATTCATGAGGCTTTATCCTGAGATTGTCACGGGTGAAGTCCCCGGTATGAGAAAATTGCTTGCCCAAATGAAAGAGGAGGGGTATAAGCTTTATGGGCTGACGAATTGGTGCAGCATGGTTTATTCTACCATGGATCGCTTTGAGATATTCAAACTTCTGGAGGGTGAGGTTATATCTTCGGAGCTGCATCTCATTAAACCGGAAGCCGCTATTTATAATAGTTTGTTTGAAAAATTTCACCTTAATCCTCAAGAGTGTGTTTTTACGGATGACAGGCCTGAGAACATTGAGGGAGGCAAAGCCTTGGGGATGGATGGGATTGTCTTCCTCAATGCTTTGCAATATGAACGGGAGCTGAGGACTATTCTCGATAGCCGTAACGGATAATTATCAAGAGATTGAATGGCCGTGACTTTTATCGTTATCCTATTTGCGTTTGGTTAATGGGGCTAAATGCAGCCTTTTTGTAAAACGTCCGCAAGCAAATTGTGAAAAGGCCGCAGTGAATCTTGGAAAAGGTGGTGGGCGATGCGGGAAACGGTTGCGGCCGTTTCCCATTGCGAGGGAGAGGTTCGGGGTGAGAGCCGGCCCCGGTGAGACCAAAACATGCTGTGGCATAGCCC
>CALBYC010000243.1 GCA_937890135.1 uncultured Parabacteroides sp.
CTCCTTTTATGCCACGTCGAGATTCGCGTTCAGAGTATATAAAAGGATTCAGCCAATTGGTCGCAGAAAACCATCTTGAGGGTATATTGGCGACTGCCTGGGATGATGGTTCGCCACATTTAGAGACAGTTTGGCGAGGTTTTATTGCACAAGGTGAGTTTGGATGGAATCCGTCTGCTCGAGATATTCCAGCGTTCAAACAGGCGCATGCACAACGAGAGTTCGGTTTTCGTCCAGAGGATAATCGGATGCTGTTTTTGGATGAACTTGAAAAGGCGATCTTTTTCTTTGACGGTGCACTGGTGACTTCCGGTCGTCGTAATCCTGCATGGGGGACAACAACGTTTACATTGATGGATTTGCCAGATAAAACGAAGCCGGGCGCATGGAGCGAGCTGTATAAAGATAAAATAGCACAGGCTAAAATGGAGGCTGGACGTTATGAAAAGATTTCTGATGGAATTAAAACAGCAGAGGCAAAGGCATTGCGCAATCGTTATACGTTGCAAGTTTATGAGCAGACCAATCATTTGCAAAATTACCCGGTTCGTTTAATCTTGGCTTTACATGATTACGATGTAGCAAAGGATGAAACGGATCGTCAGGCGGCAATGGCAGAAATTAGTAAGGTTTGTGATTACTTTGAAACTATGCGGTCGAATTTGGAGTCGGTTTATTCTGAAACTCGTTTCATGGAACAGCCTGAAGGTTTTATCTCTGATCAGAATCACCATAACCATTTGGCTTCTAAAACGAATAACAGTGATTGGTGGTATTATTACGAGATTCCGATGATTCAAAAAGTACGGTCATGGATTAATAAATGATTAATAAATATTCATAATATGAAGAAGATAATTTTTTGTTTACTATTTATGTGGGTCAGCCTTGCATCGTGGGCGATCCATCAACCTGAGTTTTCAACAGCCGGTTTCTTCCGGTTGGATAAAAGCGGGCGTGAAGTGTTTTCAATGAATCCGGCTTGGCGTTTCCTGAAGGGTAGTGCAGAGGGAGCTGAGGCGAAAACGTTTGATGATAAGGATTGGACAGTCGTTTCGTTGCCGAACGGCATTGAATATTTGCCGACAGAGGCGAGCGGGTGTATCAATTATCAAGGCGAAGTGTGGTATCGGAAACATTTTACGCCGGATGCCGTTTTGAAGGGGAAGAAGCTTTTTCTTCATTTCGAAGCGATTATGGGAAAGAGCAAGGTGTTTGTGAATGGCCAGTTACTTAAAGAACATTATGGAGGTTATTTACCTGTCGTTGTTGATATTACAGATGTGATTGATTGGCAGGGAGATAATGTGATTGCCGTATGGGCAGATAATAGCGATGATCCCTCTTATCCTCCCGGAAAGGCACAAGATGTGTTGGATTTCACCTATTTTGGTGGCATCTATCGGGATTGTTGGCTGATTGCCCATAATCAAGTGTTTATCACTGATCCGAATTACGAGGATGAGGTGGCAGGCGGAGGTTTGTTTGTCGCTTTTGGAAAAGTTTCGGATGCATTGGCTGAGGTCCGATTGAAGTTGCAAGTCCGGAATGCAATGCGGAAATCTTTTGCTGGCAGCGTTGAATACCGATTGTTGCAAGCGAATGGAACAGAAGTAGCTTCTTTGAAACATCCGATCCGGATTAAGGGCGGAAAGGCTGCGGTTGCTTCCGATCAGTTGCAAGTCAAACAACCTCAATTGTGGACACCATCTACGCCAACGCTTTATAATTTGCAAGTACGTGTTTTAGATCAGCAGGGAAATGTCGTGGATGGCTATCGCCGCCGCATCGGTATCCGCAGCATTGAGTTCAAAGGAAAAGATGGTTTTTGGTTGAATGGGAAACCCTATGGGAAGCCGTTGATTGGTGGCAATCGCCATCAGGACTTTGCCGTGGTGGGTAACGCAGTGGCTAATAGCCTTCATTGGCGGGATGCCAAAAAGTTGAAGGAGGTGGGAATGGAGATTATTCGTAATGCCCATTGTCCTCAGGATCCGGCTTTTATGGATGCATGTGATGAGCTGGGATTGTTCGTCATTGTAAATACGCCGGGCTGGCAGTTCTGGAATGATGCACCGGAGTTTTCGCAACGTGTCTACAGTGATATCCGCAATGTTGTACGTCGCGACCGTAACCATCCTTGTGTTTGGCTTTGGGAGCCAATCTTGAATGAGACATGGTATCCGGCAGACTTTGCAAAGAACGCTCGGGATATCGTTGACGAGGAATATCCTTATCCTTATTGTTATAGTGGCAGTGACAGCGGGGCGCGGGGACACGAGAATTTCCCGGTCTACTTCGCCCATCCACAAGACATGCTGGATGCTTCGGCGGATTATGATTCGACGAAAACCTATTTCACCCGTGAATGGGGCGACAATGTGGACGATTGGAACTCGCACAACTCTCCGAGCCGGGTGGCACGCAATTGGGGAGAACGCCCCATGTTGGTGCAAGCGGAGCATTATGCACATCCTTCTTATGCGGTGACCAATTTCGATGTGCTTTATCAGCAACCGGCACAGCATGTAGGAGGAGCCCTTTGGCATTCGTTTGACCACCAGCGTGGTTATCATCCGGATCCTTTCTATGGAGGATTGATGGATGTGTTTCGCCAGCCGAAATATTCCTATTACATGTTTATGGCTCAGCGACCAGTTGCAGAGGACTCGCAGTCGGTTGGCTGTGGTCCGATGGTTTATATTGCCCATGAGATGACTCCTTTCTCCGGAAAGGATGTCACGGTCTATTCCAATTGCGATGAGGTACGTCTGACTTATCTCGAAGGTGGCAAGACACACATATACAAGAAGGATAAAAATCGTAAGGGAATGCCTTCTCCGATTATTACGTTCTCGGGGGTATATGATTTCATGGCGGATAAGGCTCTGGCCATGAAAGGACGTCAAGAAGAGGTTTATCTGTTGGCGGAAGGTTTGATTGATGGCCAAGTGGTCGCTACGCACAAGGTAGAGCCTGCACGTCGTCCGGAAAAGGTCCTGTTGTGGGTCGATAATGAAGGCACGGATTTGAAAGCGGATGGTTCCGATCTGGTTACTGTTGTCGCAGCTATTGCAGACAAGAAAGGAAACATCAAGCGGTTAAACAACTACAATATCCGTTTTTCGATTGAAGGAGAAGGCCGGATCTTAGGAGGTGCGGATGTTCTTGCGAATCCGGCTCCGGTTCGTTGGGGTACCGCCCCTATTCTTGTACAATCGACTTTGAAGCCGGGTAAGATACGTATCAAGGCGCGTGTCCTGTTTGAAGGTTCTCAAATGCCAATCAGCGGGGAACTGCTCTTGGAGTCCCATCCCGCTGAAAATCCTCAGATTTACAATTCGGAAGAGGCCAAGTTAATTGCGGCAAGTTCTATTTCATCAGATAGCATTACTCGTATTAATAGTGACTCAGAGAAAGAAGTTGAACGCCTGCGTAAAGAGCTTAATGCCCTTAAATTGAAAGAGGTCGAACGGCAACAACAGGAATTTGGAGAACAATAAATCTTAGTTTCGTTTATAAAGGCATCCTTTTAACGTGAAGGGCAGCATATTATTTTTTGAATTTCAAAAGATAAGCGAAGCATTAAGTCCGTTTCCTTTTTCCGGGGAAACGGATTTCTTTTTGCAACGACGGCATAAATGGATAAAAAGCAAAGCCCTGCCACCCAAATCTTACAAAGAGATAAGACATGAAAATCGTTTCAACGCATGGCGTAATGCCTTCAAAACGGTCGTTATATGATTCTCTACCGTACGCTTGCTAATCCGAAGATGGGAGGCTATTTCATCATTGCTCAATCCCTCCTGACGGCTCATGCGGAATACGTTGCGCCTTTGTTCAGGCATCTGCCCAACTAAGCGATTCAGCCACTCGTCAAGGTCGCGTGCCAGAAGATCGTCGTTCATGTCATAACCATCCTGCCTTTGCAACTCTTGCTCTTCAAAGCGGGCCTTTACCAACATGCTTTCATAATGATTCGTCAGTTGGTTTCGTGCCATTGTGAATAAGTAAGCGCTGAACGATCGGATATAGATGGCTTGCAAACGATTATTCCACACCTTCAAAAAAATATCCTGTGCCATATCGAATGCCTCTTCCTCGTCTTTCAAGAAACCACAGAGAAAACGGACAACTTGAGGATGGTAATGCAAATAAAGTATTTCAAAAGCCCGGTGGTCTCCCGCGGCCAATTTTTCCAAACATACCAATTCAAGTTCCTTGTCCATATTCGTTCAAGTGTTTTTCCATGCCATTAAACCAGCCGGAGGAATTAAATGTGTAAAATAAAAATGATAAAATAGAAGTGCATAATCCTTGCAACTCTGCGACAAGTTTGTGATTGAAAGTCATTTACCAAAGGCTTCGAAGGGTCGTTTACCCGGATTGTTGGAAAAATCAGCGTATTGACAATCCTGTAATAGATTAATACAAAAATCGAAAGCCTAATGTAATGGCAGAATTGGTTATGCGCTCATTTAATACCGTCAACGAGTCTGTTGTATACATCTAATATGCCCTCGGCAGGTAACGCACAAAGGAAAAGGTTTGCCGCAATTAAACGCTCCTTTTTTTGCAGCCACCTTTCGATTGCAAAAGTACAACCTTTTTCATTATCATCAAATGTATTTCTGTTTTTTTTCATCCACCTACCTGCTTTCTTATCAACGATATAACGAACAATGTACGAAATCATGCTTTTGGTTACGAACCTCAATGGACGGTGAAATTTCGAAGGGCTATTGCTGCAAAAAAAGGAGCGTTTAATTGCGGCAAACCTTTTCCTTTG